>JBBRED010000015.1:0-46275 GCA_038203335.1 Haliangiales bacterium | reverse complement strand
ACTTCGAAACGGTCGCCTCGGGCGACGGTGATGCGCATTCGCCGGGAACGACGCGGCAGGTCAGCTCGGCGGTGGTGATGCCGTAGGCGCCGGCAACGAGGATGTCGTACCGGTTCCCATCGGGATTCATCGCGTGGACCGGATCATCGGGTCGATCGATCTCGTAGCGCGCGCGACCGTCGACAGCTCGAACGCGAGGTACTCGGAGACGGCGCCGCCGTGGTTCACCGCGGTGTAGAGCGCACGCGCGCCGGGGCCTGATCGGGTGGTCACCGGATCGCGCCGTCGTGTCAGGGCGTGCACAATGTTCGCGATGGCGCGCAAGACACCGAAGCAGACGCTCGATCGCACGAAGCTCCGCCAGATCGAGGTGAGCGCGGTGGCCGGGAACCGGAAGTTCCAGCAGGCGGCGAGCAAGAAGCGCGCGATTCCGATCGATGACGCGATCCGAGATCCGGAGGACCTGACCGAAGATCAGCGGCTGCTCGATTCGCCCAACCACACGGACTTCCGCCGCGAGGAGACGTGGAGGGTCATGCGGATCACGAGCGAGATCGTCGAGGGGATCGACCAGCTCGGCAACCTCGAGCGCGGGGTGTCGATCTTTGGCTCGGCGCGAACGCCGCCGAGTCATCGGCACTACAAGGCGGCGCGCGAGACCGCGGCGCTGCTCGCGAACGCGGGGTTCTCGATCATCACGGGCGGCGGGCCGGGGATCATGGAAGCGGCGAACCGCGGGGCGCGCGATGCGAAGGGCCGATCGATCGGCTGCAACATCGAGCTGCCGTTCGAGCAGTCGGCGAACCCGTACATCGACACGCTGGTGACGTTTCGCTACTTCTTCGTGCGCAAGACGATGTTCATCAAGTACTCGTCGGCGTTCATCATCTTCCCGGGCGGGTTCGGCACGCTCGACGAGCTGTTCGAAGCGCTCACGCTGATCCAGACGGGAAAGATCTCGCACTTTCCGGTGGTGCTGTTCGACAAGGCGTACTGGCGCGGTCTGGTCGATTTCCTCGAGAAGTCCGCGCTCGCCGAAGGCAAGATCGGCCCCGCGGATCTCGCGCTGCTGCAGATGACCGACGACCCGCGGGAGACGTTCGAGACGATGGCGTCCGTCCATCGGGGCTAGTAGTGATCGTCGCGACGTTCAACATCAACGACGTGGTGAAGCGGCTCCCGAATCTTCTCGAGTGGCTCGAGCGCGAATCGCCGGACGTGGTGTGCCTGCAGGAGCTGAAGGCGACCGACAAGCAGTTCCCGGCACGGGAGCTCGCCGATGCCGGCTACTCGGCGGTCTGGCGCGGCGAGCCTCTGTGGAACGGCGTGGCGATCCTCAGCAAGGGCGCGAAGCCGATCGAGACGCGGCGCGCGCTGCCCGGGCAGGACGACGAGCGCGCACGCTACCTCGAGGCGGCCGTGCAGGGCGTGATCGTGGGCGCGCTGTACCTGCCGAACGGCAATCCGATCAAGGGCCCGAAGTTCGCGTACAAGCTCGCGTGGTTCGAGTCGCTGATCGCGCACGCGCAGGGGCTGTTCGATTCGGGTCACCCGGTGGTGCTTGCGGGCGACTACAACGTGGTGCCGACCGACGACGACATCTACAGCCCGAAGTCGTGGGTCCGCAACGCGCTGCTCCAGCCGAAGCCGCGCGCGCAGTTCCAGCGGCTGCTCGCACAGGGCTGGCTCGATGCGCTGCCTGCGAAGCATCCGGGCGAGCGCATCTACACGTTCTGGGACTACTTCCGCGATCACTGGAAGCGCGACGCGGGACTTCGCATCGACCACCTGCTGCTCAGCACGGTGCTGGCGCCGACGCTGGTCGATGCGGGCGTGGATCGCTGGGTCCGCGCGCGGCCGAACGCCAGCGATCACGCCCCGACGTGGATCCGGCTCCGCTGACTACTTCTTGTCGTTCGAGGTCTCGGCGGCGAGCTTGAGCTCGTCCTTCGCCAGCTGGATCGCGTCCTTCGCCTTCGCGGCGTGACCACCGAGGTCGTACTCGTTCGCCTTCTGGGCCGCCGTGATCTTGTCGAACGCGGTGTCGAGCGCCTTGGCGGCGGCCTGCATGTTGGGGTGACCCTTCATGGCACCACCGGCGAACACGCCGAGCGGGAGGGCAACGAGAGCGGTGATCAGGGCAACGCGAAGCTTGGACATGGGATCTCCTGGGACGGCGGTATTCGACGCGCGACGGAGATCCGATGTTAAAGCGAATCGACTAGCTCGCCCAGTGGAGCAGGGCGGGATACGCCGCGAGCCAGACCCACAAGAATCGATTGAGCCCGAACACCACCGCGTTGACGAGGTGGAAGCCGGCGCCGATCGCGAGGTAGACGATGCACACGGTCGGATGCAGCAGCGCGAGCGGGAACGTGCACTCGACCGCGAGCATCGCGTACGCGAGCGCACGACCGAGGCGCGGCGAGGCGAGGATGGCGGCGACGCGCGGGTGCACGCGGTACTGCGGCAGTGCGACGAGGATCGGCAGCGCGCGACCGGCACGCCATACCGGATCCTTCAGCTTCGCGACGCCCGCGATCACGTACGAGAGCACGAGCTGCGCGGCCGCGTACGCGAGCGCGGCGTTCTCGAGCGACGGAGCCGTGCGGCCGATCGCGATCACGCCCAGCACCACGAGGAGCATCGCATCGCTGCCGCCGTTGTAGCTGCCGCGCCAGCGCACGGCGATCGCGAGCGTCGCTGCAAAGGCGATCCACGCCGGCGCGGGGTGATCGATCACCGGCAGCGCGATCGCGGCCGCGAGCTGCACGAGCAGCAGCACGAACGTGCCGCGCGCGCCGAACAGCACGCCGAGCGGTCGCGCGAGCACGCCGTAGTCCGCGCGCAGCACCGACCACGCGAACACGCCGCGATCCGAGAACGCGTCGCGCACGATGATCAGCTCGAGCGCGGCGATCGCGGTGGCGAGCGCGGCGAGGCGGGGCATCCAGTCGATCACGTGGCGTGCTCCGTGATCGGAGCGACGAGGTAGTCGCCGGCGATCTCGGGGACCAGGATCTTCCACTGCACGAACGCCGCGCGCGGCGCGTGCGTGCGCGCGATCCGCTCGACGAGCCGATACGATACGAGCTCGGTCACGCGCGGATCGGTCTCGATCTCGATCTCGCTCTCGGTTTCGGAGAGGTCGACGTCACCGAGCTCGACCACCAGGCGATCGATGGCGGACTGGTAGGCAAGCGAGAGGTTGGCGGCCGGGGCGAAGGCGAACGCGCCGCCCGAGCGCGAGCCGAGATCGACAGGTGCCCAGGCCGCGAGCGACTCCGGAGTGCTTCCGACCCGGATGTACAGCCGCGGTGAAAGAACCGCGCGATCGAAGAATCGCCACGATGGGATCAGGGCCCGGAGGAACGAAAACGAAGGCACGCCTACGCTCCATACATCGACCGGGTTCTCGATCTCGTTAGGTGTGCCGTCGCGTCCTACACGCAGCAATCTCGCGGAGATAGCCCTCCGCTACCCGACGAAACCCAGAGAACCTACTACCCTGTTCGCGATGCAGAACCGCAACGTGGTGGCGCGGGGGCGCGCCGCGAAACACAAGCCGCAGCGCGATGCCGCACAGACGATCGAGTTCGACTGCACCGCGATCGCGAACGTGCTCGATGCGGTAACGCCGAAGCCGGCGCCGGATCTCGATGCCGAGATCGAGGTGGTCGCGACGTCGAGCGCGGCGTCCAGTCACGCGAAGGATCGCTTCGCACACACGCTCAAGCGCCCGAACGCGGTGCTCGCGGTCGAAGGCTCGCGCTCGTTGCTTCCACTTCCCGCTCCGCCGATCACCGAAGAGGAGATGGAGGAGGGCTACTTCGATACGCAGGAGGACTTCGCGCAGGGCTCGGTGACGCGCGCGATGGCGGTGGTCGCCGAGCCGGCGTTCGAGGTTCACCGCCCGGTCGTGCGGGCGCACCGCACGTGGCTGCTCCCGGTCAGCGTCCTGCTGCTCGCCGCGAGCGTGGTCGCTCTGATCTTCGCGCTGGTCTAGCGAAGCGACAGGGTGCGCTGTCGCCACTCGGCGCTCGCCCACTTCTGCGCCGCACCAAGCGCACCGAGGTTCGATGCCTTGCGGTCCACCGCGAGGCTCCCGACGGTGACCGACTCGAAGCTGCGCCGCACCACACCCGCGGTGCGTGACTCGCGAACGAACACCGCGTGCGCGCCGTCGGCGGAGAAGCCGGCGAGCTCGACGTAGCCGCGATCGGGACCATCGGTGTTCGGCGCGAGCACGTCGACGATCCATCCGTCGTCGACGCGCCGGTACAGCCAGAGCTCGAGCCAGCCGGGCAGGGGCTCGACGGCGATCACGGCGGCGCTCCGGTTCGCGCTCGCGCGCAGCGACTGCACCCACACCTGGCCGTGCGTGCACGTGGGCTCCGAGCGCCCCGACTTCGCTGCGAGCGTCACACAGGTCGCGCCGTCCTCGCCGGCGGTGAGCTGCAACGTCATGCCCGCGACGGGCACCGCGGGCAGTGCGGCCCAGCGAGACGCGGCCACGCCGACCGCGGCCGATCCGTACGCGGGCACATCGTCCTCGGCGAGCTCGTCCTTGTCGACGCGCGCGAACATGCCGAACGCGGTCTCGGCGTGCTTCGCGGCGCCCGCGAGATCGCCGCGCCGTGCGGTCGCCCATGCGAGCTGCGCCGCGATCTCGGCGCGGCGGATCCGCAGCTGATTGCCGACCGGGCCGCCGACCCGCGTGGGATCCACGCGCTCGAGCAGCGCGAGCCGGCTCTCCTCGCGCGCGACCTGCGCCGTGGCGCCGAGGCCCTGCGGTTCGCACCCGGGCTCGGTGAGCGCGAGCACGGCGATCGCCGTATCCGCGGGGGATGGTGCGAGCGCGAGCCCGCCGTGAAACGCCGCGCCGTCGTAACAGATGTGCGCGCCGTCGGGCTGCTCGACGCTGGTGAGCACGATGCCCCAGCTCCGCGCGACATCGAGCTGCTCCGCCGTTGCCGCGTCCGCGTTCGTCGAGGAGGCGCGGCGGGCGAGCCGATCTGCCATCGCGCCGATCGAGATCATCAGCGGCGCATCGATCGAGCCCTTCGGCGCGACCTTGAGATAGATCGCCGCGTACGCGATGCCGAGCGACTCCTGGCCCGGCGTGTCGCGCAGGAAGTCCACCACGGCGCGCACGGCGGGGGCCGAGGGCTCTGCGAGCTCGATCGCCTTGACGGACTTCCCCTGCACCCAGCCGCCGCGCTCGTGCCGGTGGTCCCAGACCTTGAGCCACCCCTTCTTGCCGCCACGGACCTCGAGCCAGTCGCCCTTCCACAGCACGGCCTGCTGGGCCGCGGTCCGCTCCTACGCCGCTCGCAGCGCGACGTGATCTCCCACGACGATCGCCGCCGTCAGTGCGAGCGGCAGCATCTACTCGTCCTCGTTCGGGGCGGGCGCCGGTGCGGGCGTCTGGCCGAGCAGACCGCTCGCGAAGAAGCCGTTCGTGTTCGGCGGCGCGATGATCACGCTGATCTTGTCGGACAGCTTGTCGGCGAGGGTCTTCTGGATCAACAGCGGGTTGCCCTTGAGGAGCGCCGCCTCGCGCGCCATCTGCGCGGTGGTCGCCTTGCCCGTCACGTCGAGCCGATAGGCATCGCTATCGGCGAGCTTGCGCCGCGCATCGGCCTCGCCGCCGGCCTCGATGCGGCGCGCTTCCGCGTCGCCCTCGGCGCCCTTGATGCGGACCACGCGCGCGGCCTCGGCCTCGAGTCGCTTCTGCTCGATCTCCTTCTCCTTGAGCGGCAGCACGTGCTGCATCGCCTCGGCCTGCGCCTTCGCGGCGATGATCTGCTCGGAGCCCGCGGCCGATGCGGCCTTCTCGCGGCGCACCTTGTCGGCCTCGCCCTCCAGCTCGGACTGCTTGATCATCTTGTCCTTGAGCTCGAGCGTGTAGCGCATCTTCTCGGCCGAGAGCTCCTCGGCGAGCAGGCCCTCGAGGCCGGCCTTGTACTGCGCCGGCAGATCGACGCCGCCGATCGCCACCGCCTTGATCACCACGCCCTCCACACCGAGCGTGGCGCGCAGCTCGTCCTCGAGCCCCTTCTGGATCGGCGCACGCGAGGTGGCGAAGATCTCGCGAACCGTGTGCTGCGCGAACGCGCGGTGCAGCGCACCGTCGACCGTGGGCTGGAGCAGATCCTGCTCGAGCTCCTCGGGACGGAGCCGCGCGGCCTTCGTCATCTTCTCGGGATCCAGCGCCCAGCGCACCGAGATATCGACGCCGATCGTCAGGCCCTCGACGGACTGATACGCGCCCGCGCCTGACGCCTTGACCGAGTCCGCCGGCCGGTAGACCTGGTCATGAAGTGGATATGTACGTAGCGAGTGAATACCCGGCAGCGCGATCGCCCAGCCCTCCTCGAGGATCGTCATTCCGCCGGTCAATCGATTCACGCGCACCGCCGCCGTACCCGCGGGGATCGATCGGATCGGTCGTGCGAGCACGAACCCTACCGTGAGTCCCGCGAGTGTGAGCACTGCGAGCACGCGCCGGCCGCGCGAGCTCTGCACCATCTCGATCACACCGAGTGTCGCTGCAAGACACATCGCCTTCGCCAGCGTCCCGACCTTGAACATACCGCGCTTGATCATCGTCCACATCGCTAGTCACCTCCGTCCGAGGCGCCGGTGCACGGATGAGGCCACGAGCGATTCCGACGACGTGCACGTGGTTGTGGCCGGTGAGGCACACGTCGCGTGTCAAAACGCGCGCACGATCTTCAAACGTGTCAGGGCTCGACTTCGGGCGCCGAGAACACGACGAACGGATTCGCGTTGGCGGCGCGCTGATTGACGTGCTCCGCTTCGAGGCGTAGCCGCGAGAACGCGGTGGTGCTGACGCGGATCTCGTCGAGGTTTCCGGAGAACGTGGCCGCACCGCTCGCGGCCGAACCGATCAGGAATGCGCCGTTGGGTGCGAGGGGCGCCCCCGATGCGGTGCACGTGCCGGCGTTGCCGTCCTCGTAGCTGCAGAGGTTCGTGCCATCGTACGTGCCGGCGAGGTAGTACCAGGTGTTCGCGGCGAGCACGGCCGGCGCCACGCTGTGCCACATCGTGGCGTCCCGCTGCGCCGCTGCGCCGACGAACGCCGCCATGCTGTGGTCCCACGAGAAGTTGAAGGTGACGTCGCCGTTGTTGATCGGCTCCTTGTTGCTCGACGCCACCGCGGGGGCCGTGGTGCCGCGCACCCACATCGACCAGGTGTACGTGGTCATCGCGAGGGCGGTTGCGGTCACGCCCGTACCATTGCCGGCGAACTGGAGCCCGCGCCCGATCACGCCGGCGACCAGGTCGCTGCTCTGCATCCCCGACGAGGCGGTGCCGTGGTTCGTGCCGGCGGAGTCGCGGATGTCACCGGATCCCCCCGGTCCCGGATCCTGCGAGAGGTGCCACACCGCCGTGTGACCGGCCCACACGCCCGCGGGATCCTGGTTGTCAGAGAGCGCCGGATCGCCGTAGTGGAGGTAGATGAAGTCGGTGTTGCTCGAGGCATCGATCATCGGCACGCGGACCCAGATCGTCGAGATACCGCCCGCGTTCCACTCGTCGATCTGGTGATCGAGCACGGTGCCATCGGGGTCGGTGAACCGGAGGTTCGCGCCGTTCGCCGTGATCGCCGCGTAGCTCACGCGTTGCGGATCGAGCACCACGAGCGCGACGAAGTTATCGAGCGCGAGGTTCCGGGTACCGTTCTGGAACGTCAGCTTGACCCGCCGCTTCGGGCCGGTCATCGCGTCCGGATCGAGCGGACCATCGTCGCCGGCGGGCGCATCGATCACCGGTGCATCGGTGCCACCGTCGCCGCCCGTGCCGCCGGAGACGCTGAACCCGCAGGCGGTCGCGCTGACGGCGAGGATCATGGCGACGGCCTGCATGCCCTCCGAGTGTAGACGGCTAGGGTAGGCTCCGGGGGTGGATCGTTATGACCTGTGCGTGATCGGCGGTGGTCCGGCGGGTGTTGCGGGTGCGATCCGCGCTGCAGATCTGGGAAACCACGTCGCGCTGATCGAAGCGGGACCACTCGGAGGCGCGGGGATCTTCGAGGGCGCGTTGTCGTCCAAGACGCTGTGGCACCTCGCCGGCGACTTCGCCCGCTCGTGCCGCTCGGACCGCGGCTACGACGGTGCGGGCATGACGCCGTCATGGGCGGCGGTGCGCGCCGAGGTGCGCACCGCGTGCGATGAAGCGCAAGCGCTGCTCGTTCGTCAGCTCGCGGCGCTCGCGGTGCCGGGACCGGGACGCGGCTCGATCGAGCGCGTGGTCGGGCGGGCGGTGTTCACCGGGCGGAGCACGATCCAGGTCGGCGAGCGCACGCTGCACGCCGAGAAGTTCCTGCTCGCGGTCGGATCACGACCGCGCGTGCCACCAACGTTCGCCGTGGACCACGTGCGCGTGGTGACGAGTGACCACATCGAGCACGTGCCCGAGCTGCCGAAGCGGCTCGCGATCATCGGCGCCGGCGTGGTCGGTTGCGAGTACGCGACCGTGTTCGCGCACTTCGGGCAGACCCGGGTGGAGCTGTTCGATCGCCAGGCGCGCATCCTCCCGTTCGAGGACGAGGACATCTCGGCGGTGGTCGCGGCGCGGTTCGGTGCGATCGGCGTGCACGTTCATCGGAGCGCGAAGGTCGAGCGCGTCACCGTGATCGGCGACGAGGTCGAGGTCGCGTGGACGGACGAGGGCGGGGCCGCACGGAGCGAGCGCTACGATCGCGTGCTGGTGGCGACCGGGCGGGCGCCGGCGACTGCGGACCTCGGGCTCGATCGCGCCGGCATCGCCGTCGACGCGAACGGTGGCGTCACTGTCGACAGCACGCGCACGAGCGCGCCGAACATCTGGGCCGCGGGTGACGTCACGCCCGATCTCATGCTGGCGAACCTCGCGGAGCTCGAGGCGCGTCACGCCGTGGAGGACATGTTCGGGCTCGATCCGCCGGCGATCGTCTACGAGGCGCAGTCCGCGATCTACTTCCTCAGCCCCGAGGTCGCCGCCGTGGGGCTCAACGAGCAGATGGCGCGCGCGAAGGGCATCCACTATCGCGCGGCGGTGGTGTCGAACGCGCTCAACCGCCGGAACCTCGCGATGCGCGCGACCGCTGGCTTCGTGAAGCTGCTCGCACGTCCCGATGGGCGCTTGCTCGGACTGCGCGTCGTGGGCCCGCAGGCCGGCACGTGTATCCAGGGCGTCGCGCTGTTGATCGGGCAGGGCGGCACACTCGATGCCGTCGAGCGCTGCGTGCACCCCCACCCCGCGGTCACCGAGGGCGTGCTCGAGGCCGCGCGGCTCTTGCTCGGCCGGTCGATGTTCAAGCCCGAGGCGATGGGCGAGCTGTGCCGGATCGTCTCCGGCTAGAAGCCGAGCTTCTTCTTCACCCACGAGCCAACGGCGGCGGGGAGCAGCGGCAGCGCCCCGAGATGTGCCAGGATCTTCGACGTGCCGTTCGCCTCGGCCCCGCGGACCGCCGCGTCGTGCGCCGCGCACGCGGGGGTGTGGATGTCGCCGAGGAACGTCCAGCCGGAGGCCGGGCCACAGCGCCCGAAATCATCGGCGCCGCCGGTGACGGCCGCGAGCATCGCGTGGTCGATCGGCTGCATCCCCCGCATGCTTCATCACGCCGCATGCCACCCGGGGCGCATGTCGCCGCCCGTGGTTAGCGCGACGCGCTTGTGCCTCGTAGTAGACAGCGTGTGACCCGCGGACGTCGTATGATCGGCGCGTGCGACTCTGGTGGTTCGCGCTCGTCGGCCTCGCGGGATGCGTCCAGGCTGGCGCGGTGCATTGCGACGACGGCACCGTGTGCCCGGCCGGCACGCGCTGTGGGGATCCGGAGGGATGTATCAGCCCCGGCGACTGCGGCGACGGTGTGATCAGCGGCGACGAGGTCTGCGACGACGGCAACACGGTCGGCGGTGATGGTTGCGCGGCGACGTGTCGATCGTTCGAGCTGTGCGGCAACGGGATCGTCGACGGCGACGCGGGCGAGGAGTGCGACGACGGCAATCACGCGAGTCACGACGGTTGCTCGAGCGGGTGCCTCACCGAGACGCTGCGCTGGCAGGACATGGGCGCGGGGCCGCCGCCGCGAACGCACGCGGCGATGACGTGGGACCCCGACCGCGGCCGCGTCGTGATGACCGGTGGGTACAGCTACGTCCCGGGACCGATGTCGACCAGGCGCCGCCCCGACACCTGGTACTGGTCGCAGCGCGCGTGGATGCGTGGTCCCGACCTCCCGTTCGACGTGACGTTCCACGCGATGGCGAGCGACAACCGCGGCGCGATCGTGCTGTTCGGCGGCGAGACCGAGGATGGCGGCTGTGCGAACTCGCAGTCGACCTTGACCTGCCGCACCTGCATGCTCCTCGACGACAACGCATGGGCGCCGTGCGCGACGACCCTCCCATTCGGACGCTACGGCCACGTGATGACGACATCGCCCGGCGGAGGTGTCGTCGTGTTCGGTGGCACGCCGAACATCGAGGAGCCGTGGCAGTGGCGTGCGGGCACGTGGACGATGACGACGAATGCGCCGCAGAGCCGGTCCGATGCGGCGGCGGCGTACGATCCGATCGCCAACCGGTCGCTCGTGTTCGGCGGTTCCGGTCCGGTCGACAAGAGCACCACGGCGTTTGATGGGACGGGTTGGACGTCCACCAGCAACATCCTCTCGCGCATCTCGGCGGTCGTGGTCTACGACTCGACCCGACGCCGGATGATCGCGTTCGGTGGTCAGCCGGCGCAGGGTGGAGCAGCGACGCCCGACAACGTGCTCGACTGGACCGGCGGCGCGGACTGGCACGACAGCGGCGCCGCGGCGGGACCATCGGGCCGCTTCGGCCACGTGATGGCCTACGATCCGATCGAGCACGGTGCACTGATGTTCGGTGGACAGACGGGCAGCTTCGGCATCGTGGGCGACACCTGGCTGCTCCGCTGGGACTCGGCCACACCCGACGACGCCTGTGACGGCAGCGATGCCGACGGCGACGGCCGCGCCGGATGCGCCGACGAGGACTGCTGGGCGCTCTGCACGCCGCATTGTCCACCCGGCAGCACGTGCGATCCGGCCCAACCGCACTGCGGCGATGGCGTGTGCAACCCGTACCTGGAGGACGCGGCGCTGTGCCCCGACGACTGCTGATCATCCTCGCGCTGCTCGCGCCGGTGGTGGCGCGGGCCGAGACGCCGGAACCCGCGTGGTCGCGCGGTGTCACCCCCGCGGCGAAGATCGCGGCGCAGAAGCTGCTCGAGCGCGGCAACGAGCTGTTCCTCGCGAACAAGTACAAGGAGGCGCTCGCCCAGTACGCGGCCGCGATCACGTCGTGGGATCACCCGGCGATCCGCTTCAACATGGTGCGCGCACTGGTCGCGCTCGATCGGCCGATCGAAGCGTACGACAGCCTCGAGAAGGCGCTCGCGTTCGGCGCGGGTCCACTCGAGGACGCGGTGTTCCAGGAGGCGCAGAACTACCAGCGCCTGCTCGTGAAGCAGGTCGCGCATCTCGACGTGTCGTGCGATCAGGCCGGGGCGGCGATCGCGCTCGACGGCGAAGCACTCGGCGCGTGCCCGGGCACGTACCGCGTGCGGCGCACGCCGGGAAAACATCTGCTGATCGGCCGCGCCGCGGGTCGCGGGACCATGACGCGTGATCTGATCCTGATCGGCGGCGAGACCGAGACCATCGCAGTTCATCTCGCCCGGCCACAGGTGGCGACCGAGCCGCGATGGGCGCCCTGGAAGCCGTGGGCGGTGGTCGCGGGAGGCGCGGTGGTCGCCGGCGTGGGCATCGCGTTCAACCTGCGCGCGCGCGGCACCCGCGATGACCTCGATCGGCGATCGATCGCGAGCTGCCCGAACGGCTGCTCGGAACAGGAGTACGGCGATCTCGGTCTCGCGAGCCTCGAATCGAGCGTGGAGCGCGACAACCGGATCTCGCTGACGTCGCTCGCGATCGGCGGTGCGGCGGTGCTGGTCGGCGGTGCGCTGGTGGTGCTCAACCGCCGGGTGGTCGAGATCAGCGCCGAGCCCGGCGGCGTTCGCGTCGGCATCGCCGGCCGGTTCTAGGGCCGATCACGGCGCTTGACCGCAGGTCGAGTCCGGGCTAGAACTGACACGTCAGTTCCGTATCTATACAATGAGTTACCTTCGTTCAGAAGTCCGCCAACGGCAGATCCTGAGCTGCGCGAAGCGCGTGTTCGCGGAGCGCGGATTCCATCAGGCGAACGTCAGCCACATCTGCGAGGCGGCGGGGATCGGGCGCGGAACGCTCTATCAATACTTCCCGAACAAGCGCGCGGTGCTGACCGCGATCCTCCGCGAGACGCTCGATCGCGCGAAGGCGCTGATGGAGCGGCAGGAGCGCGAGGCACCGACGTTCGCGCCACCGGAGAAGATCACGCGGACCGCCGCGATCGAGTTCAGCGCGCACCAGCTACACGAGCTGCTCGAGGTGGTGTTCGCCGATGGCGACACGCTGCGCATCGTGTTGCGCGAGGCGGTCGGTCTCGATGTCGGCGCCGAGACCATCCTCAGCGAGATCGACGAGACCGCGATCGGCATCGTGGAGCGCAGTATCGTGGCGGCGCAGGTGGCGGGGTTCCTCCGGCCACTCGATGCGCGCGCGGTGGCGACCATGGTGGTGGGCGGCGTGGAGAAGCTCGCGCTCGCGGCGTTGCGCAGCGACACGCCGGTGGATCTGAAGCAGCTCGCGCGCGAGGCGGCAAGCCTCCACGCGATCGGCACGTTGTCGGAACGGCTCAAACCCGAGTAGGAGGTTCGCGATGGGAACGCTCACGGAACGTTGGCTCAACCCGCAGAAGGCCCGCACGCAGTTTCCGCCCTACTCGCTCGGCGATCCGTCGATCGTGGGAATTGCGCAGGCGCGCACCGATACGCTCGCGCGCATCTACCACAAGGGGCACGAGCAGGCGTGGGACGGCCGCACGGTGATGGACGATCTGATCGCGAAGCACGGCGGCATCCAGTTTCCCGAGGACAAGAAGGAAGCGTTCGCGCGGATCGCGGCCGTGCTGCTGTGGGGCGAGCTCGCGGCGTGGTCGATCAGCGCGGACCTCGCGATGAAGCTCGAGGACACGCCGGCGAAGATGGCGGCGTCGAGCCAGGTGTTCGACGAGGCGCGCCACTTCTTCGTGCTGCGCGAGTACCTGTGGCGCGCGGGCATCGATGTGCAGAAGCTCGGCGGCTGGAGCCGCACGCTGCTCGTCCAGCTGCTCGAGACCGACAATCTCCTCTACAAGGTCGTCGGCATGCAGTTGCTCGTCGAGAGCACCGCGGTCGTGATGTTTCGCCAGATCGCCGAGGCGAAGCTCGAGCCGGTGCTCACCGATCTTCTTTACTACTTCGAGCGCGACGAGGCGCGGCACGTGGGGCTCGGTGTGCTGACGCTGCCCGACGTGCTGTGCGGGCTCTCGGAGCGGGACGCCGCGCAGCTGTGGTGGTTCCAGACCAAGATGAACCTCGAGATGATCCTCTCGGGGATCAACTTGTCGCCCTCGTTCGAGGCGCTCGGCATCGACCAGGCCGAGATGAACATGCAGAGCTTCCGGTACCACGCCGAGATCCTGCGCAGAATGCGCAAGGAGAAGACCGATCCGGGGCAGGGCGCGGACACCAAGCCGATCCGCGGGCTGTTCAAGGTGTCGAAGAAGGGCCAGGACTGGTTCCAGAAGTTTCTGTTCGCACCCGCGGAGCGCTCGCCGGTGCAAGCACGGATGTTCGAGGCGCTGGTGACCGTCGCGCAGCGCACCGATCGCTGGCTCGCCGAGCGCGCGCCGGCTACCTGACTCGTGGCACGATCGGCGGGTGAAATGCCTCGCCGCTGTCCTCGCGCTCGCCGCGCTGGTCACTGACTCGTTGCCGGCCGATGCGTGCGCCCCCGCGCCGCCGAAGGGCGCCGAGGTCAAGATCGCCGACGAGGAAGCGGTGATCGTCTGGGATCCTGCGACCAAGACCGAGACGTTCATCCGCCGCGCGCAGTTTCAGTCCACGGCGAAGTCGTTCGGATTTCTCGTACCCACGCCGACCAAGCCCGCGCTCGGCGAGGTCGACGGCGAGCTGTTCCCGGCGCTCGCGGACGTGATCCGCCCCGAGACGAAGATCGTCAAGGACGGTAACTTCTACGAGTTCGCGCCCGCCTCGCTCATGTGCCTGGGCGGTGCGGCGAAGAAGGGGGAGCCCGAGGCGGCGTCGGCGGTGCGCGTGATCCAGTCCGCGCACGTCGCGGGGATGGACGCGACCACCCTCGAGGCCGATGATCCGGCGGCGCTCGGCGCGTGGCTCGGCGAGCACGGCTTCGAGTCCTCGGAGGAGCTGCAGGCGTGGCTGGCGCCGTTCGTGGCGCAGCACTGGAAGATCACCGCGTTCGTGATCGGCACCGACCAGCGCGACGGCGAGCAGTTCGAGATGTCGACGAAGTCGGTCAAGATGACGTTCACTGCCGACGCGCCGTTCTATCCATACAGCGAGCCGGAGCCGCCGAGGTTCGGGACCATGTCGATTCCGCCGCGCATGCTGCGCGTGTTCTTCGTCTCCGACCAGCGCTACACCGGGCGGCTCGGCGAGAGGCCGTGGATGGCGAGCACGCTGTACTCGGCGCCGGTCACGCTGCCGGCGGAGTACGGCGTGGCGGGCAAGCGCACCACGGTGTTCATCGACGAGACCGCCGTGCGCTCGGGTCACGACGAGGTGACGTTCGTACCCCACACCGATCAGAGCGAGGTCAAGCCTCCGCCGTTCATCGTCAAGAAGAAGCGGTACATCCTCGTTCCGCTCGAGGGCTTCCTCGTGATCGGCGTGATCGCGTTCATCGTGATCCGGCGCCGGGTCCGGCGGATCAAGGTCGACTAGAGAGCAGGCCGCCGGCGCGCAGGCTCGCGAAGATCGGCAGCGCCTCCTGAACGAGATCGAGCGTGGGATCCAGCTGCTTCCCGATGCCCTCGGTGACCGCGATGGCGACGTTGCACATCGTGTAGATCGGATTCACGCGGACGCGGTGGCGGCGAAGGATGTTGAACATGTCGAACGCGACCGTCGAGACCTGGACCTCGCCGAGCGCCTTGCCGTGGTAGCGGCCGACGAACGCCTCGACCTCGCGCTCGTAGGCCGCGTAGTCCGGGACCCGTGACTTCGGTGACAGCTCCGACATCAGCTTCGCCATCGTCTTCGCATCGCGGCCGGCCCAGCTCGCGAAGAACAGCGCGAACGCTCGGCGCGCGGATTCGTCGAGCTCGGCGGTGAGGCCGAGATCGAGGATGATCACCTTGCCGCTCGCATCGACGAAGATGTTGCCGGGATGGAGGTCGGCGTGGACGAAGCCGTCCGCGAACAGCATCTTGAGCAGCGTGGAGAACCCGGTGCGCGCGAGCCTGGTCGCATCGACACCGAGCGCAGCGGGCGCGGCGAGCACCTTGACGCCGTGGATGAACGCCATCGTCAGCACGTGGCGGCTGCACAGCGCGGGATGGAGCTCGGGGAAGCTGACGGTCGGATCGCCGGCGAAGTTCTGCGTGAACCGGCGGTTCGCGTCGGCCTCGATGCGGAGGTCGAGCTGGGCGCGGATCGAGCGCCCGAACTCGTCGACGCTCTCGACCGGTGCGAGCAGGCGAATCGTCGGGATCACGGCGATCACGCGCGCGGCGAAGCGGAGGATCGAGAGATCGAAGCGCGCGAGATCGTCGAGGCCGGGGCGGCGCACCTTGACCGCGACCTCGGTGCCGTCATGCAGCGTGGCGCGATGGACCTGGGCGACGGAGGCCGACGCGACCGGCGTGCGATCGATCGTGGCGAACAGCTCGGCGACCGGCTTGCCGAGATCGGTGACGAGCGTGCGCTCGACCTCGCGCCACGGGAACGCGCCCACGTTGTCCTGCAGGCGCGTGAGCGCGTGGATGATGTGCGGCGGGAACAGATCCGGCCGCGTCGACATGATCTGACCGACCTTGACGAACGTGGCGCCGAGCGCGACCAGGAGATGCGCGAGGCGGGTGGCGAACCAGCGCTGCCGGGTGGCCTTGCCGCGGAACGCGAGCAGCAGCACGAGCCAGCCGACGAACCACACCAGACCGAGCACGAACAGCACGATGCCGAGGCGGACGCCGTGCGCGATGAACTTCAGGATGCGCATGGACGGCGGCGCATTCTACGCAATCACGCCCCGGCGCGCGCGGCATCGCCACGGGTGGCCGCGGCGAGCTCGGGTCGCCAGCAGAACTTCGCGGCGAGCGGGTGCGGCACGCCGAGCGCGATGTCGGCGATCAGGGCGCCGAGCACGGGCGCGAACTTGAATGCGTGACCCGAGCCGCCGGTGGCGACCACGAGCCCCGGGCGGGCCGGGTGTGGCGCGATCCAGAAGTGGCCGTCGAGCGTGTCGCCGTAGACGCACAGGCGAGTCGCGACGATCGGAGCCTCGGCGAGCGCGGGGAACGTGTCGGCGAGGAACGCGCGGAGGTGCGCCTCCTGCGCGGCGCTGACCACGCGATCGAGGTCGGAGTCGACCGGCGTGCCGGTGCCATGGTTCGCGATCTTGACGATGCCGTCATGGGTGATCGGAAACCCGTAGTACCCGGTCCTCGCGATATCGGCGCCGAACACCGGGAACCGTTCGGCGGTGAACAGCTCGGGCCGCGCGGGGCGGAGGTGGAACACCGGCTGGCCGATGGCGCGCACGCTGGTCGCGAGCTCGGGCAGCAGCGACCGCACCCACGAGCCTGCGCACACGATGGTCAAGCCGGCGTCGATCTCGTCGAGCCGGCCGATCGCGCGCTCGATGATCGTGACGCCCACGGCGCGCGCCTCGGCGGCGAGCGCCGCGACGACCGCGCCCGACTCGGCCCAGCCGCCGCGCGGGTTGACGTACCCATCGACCAGCGCGCCCGGGCGATACGCGGGAAACCGCGCCGCGATCGCTTCCGCATCGACGCGCTCGAGCGGATGCCCGCGCCCGGTCAGCATCGCGAACGAGTCATGCTCGAACCCGCCGGGCACCATCGGCGCGCACGACAGGAACGTCACACCGGTCTCGTGAAACAGCGGCCACCTCGCATTCTACGCGCGCCATCCCGCCAGCGACGCCTCGCCGAGCGCCGTGTAGTCCGCGTCGGCGCCGTAATCCATGCGCACGACCTTCGAGATGTCGGTCGACTCGGCCAGCGGAGACGGGATCGGGCCCGGATCGAACACCGTCACGGCGTGTCCGCGCGCGCGGAGCTCGAGCGCCGACGTGAGCCCGAAGATGCCGCCACCGATGACCGCGATCGTCACTTCTTGGTGATCCGCGCGACGACGGCCCGCATCCGGCGCTGGCCTTCGGCGGAGAACCAGGTGTCGAGCCAGGCCTCGGTCTCGTCGGCATCGGCGCGCGCGATCGCCTCGAGCGCCGGGCGCAAGATCGCGCGCTTGATCTGCGCGAACGCGGTGCGGTCCGCCGAGGCGAGGGCGGTCGCGCGCTCGAGCACCCGCGCCTCGAAGCGCTCGGGCGCCACGACCTCGTCGAGCAAGCCGGCGGCGAGCGCATCGGCGGGCTCGAACAGCCGGCCCTCGAGCATCACGCGCGTGTGCGCGGTCGCCGGGACGCGGGCGCGCGCGATCTCGATGACGATCGCGGGCAGGCCGAGGCCGAGCTGCGCCTCGTTGAGGCCGATCTTCGGCGGCGACTTCGGGCCGCTGGCGACCATGATCCGCTCGTCGCACATCAGGGCGAGAACGCAGCCGCCCGCGATCGCGTTGCCGTTGATCGCCGCGACGACCGGGATGGGAGCCTCGAGCACGCGCCGCATGGCCGTGCCGAAGCTGGTGATCAGTGCGCGAACGCCATCTCGGTCGAGATCGATGAGCTGCGGGAGCGCGAGGCCACCCGAGAAGCTGCCACCATCGCCGGTGATCACGAGCGCCTGTGCGCCGTCGGCGACCACGGTGTCGATGGCGCGGATGATCGCGTCGCACAGCGGGATGTCGAACGCGTTCGCCTTGCCCGCGGCGAGGGTCATCACCGTGACCGGATCGACCCGGCGAAGCTCGATGGTCATGCGACATCCTCTCTGGTCGCGGTCGAGGTTTCAACGGGCCGCGGGTGACATGCGCGGGACGACGGGGGAGAGTACGCGTCATGCGCCTCTCGCCACTGCTGCTACTCGCGCTCGCGACCTGTTGCCCACCCGCCGCAAGCAAGCCGAAGGTCGTGGTGGCGCCGCCGGATGGTTCGGGAAGCGCCGCGGTGACACCACCCGCGCCCGGCGAGCTCTCGCTCGCCACGCTCCAGGTGGGCGTGCCGGTGCACGGCTTCACGCCGGCCGCGGTGTACCTCGACGCGAACGACCAGCCGATCGGCGCGCGCCTCGTCCACGACAAGACGAAGTTCGTGTTCGACTACCTCCGCATCGAGAGCGCGCCGCAGGCGTTCATCTGGGTCAACTCGTTCCCCACCTCCGACAAGGGCGAGCCGCACACGCAGGAGCACCTGCTGCTCGGCAAGGGCGACCGAGGCCGCAAGATGGGCAGCTTCCAGGCGATGACGCTCACCGAGTCGAGCGCGTTCACGGATCAGTGGCGCACCGCGTACCACTTCCACACCGTCGCCGGCCGCGACGCGTTCTGGCCGGTGTTCGCCGATCAGATCGGCGCGATGCTCGACGCCGACTACACCGACGAGGAGATCCGCCGCGAGGTCCGTAACTTCGGCGTCGACAAGGGTGATGACGGCAAGCTCCGCCTCGAGGAGAAGGGCACGGTCTACAACGAGATGGTCCGCTACTACGAGCAGCCGGATACCACGCTGTGGCTCGCCGCGAAGCGCCTGGTCTACGGCATCAAGCACCCGCTCGCGTACGAGAGTGGCGGCTATCCCGACGACATCCGCACGATGACGCCCGAGGACATCCGCACGTTCCACGGCGCCAACTACCACCTCGCGAACATGGGCATGATCGCCACGTTCCCGTCAGGGATGACGCTCACCCAGGTGATGGACGGCACCGACAAGGTGCTGACGACGGCGAATCAGCGCACGGGTAAGGTGACCACCGAGGCGGATCTTCCGAAGCCGGCTCCGGCCTCCACGGAGACGCCGGTCATCGTCGACTATCCGTACAGTGACACCACCCAGCCGAGCCCGATGGTGCTCGCGTGGCCGGCGACGCGCGGCGATCTCGATCTGACCGAGCGCACGCTCCTCGGCCTGTTCCTCAGCGCGTTCGCCGGCGACGAATCGACGCCGCTCTACAAGAAGCTGATCGACAGCAAGACGCGCACGATGGACCTCGGCGCGAGCGCGCTCGGCGCGTCGATGAGCGGGGACCAGGGTTATCCGATCTACCTGTTCATCAGCGGCGTCCGCACCGACAAGCTCGATCCCGAGACACTCGCGAAGGTCCGCGCCGACGTCATGGCGGAGCTCGCGCGGATCGCGAAGCTGCCCGACGGAGATCCGGAACTCGCCGCGATCACGAAGCGGATCGAGTCGCGCGCCACCGACCTCAAGCGCCAGCTCGCGAAGTTCCTCGACTCGCCGCCGGGCTTCGGCTTCCGCGGCACGAGCTCGGCCTGGATGAACCACATGGACACGCTCGCGAAGCTGGGGGGCTCGAGAAAGAGCCTGACGTTGCGCCCCGAGCTCGCCGCGATCGACAAGATCCTCGCCTCCGGCGGTAATCCGTGGCGCACACGCCTGACCACGTGGGGCCTGCTCGTGCAGCCGTTCGTCGCCGCCGCGAAGCCGAGCACGAAGCTACGCAAGGACGTCGATGCCGCGCGCGATGCCCGGATCTCGACCGAGCTCGCGCGGCTCGGGGCCGAGTACAAGACCAAGGGCAAGGCCGCGACGCTCGCGAAGTACCAGGTCGACTACGACCAGCAGACCAAGGTGCTCGAGGACGCCTCGGCCGCCACGCCGCTGCCAGCGCTCGTGGCATCGCCGCCGATGACGTTTGACGACGAGCTGAAGTACACGACCTCCGTCGCCGGCGGCGTGCCGATGTTCGAGGCGACCATCGACTCGATGCAGAGCGCGCGTGTTGCGATCGCGTTCGCGCTGCGCCACATCGATCCGGCCGATCAGATGTACCTCGCGTTGCTGCCCGCTCTGCTCAGCCAGGTCGGCATCGCGGACGGTACGCAGGTGATCAAGAGCGAGGACGTCACCGAGCGCCTGCGCAAGGAGATCCTCGAGCTCTCGGTGCACTACGACGAGGACTTGTCCACGAACCGCGTCGAGCTCGTGGTCGCGGGCGCGGGAAACGATGTCGCCGAGACCAAGCTCGCGCTCGGCTGGATGCGCCGCGTGATGCTCGCTCCCGACTGGCGCCTCGATAACCTGCCCCGTCTGCGCGACGTGGTGGACCAGTCGCTGACGGGAATGCGCTCGGCGATGCAGGGCGCCGAGGAGTCCTGGGTCCGCGATCCGCACGATGCGTGGTGGCGCCAGGATTCGTCGCTGCACCTCCACACGGCGTCGTTCTTGACCCAGGCCCACGATCTCCATCGCCTGCGCTGGCAGCTCCTGGATCCGCTCGATGCCAAGGTCACGGCGGAGGTCGGCGTGTTCCTCTCGAAGCTCTCGGAGGCGAAGTCGCTCCCCCGCGCGCAGCTCGTGCAGCTCGCGGCCGCGCTCGTCGATGCCAAGGCGAAGGCGCCCGCGGCGGGCGCGTCGTACCTGGCCGCCGCGGCGAAGCTGTCGCCGCAGGGCAAGACGCTCGCGGTCGCGGCCGGCAAGGACCTCACCGTGCTACTCGCTGATCTTCCCGATGGCTCGCTGGCCGCGGACTGGGTCTACCTGTGCAAGCAGATGGCGGCCGATCTGAAGTTCGGTGCCCCGGCCGCGCTCGCGAAGCTCGCCGCCGTGCGCGCGCAGGTGGTCGTGAAGAGCCACGCGCGGATCACCGCCGTCGGCGCTCGCCGGTCGTTCACCGGCTTCGGTGGAGACCTGACCGCGCTCGTCGCCGCCGTGCCGGCGGGCGAGGCAGCGCGCCCGGGCGCGGAGCTCGGTCAGCGGGCGCAGCCGATCACCGATCGCCTCAAGGACCACGACAAGGGCACCGGCTCGATCACCTACGTCGGCCTGTTCTCGCCCGCCACGTCGAGCGGCGTGTTCATCAACAACGCGCCGGCCACGTCGCTTCGCGACACGGCGCAGGACGCGATCCTCGACTACCTCAGCTCGAACATCTTCACCGGGCACGGCGCGCACAGCCTGTTCATGAAGACCTGGGCCGCGGGCCTCGCGTACTCGAACGGCGCGCACCCTCTCGTGCGTACCGGCGAGTTCGAGTACTACGCCGAGCGCTGCCCGCTGCTACCGCAGACGATGCGGTTCGTCGTCGATCAGCTCAAGGCCGCGAAGCCCGACCCGAACCACGCGCGCTACGCGATCGCCAAGGCGTTCGATTCGAGGATCGCCGCGGGGTACGAGGAGCGCGCGATGGCGCTCGCCGATGATCTCGTCGATGGCGTCACGCCCGAGGTGGTCACCGCGTTCCGCAAGGCGGTGCTCGCGCAGACCGACCGCGCCGACCTCACGGCCGAGCTGTTCAAGCGGCTGCCGGCGGTCTACGGCAAGGTGCTACCGGGCTACGGCACGCCGGCGAAGTCGGGTGCGATCAACTTCGTGATCGGCCCCGCGAAGCAGCTCGACGCCTACCAGGCGTATCTGCGTACCGCCGTCGACAAGACCGCCGTGGTGCACCGCCTGTACCCGCGCGACTTCTGGATCCCCGCGAAGCTCTGATCGAAGGTGCCTCGACCGGAAGACGTGATCTAGACGCGCTCGGCGAGCGCGACGTGGCTGTGGTCGGCGGTTCCGACCGCACGTGCGAGCTCCGGCGGCAGCAGCGTCTGTGCCGCTTCCGGAGTGCCCACGTCGTCGGCGACGACGAACCCGCGCTCCTCGAGATACGCGGGCAGTGCGGCGGGATCCCAGCCCCACTTGAACGGCTCGCCAAACCGCGCGGCAGCGAGCTGCATCAACTTGTTCGCGAGCGAGATCTTCTGTCCCGGCGCCTTGGCCTGGTAGGTCATCGCGAGCTGCGAGCCCGGGCAGCTGTACGCCGCGATCGCGTGGAGCGACGCATCGATCGCGCCCTCGGTGAGGTACATCGTGACGCCCTCCCAGATGGTCAGCGTCGGCTGCTCGGCATCGTGGCCGGCCTCGGCGAGGCCTTCGGGCAGCTCGTCCATCGCGCGCGCCTCGAAGTCCCAGCTCACGTAGTGCGCCGGTGACGGTGCGTCGATCTTGTCGAGCGTCCCGCGCTTGTGCGCCTGGGTCGCGGGATGATCGACCTCGTAGACCGCCGTGTCGGCGAGCTCGGGCATGCGGAGCGCGCGGCAATCGAACCCCGCGCCGAGCAGCACGAGCTGGCGGCCGCCGGCATCGACGAAGTTCCGCACCGCGTCGTCGAGCAGCTTGGTCCGGACCTGCATGTACGCGATGAACGTCTTGAACCCGGGGATCCGCGCGATCGCGGTGGGGTGGCGCTCCGCGATCAGCTTCTGGATCCGTGTCGACGCGAACGCCACACCGTACGGATCATCGGCGATCCGCACGTCATCGGGGAGCAGCATGCCGAGCCCGCGGGCAGCGGCGACCCACTGGGCCGTGCGGCTCGGCGTATCGTCACGCATTGCGCGCGCTGATCTTGTGCGCCATCGCCGTGGGCTGCTCGAGGATCCGATAGTCCTCGTCCTGGATCGCGAGCCGGCCGTCTTCGTCGTGGACGAACGTCAAGTCGTACTCGATCTCCGCATCCGTCAGCGCATCCACGTGCTTGCGGTCGGCGTGGTCGTCTGCATACCCGACCATGCCGTTGAACGTGACCAGGTAGGCGCCGATGCCACCGGCCGGATCGGGAGCGGTCTGCTCCAGGATCGCGGAGCTGTCCATGTGCAGCGTGATCTTGCCCATCCGCACGGCCGTCACCTGCGCCTTGTACCCGTCTCCGGGAACCCCATCGGTCGCCAGCCACTTCACGCGGACCGGGCGGTCGGGGTTCAAGCGGAAGTTGACGAGGACGTTGCTCATGACCCGAGGATATCTGCTAACGACTCCTCATGCGCTACCTGCACACGATGATCCGCGTGCGCGACCTCCCGGCCGCTCTCCGGTTCTTCACCGAGGGCCTCGGCCTGCGCGAAGTGCGCAGACGGGATCACGAACAGGGTCGGTTCACCCTCGTGTTCCTCGGGCAAGAGGACGGTGGCCCCGATAGCCCTCAGATCGAGCTCACGCACAACTGGGATCAGACCGAGGCGTATTCGGGCGGCCGCAACTTCGGTCATGTCGCATACGAAGTGGGCGACATCTATGCCGCGTGCCAGCGCCTGATCGATGCGGGCTACACGGTCTGCCGGCCGCCGCGCGATGGGCGGATGGCGTTCGTGCGCTCGCCGGATCTGATCAGCGTGGAGCTGCTTCAGGCCGGCGAGGCGCTCGCGCCCGCGGAGCCGTGGACCTCGATGAAGAACGTCGGTGAGTGGTAATGGCGAAGACCGGCGAAAAGATCCTCAAGGTGGTCGCGCAGAATCGCAAGGCCACGCACGACTTCCACATTCACGAGCGCATCGAGGCCGGCATCTCGCTGGTCGGCTCGGAGGTGAAGAGCCTGCGCGACGCGAAGGTCACGATGGCCGATGGCTGGGTCGAGATCCGCAAGGGCCAGGCGTATCTCCACGGCATTCAGATCAACGACTACGCACAGGCGAACCGCTGGGGCCACGAGGTCGCGCGCGTGTGCAAGCTGCTGCTCCACCGTCACGAGCTCGAAAAGCTCGGCGACAAGACCCAGCTCAAGGGCTTCACGCTGATCCCGCTCGCGCTCTATTTCAAGGGGCCGCACGTCAAGGTCGAGCTCGGCCTGGTCACGCACAAGAAGCAGCACGACAAGCGCGCGGTGAAGAAGGAAGCCGACGACAAGCGTGAGATGGATCGGGCGATGAAGCAGAAGAATCACCTCGGTTAGCGCATAACTACCCTTGCATACCGACGGGAACATGCGCATAAATATGCACATGGTGCATGCGCGCGTCGCGCTGTTCGGAGCCGCCGGATACTCCGGTCTCGAGCTGTGCAAGCTTCTCGCACGGCATCCGGGCGTCGACCTGGTCGCGGCGGCCAGCGACACGCACGCCGGCACATCGATCCGCGCGCTGAGCGGCGCCGCGACCGCCGCGACGTTCGTGACCGCGCAGCAGGCGGCCGAGACCGCGTGCGACGTGGCGCTGCTCGCCGTGCCGCCCGAGCCGGCGCTGACCTTGACCCGCGCGCTCCGCGCCCGGAACGTGAAGGTCGTCGATCTGTCGAACGCGTATCGCGCGAGCGCGGAGGCGGTGTACGGGCTGACGTCGCTGTTCGAGGCGCAGATCGCGGCGGCGTCGCTGATCGCGAACCCCGGCTGCTACGCGACCTGCGTGATCACGGCGGTCGCGCCGCTCGTTCGCCACCGGCTGATCGAGCGCGACGTCATCGTCGCCGCGGGCTCGGGTGTCACCGGGGCGGGAAAGTCCGCGAACGAGGCGATGAGCCTCGGCGAGATGGACGGGAACGTCCGCGCGTACAAGGTGCTCCGCCACCAGCACGTGCCCGAGATCGAGATGGCCCTCGCCACGCTCGCGGATCGCCCGCGGGTCATCCTGACCACGCACCTCCTGCCGATCGCGCGCGGCATCTTCGCGACGATCACCACGAAGCTCGTCGCGCCCGTCCCGTCGGCCGAGCTGACGGCGCGGTTCCGCGCGGACTACGCCGGTGAACCCACCGTGATGGTGATGGACACGCCGGAGGACGTCTCGCTGCGCAAGGTGGTGGGCTCGAACCAGACGATGATCGGCGTCGCCTCGGAGGGTGACATCTGCGTGGTCACCGCGGCGCTCGATAACTTGCTCAAGGGGGCGGCAGGGCAGGCCGTCGAGACCATGAACCTCGTGCTCGGGTTGTCGCGCACGACCGGTCTGGACCACCTCGCGAGGCACGCATGAAGCTCCCGTTTGGATTCAAGTTCTCGGGCGTTCCGTGCGGCATCAAGCCGATGCGGCCCGACCTGGCGCTGTTCGTCTCCGAGACCGATGCCACGTGCGCCGGTGCATTCACGATCAACCGCGCGAAGGCCGCGCCCGTGGTGGATGCCGAGGCGCGCCTGCCGTCGAACAACATCCGCGCGATCGTGGTCAACAGCGGCAACGCGAACGCGCTGACCGGGCCCGCGGGCGCGGAAGGTGTCACGGCGATCATCGCGGCGGCCGCGGCGGCGCTCGGCGTGTCGCCGGCGCAGGTGGTGTCGGCATCCACCGGCGTGATCGGCATGCCGATGCCCGCCGACAAGCTCGTACGCGGCATGCCCGCGGCGGTGGCCCAGCTCTCGGTGGATCCGGAGAAGGCGGCCGAGGCGATCATGACCACCGACACGACGAAGAAGCTCGCGTCGCGCACGGTCGAGATCGATGGCAAGAGCGTCACGCTCGCGGGCGTGTGCAAGGGCTCCGGCATGATCGCGCCGCAGCTCGCGACGGTGATCGCGGTGATCGTCACCGACTGCGCGATCGACGAGAAGCTCCTCGACGACTCGCTCGACGGCGCCACCCGCGAGACGTTCGAGCAGCTCACGATCGACGGTGACATGAGCACGAACGACAGCGTGTTCGTCCTCGCGAACGGTCAGGCCGGGAACGCGAAGATCGTGCGCGCCGATTCGGCCGGATATCAGGCGTTCACCGCCGCGCTGTGTGACCTGCTCGACGAGCTCGCGCGCGACATCGCCGCGGATGGCGAGGGCGCCACCAAGCGGCTCGAGGTCCACGTCGCCGGTGCTCCCACCCACGACATCGCGCGCGACCTCGCGAAGAGCATCTGCGGCTCGCCGCTGGTCAAGGCCGCGATCTTCGGCGCCGATCCGAACTGGGGCCGCATCCTCGCCACCGTGGGCGCCCGCGCGGGCACGCTCGAGCTGCCGGTCGATCCGCACAAGGCGCGCGTGGTGATCCAGGGCGTCACGGTCTACGACCAGGCGCCGGTGCCGTTCGACCGCGTCGCGATCAAGGCGAAGCTTCGCGACCCGGAGTGCGCGATCCTCGTCGAGCTGCGCGCCGGCGATCACGTCGCGAAGGCGTACGGCTGCGATCTCTCGTACGACTACGTCAAGCTCAACGCCGACTACACGTCGATGATCATCGAGAAGGCGGACGGGGGCCTGGCGAAGGACGACAAGCTCACGAACTACACGCCCTCGTTCAAGCGGTCGGTGCTGGTGGAGGCGCTCGGCTACATCTCGCGGTTTCGCGGCAAGCGCTGCGTGATCAAGTTCGGCGGCGCGGCGATGGCGAAGGATGGCTCGCTGCGCGCGTTCTGCGACGACGTCATGCTGCTCCACTCGGTCGGGCTGTCGCCGATCGTGGTCCACGGCGGCGGCTCCGCGATCACCCGCGCGCTCGAGGCCCGCGGTGGCACCTCGAAGTTCGTCGACGGCCTGCGGGTCACCACCGCCGCCGACATCGAGACCGTGGAGAGCGTGCTCGATTCGATCAACGCGGATCTCGTGGGCCTCCTCAACCGCCGCGGTGCGCACGCGATCGGTCTGTCGGGCAGCGATGCCGCGCTGCTCCGGGCGAAGAAGCTCGTCCGCCCCGATGGTCAGGACCTCGGCCACGTCGGCGAGCTCGTCGAGGTCAACAAGACGTTCCTCGAGTCGCTGCTCGCGCAGCAGTACATCCCCGTGATCACCCCCGTCGGCCTCGGGCCTGATGGCGAGGCGTTCAACATGAACGGCGACATGGTCGCCGCCGGCATCGCGCGCGCACTCGGTGTGGATCGTCTGATCTATCTCTCCGACGTGCCCGGCATCATCGAGGCCGGCGAGCTGATCACCGACCTGACGCCGACCACGCTGCGCGCGAAGCTCGATGCGGGCATCGTCTCCGGCGGCATGGCGATCAAGGCCACGTCGATCCTCGACGCGCTCTCGGGCGGTGTCCAGGCCGTGCACCTGATCGACGGGCGCACCCCGCACAACGTGATCGCCGAGCTGTTCACCGATCGCGGCGTCGGCACCATCGTGAGGGCGGAGTGACCGACTCCGCGGACACCCGGGCGCGGCGCGCCGCGATCGTGGAGCTGATCCGCACCCGCCACGTCGCCACGCAGGCGGAGCTGCGCGAGCTGCTCTCGGCGCGAGGCTTCGATGTCACGCAGGCCACGCTGTCACGCGATCTGGCGAAGCTGCACGCGCGCCGCGCCTCGCTGCCCGACGGCGGTACCGCGTACGAGCTCGAGGGCTTCGCCGCGCGCTCGGGCGCCGAGCCCGCGCAGCTCGCCGCGATGGCGGACCTCGTCGTCGGCGTGCGCGACGGCGCCGCGATGGTGGTGGTCCACACGCGTCCCGGCGTGGCGGCCGCGATCGCGACCTTGCTCGATCAGGCCCGCCTCGACAGCGTGATCGGCACGATCGCCGGTGACGACACGATCTTCGTGGTGCCCGAGCGCAAGGTCACGGCGAAGGCGCTGGCGAAGCGGCTCGAGCAGATGTTCTCCCGCGCTCGCGCCTAGTTGGCGCGCTTAGGAAGTTCTCAAGAACTTCATACGAATCCCGTAGGAACGCGCGAACGCGCCCATCCCTATGGTGCCTCGCATGAACATCTCGAAGCTGCTCCTGTCCTCGATGCTCCTGACGTCGGCCTGCGGCGACGACCCCACCGGCTCGCTCCCCGACATGCCGGATGCGGCCCCGCAGGCGCTCCTCGACGTCACCGTGACGGCGATCAAGGTGCCGATCCTCCAGGGCACCACGGCCACCGTCGCCGTGAAGGTCACGCGGTTCGAAGGTCTGACCGGCCCCGTCGAGGTGATGGCGATCGGCCTGCCGCTCGGTGTCACGGCCGATCCGCTGACGATCGGCGCGGGCGAGAGCACGGGCACGCTGACGTTGCGCGCCGCATCCGCGGCCGCTCACTCGCTGCCCACCTCGGTGCAGGTGCGCGGCGTCATCGGTGCGGTCGCCGATGACGCGCCGATCACGGTCACCGTGGTCGGTCGCCCGGGCGCGCTCGATACGAGCTTCTCCGGCGGCAAGCTGATGCTGCCCGTCGGCGGCGGCGATGACTACGCGTTCGCGACAGCGGTGCAGCCGGATGGAAAGATCCTCGTCGCCGGCCGCAGCGCCGAGCACCTGCAGGACTTCGCGATGATCCGCCTCGAGCGCGACGGCGCGATCGATCCCACGTTCGGCACCGGCGGCATCGTGATGACCGACTTCGCCGGCGGGAGCGACACGATCCGTGCGATCGCGCTCCAGGCCGACGGCAAGATCGTCGCCGCCGGCGTGTCCACGGTGGCCGCCACCGGCAACGACTTCGCGCTCGCGCGCTATTCGAGCGATGGCACGCTCGATGCCTCGTTCGGAACCGGCGGCAAGCTGACCACCCCGATCGGACCGGACTCGGATACCGCGTACGCCGTGCTCGTGCAGCCCGACGGCAAGATCGTCGTCGGCGGTGACTCGAGCCGCGGTTCGAACCAGACCGGCGTGGACTTCGCGCTCGCCCGGTACACCTCGGCGGGCGTGCTCGACGCCGCGTACGGAACCAACGGAATCGTGCTCACCGACATCGCCACGAACGGTGGGCGCGACTCGATCTACGCGCTCGCGCGCCAGCCCGACGGCAAGATCGTCGCGGTGGGCGGCGAGGGCGACTTCACGCTCGCGCGCTACACCGAGACCGGCGCGCTCGATCCGAGCTTCGGCACCGGCGGCAAACAGCACGACCTGTTCGGCTCGGTCATCGGCGCCGCGCGCGCGGTGCAGATCGCTCCGTCGGGCGAGATCCTCGTCGCCGGTCACTCGCAGGAGGCGGTCGCGGTCGCGCGCCTGACGTCGGCCGGCGTACTCGATGCGGGCTTCGGCACCGGCGGCAGGGTGATCACGAAGCTGTCGGCCACGAACTGGAACGAGGCGCAGGGCCTCGCGCTCGAGAGCTCGGGCAAGATCGTGGTCGCGGGCTGGGCGTACGAGGGCAACGGCTCGGCGGGCAACTTCGCCGTGGTTCGCTACACCGCCACCGGGGCGCTCGACGCCGACTTCGGCGAGAGCGGCGTGGTGATCACGGGCGTCGCCGCGAACAACAAGGCCGATCAAGGCATGGCGCTCGCGCTCCAGGTCGACGACCGCATCCCGGCGACGCGCATCATCGTCGCCGGCTACGCCAGCACGAACAACAGCGAGTTCGCCGTCACGCGGTACTGGCGCTGATGCCGGACCTGACCTTAGTCGCGATGGTACGGCTCGCCGCGGAGGATCTTGAAGCCGCGATACAGCTGCTCGAGCACGAGCAGCCGCACGAGGCGGTGCGCGATCGTGAGCTGGCCGAAGGCGATCAGCTTCTTCGCGCGCTTCTTGAGGACGTCCGTGTGGCCATCAGCGCCGCCGATCGCGAACACCACCGGCGCACCGCCGCCGTGTGACTGCTCTGCGCCGAGGATGTCGTTCGCGAAGCCCACGCTGGTGATCGCCACGCCTCGCTCGTCGAACGCGTAGAGATGCGCGTTCGCGGGCAGCGCGGCCAGTAGCGCGGCCTCGTCCTTCGCCTCGGTGACGGCGAGGGTGCAGAACGGCTTCAGGCGCTTCCGGTACTCCGCCTCGGCCTCGACGAAGTACGACTCCTTCAGCCGCCCGACGACGGCGAGCGTCAGCTTCACGAGACGGCGTCGTACGATTCGTCCGCCGGGATGCGCGCCTCGGGCGGCACATCCAGCTCGATCCGTGGCGCGTCGTTCCACAGACCCTCGAGGTCGTAGTGCTCGCGCGCGGAGTGCAGGAACACGTGGATCACGAAGTCGCCGTAGTCGAGCAGCGCCCACTGCCCGGTGCGCGCGCCCTCCGAGCCGATCGCGCGCATGCCCTCGAGCTTCATCCCGGCGCTGATGCCATCGGCGATCGCATCGACCTGACGGTCGGAGCGCCCCGAAAGCACGAGCTGATAATTGCAGAACGAGCACAGCTCGCGCACGTCGAGCAGCACCGGCTCGAGCGCCTTGCGATCGAGACCGAGCTCGAGCGCGCGCATCGCACCCTCGAGGCCCTCGGTCGTCGCGGGCGGCCTGACCGAGTTATCGGTCGCGATCGGCCGCGCCTTGCGCATGTTCCTCGTCCCAATGTTCGGCTTCTTCTTCTGGGTCATGCTTGGCTCGGTTCTCCTGATCCCCTACGTCCTGACCTGTCCGTTACCACGGACCACGAACTTCGTGGTGGTCAGGCCCTCGGCACCCATCGGTCCGTAGGCGTGAAGCCGGGTCGTCGAGATCCCGATCTCCGCCCCCAGGCCGAGCTCGCCGCCATCGGCGAACCGGGTCGAGGCATTGACCATCACGGTCGACGAGTTGACATCGGCGAGGAAGCGCTCGCCAAGCGCTGCGTCGGTGGTGAGGATCGACTCGGTGTGGTCCGACCCGTAGCGCTCGATGTGAGCGATCGCGGCGTCGATGCCGTCGACCACGCGCGCCGCGAGGATGAGGTCGAGGTACTCCGCGTACCAGTCCTCCTCGGTCGCCACGCGCACGCCGTTCCCGCCGAGCCGCTGCACGTCGGCATCGCCGCGAAGCTCCACGGTGGGCATCGCCGCCACGAGCTTCGGGATGAACGCCGGCGCGATCGCGCGATCGATCAGCACGGTCTCCACCGCATTGCACACGCCGGGGCGCTGCACCTTCGCGTTCGCGATGAGCGCGGCGGCGTCGTCGAGGCTCGCCGCGGAGTGCACGTAGATGTGGCAGACGCCCTTGTAGTGCTTGATCACCGGCACGCGCGCATTCTCGGCGACGTAGCGGATCAGACCCTCGCCACCGCGCGGGATGCACAGGTCGATCAGGTCATCCATCTTGACCAGCTCGGCGATCGCCTCGCGATCGGTGGTCGGCACGAGCTGGACCGCCGTGGCCGGCAATCCCGCCGCGGCGAGCCCGGCCTGCACCGCGCGGAGCAGTGCGCGGTTGGATTCGATCGCCTCGCGACCGCCGCGCAAGATGCACGCGTTGCCGGCCTTGAGGCACAGCGCCGCCGCATCGGTGGTCACGTTCGGGCGCGCCTCGTAGATCATCAGGATCACGCCGAGCGGGATGCGCACGCGCGCGATCGCGAGCCCGTTCGGTCGGGTCTCGGGGCGCTCGACCCGACCCACCACCTCGGGCGCGGCGGCGACCTCGGAGACGGCGCGCGACAGCCCCGCGATCCGCTTCGGATCGAGGCGCAGCCGATCGACCATCGCGGGCGCGAGCCCGGAGGCCTCGGCCGCGGCGATGTCCTTCGCGTTCGCGGCGAGGATCTCGGCGGCGTGGGTCTCGATCGCGGCGGCGATCTCGGTGAGCGCCTTCGTTCGAACGGCAGGAGAGGCCTTGGCGACCACACGCGCAGCGATGCGCGCGTCTTCGGCTGTCTTGCGCAGCTCGCTGGTCACAGAATCACGAGATCATCTCGGTGAATCGCCTCGTCGATGGACTTGTAACCCAGCGTGGCCTCGATGGCGGCCGATTGCAAGCCTGAGATCTTGCGGAGGTCCGCGGCGGGGTAGGCGACCAGACCTCGAGCAATTTCAACACCTGCGGTCGTCACCACGCTCACGGTCTCGCCCAGCTCGAACTCTCCCTGCACCGCTTTGATGCCCGCGGGGAGCAGGCTCCTTCCGTTGTCCTTGAGCGCGCGCACCGCGCCGTCGTCGACGATCAGCTTGCCCTCGGGCTTCGCGCCGTACGCGATCCAGTGCTTGCGCGACGACAGCGTCCCGCCGCGCACGGCCGGCACGAACAGCGTGCCGACATCCGCGCCGGAGAGCACGCGCACGATCACGTCGGGCTCGCGACCCGGCGCCACGATCGCCGGTACGCCGGTGCGGGTCACGATCCGCGCGGAGCCGACCTTGCTCGCCATGCCGCCGGAGCCCACGCCGCTCGTGGATCCGCCGGCGACCGGCGCGGCCTCGCGATCGATGTCGCGCACGATCGGCATCCGCACGCCGGCGGCATCGCGCACGCCCTCGACGTCGGTGAGGATCACGAGCGCGTCGGCGCTGACGAGATTGCACACGAGCGCGGCGAGCTGATCGTTATCGCCGAACTTGATCTCCTCGCTCGCGACGGTGTCGTTCTCGTTGATGATCGGCACCACGCGGTGATCGAGCAGCGCGCGCAGCGTGAGCCGCGCGGAGAGAAAGCGGCGGCGATCGCCGAGGTCATCGTGGGTGACCAGCACCTGGCCGATCGCGAGGCCGTGCGCTGCGAACGCGTGCTCCCAGTGCTGCATCAGCAAGCTCTGGCCCACGGCGGCGGCCGCCTGCAGCGCGGGCAGCTCGTGCGGGCGACCGGGCAAGCCGAGCCGGCGGATGCCGAGCGCGATCGCACCGGAGCTGACGACGACCACCTCGACGCCGCGGCGCCGCAGCTCGACGACTTGATCCGCGATCGCGGCCGGGCGCGCGGCCGGGCTATCGGCGAGGAGCCGGCTGCCGATCTTCACGACGACGCGCTTGCACTGCGCGAGCTGGAGGCGCTCGGCGGTCATTTCTTCTGCGCAGCCGCGTACGCGCGCCATCGCCGATCGAAGTTGTCGATCACGGTATCGAGAAACGGGTTCGCCTCGGCGGAGAGCTGGGTCTCGACGGCGGCGACCGTGCGGGACAGAAAGCCGCTCTTGCTCTCGAGCGCGGTCTCCATCGCATGCTCCAGCGAATCGACCGCCTCGGCCTCGGTCACGCCGCTCGCCTCGCTCCTGCGCGCGAGCAGCCGGCGGACCGCGCCGCGGGTGGCGAGATCCGCGAGCTCGAGCGGAGCGCGGAGCGTGGCGCGCGCGGCCGAGAGGGCGCCGCGGCGGAACGGCGCGAACCCGAGCGCGCCGGGCGTCTGTTCGATCGCGCGACCGATCTCCTCTCGCAGCGCGAGGGCGGTCGGTGCGTCGAGCGCGAGGCCGGTGTGAAGACGCGCACAGTAGTGATCGAACAGCGTCATCGTGACGAACGTCCGCGCGGCCGAGCGCGCGCGGTTGATGGTGGCCACCGCGAGCAACACGCGCTTCGCGGCGCGACCGGCGATCCGGTACGCGATGCCACTCGCCGCCATGTCGACGAGCTTCGGCGGCGGGTTCTTGCCGTGCACGAGGTGCGCGACCGCCTCCTCCTCGACGTCCACGCCGTGCGCGGCCGCGATCCGCTTGTACCCGCCACCGACGACGGCGGCCTTCGCCCAGTCATCGAGGAACGGGACGGGGATGATGCCGGCGATGCTGCCCGCGATCGCGCGCGCGATGATCAGCCGGCGCTGCGCCGTGAGGTAGTCGCGCCGCGTGGTGATCGCGGTGGTCACTGGACCGGCGCCTTCGCCGGCTCGGGCGGAACCACGGCGGCCTCGCCGGTCTTGCGGATCGGCGGCGCGATGCCCTGGAGGAGGCTGTCGCGATCATCGACCTCGCGCAGCCGCTCGGGCGTGGCGACGACCTCGCCCTCGGGCGGCGCCACGATCGCGACGACGGTGCCGATCGCGGTGACCTCCGACGTCACCGACACCTTCATCTTGAACCGACGGCCGTCGCGCTGGAACGACACGGTGCCGGCGAGCTTGACCGAGAGCGGTACGCCCTTCTCGGCGTCGAGGACGATCTCACCGGAGAGCTCCTCGATCGTCCGCTGCTCGCGCCACTTCTTCTGCGTCATGGTCTCGGGCGGGTTCGCCTTCGGCGCGGGCGACAGCTTGACCGCGATCTTCTTGCCGTTGCGCCCACCCACCGTGGCCGGTCCCAGATCCGTGAGCTCCGCGGCGGGTGCGAACAGCTCCCAGGTCGCGCCGATCTCCTGCGCGAAGCCATCGCGCTGCTGCATCGGCTCGTCGGCGCTCTCGGGCGCGCGCACGTGCCAGCGCTGGTACCGCGGGCGCAGGTACAGCTTGCCGCCGACGAACACGATCTCGCGGCCGTAGTCCGCGGTGTTCGTGTACTCGCCGCGATACGCACCGCCGTCGCCGAGCTGGAGCGTGGTGGACTCGCCGAGGTCGTCGGTGACCTTGCCGGCCTCCTCCACGGTGGTCTTCGCCGTGATGGTCAGCGTGTGCGCCGGGAGCGCGGCGATCGCCGTGCGATACGGCCGCATCAGCGCGCGGCCGAGCTCCGCCGGGTCGCGGCCCGCGGCGTCGAGATCGACCGCCTTGTCGGCGACCTTGGTCTCGACCACCAGCCCGCCCAGCTCCTGATCCGAGACGCCCTGCGCACGCCCGCACGAGGCCCCGGCCCACAGGGCCAAACTGGCAACGACGGCACGGATCATCGCTTGGTTCTTAGCTTTCTCGACGAGGGAGGTCAATGGCAGTAGCTTGTGAGGCAGGTGCTGCGCGAGCTGGAACCCCTGGCGACGTCCCCCGCCGCCTACATCTTCGCGGGGTTCCTCGGCCTTCTGTGGGGCAGCTTCGCGAACGTCTGCATCTATCGGTGGCCGCCGACGAAGGAGTTTCCGAACGGGCGCAGCGTCGTGTTGCCCGGCTCGCACTGCTTCGCCTGCAAGACGCCGATCCGCTGGTACGACAACATGCCGATCATCGCGTGGCTCTGGCTGCGCGGGAAGTGCCGCACCTGCCAGGCGCCGTTCTCGAGCCGCTACCTGATCGTCGAAGCGCTCACCGCCCTTCTGTTCGTGCTCGCGTGGTGGTTCACGGTGAACGTCGGCGCGTACTTCGAGCCGTTCGACCAGCGCCTGATCCGGTTCGCGATCTACGCCGCGTTCTGCTTCGTGCTCGTCGTCGTCACGTTCATCGACATCGACCACACGCTGATCCTCGACAAGCTGACGTATCCGTCGATCGCCATCTTCTTCGGCCTCGGCTTTCTGCTCCGCGGCCACTCCTGGTCCGACGCCCTGATCGGCGCGATCGCCGGCTACGCGCTGCCGTGGACGATCGGCGAGGTCTACTGGTTGGTCACGGGCAAGGACGGGCTCGGCCTCGGTGACGCGAAGCTGCTGTCGTTGATCGGTGCCTTGCTCGGCATCAAGGGCGTGGTCGCCTCGCTGTTCGGCGGCGCGGTGGTCGGCGCGGTCGTCGGCATCGCGGTGCTGCTGCGCGGCGACGGGGGCGCAAAACGCGGCGCCCTGTTCGCCGTGGTCGCGGTCTCGGCGGTCGGTGTCGCGGCGTTCGGCGCGCTGACCAACCGGATCGCGCTCGGTGCGATCGGCTCGGTGATCGCGATCGGTGCGCTGGTCGCGTCGCGGCGGCTCGGCGGGCCGGAGCCCGAGGTGGAGCCAGATGCCGCGGAGGAAGCTCCGCTGGAGGCGCTCGGCGGCAAGGAGCTCGCGGCACGCGGGATGGCTCTGGTCGCCGCGGTGCTCGTGCTCTCGGCCACCACCTTCGAGCTGCTGCAGTTCCATGGGGGAGCGCTCGGCGCCGGCGTCATGGGGATCGGCCTCGTGCTGCTCGCGAAGCGGCTGGTCCCGGTGGTCGCTGCACCGACAGATGGCTCCGAGGCCGCCGAGGACGAGCCGCCGGCGTCGGTGATGCAGACGCAGCTGCCGTTCGGGCCGTTCCTCGCGCTCGCCGCCGTGATCTATCTGTTCGCCGAGCCCTGGATCCTCGTGAACTTCCGCCTCCCTGGCGGGTGAGCGAGCCCTTCTGCGCTGCTATAGTCGCCAGACGTGGCAAGCCAAGCCGCCGAGCAGATCATCGCCGGCGTCGTGCTGAGCGAGCGGCTAGCCGTCACCATGTACGGGGCGATCCATCGCGCCCAGTTCTCGGGACAGCGGAATCTTCGCGGCCTGGTGGTCGACCCGAAGATGCTCGCGGAGACCTCGTTCCGCGAGGCGCTCACCGAGCCCCGCAGCATCGCCAGCGCCACCCAGCTGGCGCACGCCAGCATCGTCCCGACCGTCGCGGTCGAGATGGGCGGGCCGGATGTGGTCGTGGTGACCCGCGGCGTCGGTCGCTACGTCACCCTTCAGGATCTGATCAGCGCAGCGCGCGCGAACCGCGGCCAGAACGGCAAGCTCTCGATCGAGGTGGCCGCGGCGGTCGGCCGCGCGGTGGTCGAGGCGCTCGCCGAGGCCCACAAGCGGGGCATCGTTCACGGTGCGGTCCATCCGCGCAGCGTGCTGATCGACGAGGACGGCGCGGTCCGCCTCGGTGACTTCGTGGTCGGTCGCGCGCTGACCACCGCGGTCGCGCAGGGCGCGGATTCGTCGCTGTGGCGCGGGCTCGCGGGCTACCTGGCTCCCGAGCTGATGATCGGCGAGGATCCCACGCCGGCGGCCGACGTGTTCGCGTGCGGCGCGATGCTGTTCACGATGCTGTCGGGCGAGGCCCCTCCGGGAACGCTGCACTCCACGCCCGCCGTGGAGCGGCTGGTCAACCGCGCGCTCGATACCGATACCGGTCGCCGCTACAAGAACGCGGCGGACCTGCTCGAGAATCTCGAGGAGGCGTTCGAGGACGACCGCTGGGACCCCGCCGACAAGAACGAGGTCATCCGCGCCGCCGGCCTGTCGCGCGCCGACACGAACATCGACGAGGCCACCGAGGATCTGCTCGCGTCGCTCGGGAACAGCGCCGTGCAGGTGACGCCCACGCGCCCGAGCATGGACATGCGCCTCGAAGCCGCGGCCGCCCGCCACAGCCGAGGACCGACCACGGGCGCCGGAAAGCTCGATGCGCTGCTCGCAGATCTCGATGACTCGCGCGAGCACACCGCCGTCGAGGACATGTCGTTCAAGCGCGATCCGATCTCGGAGCTGATCCAGATGGATCCGCGCCGGCGCGAGGCGATCGTCCAGGTCAAGCCGCGCGTCCCGTCGCTCGATGACCCGGACGACGAGACGCCGCTGCCGCCGCCGTCGCCGTCGCGCGACTCCGACTCGCAGGTCGGCGGCGTGCGCCCGAACACGCACGACGAGACCGCCGCGATGAGCGCGCTCGCGGGCCTCGGCCTCGACGAGCCCGTGCGCCGCGTCAACACGGCGGCCGATCACGCCAGCGCCGCCGCCGATCGCCTCGAGGCCGCCGCGGCGCGCGCCGAGAAGGTGGCCGCGCGCGCCGAGAGCAACAACGACGCGGTCGAGAAGCGCAACAGCGCGCGGATGGTCGCGGCGAAGCCCACCCCGAAGCCGAACCTCGCCGAGATTCCGGACTTCGCCGATCAGCCCACGCCGCGCCTCAAGAGCCGCGCGCTCGGCATCATCTCGCTGATCGTCGTCGTCGGCGGCGCGATCGGGTTCTACAAGGTCTACACGTCGCAGCAGGAGCAGAACGCGGAGACCAAGGAGAAGCAGGCGAAGGCCCAGGCCGAGGCCGACGAGCAGACGCGGCTCGCGAGCAAGGCGCAGATGGATCGCGGCACGATCACCGTGACCGCCGAGCCGAACGACGCGAGCATCTGGCTCAAGCTCGGCCGCACGAACTTCGACACGATGGCCCTGACCTCCGCGCAGATGCACCGGATCCGGATCGAGCTGAACGGCTACCAGCCGGTCGACACCGAGGTGCTCGCGGCCAACTGGACCGGCAAGGATCTCGCGCGCAAGGCCTCGGTCAACGTCACGCTGAAGGCGGTGACCAAGGATACCAAGACCGGCAAGCCGAACGTCGAGCCGCTGCCCGCGCGTCCGGCGAACCTCGCGGTCGACACCAAGGGCTTCGAGCCCGGTGAGGGTCCGATCCACATCGAGACGTCGCCGCCCGGCGCGGAGGTGTGGCTGCTGATCGGATATCCGAACACCGGCGTGTCGTTCCCGACGATCGCCGGTCGTGCGTACGAGCTGCGCGCGTTGTCAGATGGGAAGCTCCCCGGGTTCGCGAGCATCTCCGCCGACGAGTGGCGCGATGGTGGGAATCCGAACGAACCGATCGATCTCGCCAAGAAGAAGGCGACGATCGAGAAGCGGATCGAGCTGGTGGCGGATCCCGACTACAAGGATCCGAAGGATCCGAAGAAGAAGGGGAAGTAGTGGCGCCGGGTCGCACGCTGCACGTGCGATGTTCGACCTGGGAGCAGGTCGAGACGTTCCATTCGCGCAAGCTGCGCCGTGGAAAGCTGCTCTCGATGAAGGTCCCGTTCGCCGCGCAGCTCGGTGGTCCCGTGACTCTCGGGCTCGAGCTGCCGAACGAGGTGGTGATCGCGATCGACGGTATCGTGCGCAAGTCGTCGCCGATCGAGGGCGATACCAAGACGTGGATCGAGGTCGAGCTGATCGGCTTCACCGAAGAGGTGATCCAGCGGATCAAGAACATGGCCGCGAGCGTCGTCGCCGTCACGCGCGCCCCGACCCGTCCGCCGGATGCACCTCCCGAGCGGCCGAGCCGGCCATTGCAGGCGAACGACGACCTGCCCGTCGACGAGCGCCAGCTGTTCACGCACCTGACCGCCGAGCTCAAACGGATGCGGCAGGCCGCGGTGCACGACGTGCTGGGTGTCGACCGCGATGCCGATGCGGATGCGATCCGCGTTGGCTGGATGAACCTCGTGCGCAGGCTGCACCCCGATCTCGTCGCGCGTCGCAAGGCGCCGGCGATCACGCACCTCGCCGAGGAGCTGACGATCCTCGCGAACCGCGCCTACGATCGCCTGCGCTACGCGCTGGTCGCGGAAGGGCGCGCGAACGTGGTCGGGTCGGCCGTCAACCCGCCGCCGGGCTGGCTCGTCGGATTCGATGATCTCGCGAGCGCGAACCGCACGTCCCCGGGCAAGACGTCGCCGCTGCCGCCGACCAACGGGGCTCCGGCGCCGGTCGTCGCGCAGGGCTCGGGCGCGCAGGGCGGAGAGGCGTTCGAGAACCGCGCGCGCGACATGCTCGGGCAGGGCGACTCGGATACCGCGCAGGAGGTGCTCGCCGCCGCGCTCGTCGTGTATCCGCGATCGCGTCCGCTGCGCTCGCTGTACTACGTGGCGTCGGCGGTGTCGGCGCTCGGCAAAGGCGAGGTCATGCTCGCGACGTCGCAGCTCGAGACCGCGCTCGCGCACTACGAAGGCTGCAACGAGGCCGCGCGGATCCTCGAGCACGTGAAGAAGCACGGCGAGTCCGATCGGGATGCGGTGCTGCGGGTGTTCCGATGAGCCGGTCGCGCGCGATCGGGATCGATCTCGGCACGTCGAACTCGGTGGTGGCGGTAATCGACAAGGACGGCGCGCCGCGCATCCTGACCACCGCCGAGGGCATGACCACGATGCCGTCGCTGGTGTGGTACTCGCCCGATGGTCCGGTGGTCGGCGAGGCGGCGCGCGAGGGTCTCGATCACAGCCCCGACCTGACGGTGTTCGGAGCGAAGCGCCTGCTCGGTCGCCGGTTCGATCACCCGGAGATCCGGCGGCTCGCGCGCCTGCTTCCGTACGAGCTCGTCGAGGCGCCGAACGGCGACACGTGGATCTCGCTCTCCGCCGGGACCCAGGTCTCTCCCGAGGAGGTCTGCGCGCGGATCCTGCTCGAGCTGCGGCGCACCGCGGAGGCGCACTTCGGCGAGCCGGTGACACGCGCGGTGATCACGATCCCGGCCTGGTACGACGCCGCGCAGCGACAGGCCACGAAGGACGCCGCGCAGATCGCCGGCATCCAGGTCATGCGCCTGCTCAGCGAGCCCACCGCGGCCGCGCTCGGCCATGGCGCGCATCGCGGCGACGATCGCCGGTACATGGTGTGCGACCTGGGCGGCGGCACGTTCGACGTGGCGGCGGTCGATGTCTCGAGCGGTGTGTTCGAGGTGCTCGCAACGACCGGCGATCAGTTCCTCGGCGGCGATGACGTCGACCGGCTTGTCGTCGAGCACCTGCTGCGCGACGTCAAGAACACGCGCGGCTTCGACATCACCGGTGATCCGGTCGCGATCGAGCGGCTGCGGTTCGCGGCGCAAAAGGCGAAGCACGAGCTCTCGGGGCTCTCGGGCACCACGCTCGAGGTCCCCGCGTTGATCGAGCTTCCATCGGGTAAGCAGGTGGAGTACTCGCGCGCGCTGCGTCGCGACGAGCTCGAGCTGTGGGCCGCGCTGCTGCTCAAGCGGCTCGAGAGTCCGATGACCGAGGCCCTCGCGCGCAGCGGGCGCACGAAGGCGGACGTGCAGGAGATCCTGCTCGTCGGCGGCATGACGCGCATGCCGGCGGTGCGCCGGGAGATCGCGCGCGTGCTCGGCAAGGACGCGAAGGTGATCGAGAACCCCGACGAGGTCGTTGCCGTCGGGGCCGCGCTCGAGGTCGCGCGGCTCGAGGGCGTGATCGAGGGCATCCTCCTCATCGATGTCGCGGCGCGCGGCCTGCTGGTCTCGATGGGCCAGAGCGATTGCGAGATGGTCATCGCACAGAGCGCCGTGATCCCGACCCGCGAGCACCGCGTGTTCGCGACGAAGCAGGACGAGCAGCTCCGCATCGAGTTCGATGTGTGGGAAGGCGAATCGCCGGAGAGCTCGCGCAATCGGCACCTCGGCCGATACGCCGTGCTCGATCTTCCCGAGGCACCGGCCGGCGACGTGCTCGTGCTCGTCGAGCTGACGCTCGATACCGATGGCACCGTGCGCCTGTCGGCGAGCGAGCTGGTCTCCGGTGACCGGCTGCAGCTCGAGCAGGTGTTCCACGCGGGGCTCGCGCGCGCCGATGTGGTGCGGCTCGCCCGTCAGGTCGCCGAGGCATCGTGAGGCGCGCGCTGCTCGTCGCCGTGCTCGTGGGGTGTGGTCATCCCGCCGCGCCCGCACCGCCGCCGGCCGCGAAGTCGATCCAGCTCAACCAGCCCGGAGAGCGCGTGGATCTCGAGCCGGCGCTGGCTCCGGGCTACGTCAGCGTCGTCGATTTCTGGAGTGAGTCGTGCGGTGCATGCACCGTGGTCGGCGGGATGCTTGCCGTGCAGGTGGCGAAGGCCGACGGCGTGGTGATCCGCAAGGTCGACGTCGGCGATGGCTTCACCGCGGTCGCGAAGCAGTTTCAGATCGGCGCGTTGCCGCACTACAACATCTACGACAAGCGGAAGCGGCTCCGCTACGTGCTCGTCGGTAACGACTGCCTCAAGGCTCCCGAGCTCGCGATCCAACTCGCGGCCGAATAACGTAGAGTCGCCTCGTGCGACATACCGTGATCCTCGGCGGCGGCAGCGGCACCCGGCTGTGGCCGGCGAGCCGCCAGATCCTTCCCAAGCACCTGCTCCCGATCGCCGCGGACGGCGGCACGCTTCTCGGCGCCGCGGTCCGTCGCGGTGCGGCGATCAGCGACAAGGTCACGATCGTGACCGCCGAGTCGCAGCGCGCGGGCACCACCGCCGTCGCTCCGGGCGCGCGGATCATCGGCGAGCCGATGGCGCGGAACACCGCCGCGGCGCTCGGCCTCGCCGCGGCGACGATCGCTCTCGAAGATCCCGACGCGGTGATGATGGTGCTCCCCGCCGACCAGCACGTCTCGAACGAGGCCGGCTTCGTCAACATCCTCGACACGGCGCTGGGCATCGTCGAGGACCGCGACACCATCGTGACCATCGGGATCCAGCCGACGCGCCCCGATACCGGCTTCGGCTACCTGGAGATCGATCCGATCACGCCGGTCTCCGGCGTGCTTTGCGTGCGGAGGTTCGTGGAGAAGCCGGATCGCGCGACCGCGGAGACCTACGTCGCGAGCCGGCGCTTCCTGTGGAACGCGGGCATCTTCTTCGTCCGCGCGCGGCGCCTCCTGGCCGAGCTCGACGTGCATCTTCCCGCCACCGCCGCCGTGGTCCGCGACATCGCGTCTGGAACGATCACCGCCGCGCACGCCTACCCCACGCTGAAGTCGATCTCGATCGATCACGCCGTGATGGAGAAGGCCTCCGGCATCGAGGCGCTCGCGGCGAACGTGGGCTGGGACGATGTCGGCTCGTGGGCCGCGATGCCCGCCCTGCGCGGCACGGATACGAACCGCAACACCACGGTGGGGCCGGTGGTCGCGGTCGAGTCCACCGGGAACATCCTGATGAGCGACGACGACACGGTGATCGCGGTCCACGGGATCAGCGATCTGGTCGTGGTGAAGAGCGGAAACGCGATCCTGGTCATCCGGAAGGAAGCCAGCCAGGACGTCCGCAAGGTCGTCGATGCCCTTTCCGCGGCGGGGCTCGCGAGGTACCTATAGCGCGTGAACCCGCGCGTGTTCCGAGAGTACGACATTCGCGGGGTCGCCGATCGCGATCTCGACGACACCATGGTGCGCGCGCTCGGCATCGCCGTCGGGGCGAAGGCCGGAGGCACGGTGGTGGTCGGCCGCGATTGCCGCACCCACTCGCCGCGCCTGTTCGCGGCCCTGACCGACGGCCTGCGCGTGCACGCCGAGGTCATCGACGTGGGCGTGGTGCCCACGCCGCTCGTCTACTTCGCGGAGCAGCACCTGAGGCCCGCGGCGGCCGTGATGATCACGGGCAGCCACAATCCCGCCGAGGACAACGGCTTCAAGCTGATGCTCCACGGCGAGACGCTCCACGGCGCGGCGATCGCCGCGCTGCGCGATGACGTGGCGAAGGTGCTGACCACCGACGCGCCGCACCCGACCAAGCCGATCCACTCGCGCGACATCATCGGCGCCTATCAGGCGCACGCCACGAAGGTGCTGCAGATCGGCGAGCGGAAGATGAAGGTCGTGGTGGACGCTGGCAACGGCGCGGGCGGGCCCACGGCGGTCGGGCTGTATCGTCGCCTCGGCTTCGACGTGGTGCCGCTGTACTGCGATCTCGATGGCACGTTCCCGAACCATCATCCCGATCCGACGCAACCCGAGAACGTGGCGGATCTGATCGCCACGGTGAAGCGCGAAGGCGCCGAGCTCGGCATCGCGCTCGATGGCGACGCCGATCGCATCGGTGCCGTGGATTCGAACGGGCGGATCCTGTGGGGCGACCAGCTGATGATCCTGTTCGGCAAGGCGCTGCTCGCCGAGGTGCCGCACGCGAAGTTCGTCGGCGAGGTGAAGTGCTCGCAGGCGATGTACGACGAGCTGAGGAAGGCGGGTGGCGAGCCCGAGATGTGGAAGGTCGGGCACTCGCTGATCAAGGCGCGCATGAAGGAGACCGGCGCGCAGCTCGCGGGCGAGATGTCGGGCCACATGTTCTTCGCGCACCGCTGGCTCGGCTTCGACGACGGCATCTACGCCGGCGCGCGCCTGCTCGAGCTGCTGTCGCGCGGCAGTCGCACGCTCGCGCAGCTCGCCGACGAGCTTCCGGCGATGATCAACACGCCCGAGCTCCGCATCGACTGCCCGGACGAGCGCAAGTTCGAGCTGGTCGCCGAGGTCACGCGTCGGCTTCGCGAGGATCCGCAGGTCACCAACGTGGTCGATATCGATGGCGTGCGCGCCACGTTCGAAGGCGGCTGGGGCCTACTTCGAGCGTCGAACACGCAGGCCGCGCTCGTCATGCGTTGCGAGGCACACAGCGCGCCGCGGCTCGCGGAGATCAAGGCGATCATCGACGGCCATCTCGAGGCCGCGAGGCGCGCGTGACGACGCACCTCGGCGTCGACCTCGGCGGCACGAACTTCCGCATCGCGGCGTTCGGCACCGGCACGGTCCCCGAGGCGGTCCACAAGGAGGAGGTCGGCGAGCCGCGCGATCCAAAGACCATCGTGGAGCGTCTCGCCGCGGCCGCGGAGCGCCTCGCCCCGAGCGGCCCGGCCACGATCGGCGTCGGGATCGCCGCGATGCTCCGCGATCGACGCGGCACGATCTCGCTCTCGCCGCACCTGCGCTGGAAGGACGTCGCGTTCGGCGAGCTGCTCGCGGCGCGCCTCGGCGCGCGGTTCACGGTCGGTGTGTACAACGACGTCAACGCGATCGTGTGGGGGGAATCCATCGCCGGAGCCGCGCGCGGCTGCCGTGACGTCCTCGGCGTCTACGTCGGCACGGGCATCGGCGGCGGCGTGATCGCGGGCGGGCAGCTCGTCGAGGGCGTGTCGAACTGCGCCGGGGAGATCGGCCACGCGAAGGTCCGCTGGGATGACGACGCGCTGCCGTGCGCGTGCGGGCAGCGCGGCTGCATCGAGGCGTACATCGGTGGCAGCTACCTGGCGAAGCGGATCACGGCAGAGCTCCGCGCAGGCGCGACGTCCACGGCGGTGCAGCTCGCCGGCGGCGTGGACCACGTGACTCCGGGCCACGTCGATCAGGCGGCGGGTGAGGGCGACGAGTGGGCGCTCGCACTGTGGACCGAGCTGGCACCGCTCCTCGCGGTCACCCTCGGCAACGCGCTCGCGGTGCTCAACTCCGAACTCCTGATCCTCGGCGGCGGCATGCTCGGTCGCGCGCCCGTGCTCTTCGACCTGATCGAGACCGCGCTGCTGGTCGCCACGCCCGTCGCGATCTGTGAACGTCTCTCGGTCGTGCCCGCCGAGCTCGCTGACGATGCGGGCCTGGTCGGCGCGGCCGCGCTCGCGCGCGACGGCGTCTCGGTCATGTGACCGAAAATATCGAAGGGCCACGTCGCCGTGGCCCTTCCGGTGTCGATTCGAAGCGAGGACTCAGTCCTGCGCCGGGAACGTCGCCTTCGTCGCTTCGACCTTGATGCCGAGCGAGAGCGCCATCTTGCCGTCGATGGTGACGTCGGGGGCGAGGAGCGACTGGATCAGGCTGTTGCCCTTGATCTCCTCGACCGAGACCTTGCAGTCCTTGGTGGAGCCGGTGATGTCACCGTCGAACAGGTCGAGGACGGTCTTGCCCGTCGAGCCCGAGGCGCAGCCGCAACCCGGAACGGCGGGCGTCGGGCAGTCGCGCATGATGATCGGCTCGATCTGCGAGGCGATCGCCGGGATGACCTTGGTGTTGAGGTCCTCGTCGGTGAGCGCGCCCGCGAGGATCACGCTGTCGATCTTGTCGGCGGTGATGCCCGAGGCCTTGGCGCGCGCGCCGATCAGGTCGAGCTGGATCGCGGTGGTGCCACCGAGCGCGATCTGCAGCGAGATCAGGCCGGGGCCGCCGTTGAACGTACCGTTGATGATCTTGCCACCGACGGGCGCCGAGTCAGGCGACTTCGGATCGATCGCGAAGTTGCCGGTGCCGGCGAGGTGGTGAGCGCAGCCCGTGCAGACCGGCGGGTTCGCCGTGTTGCAGTACATCTCGCCGGTGGTGCACGCGGCGGGCATCGGGTTCGCACCGAGGAGGACCTTGAGGCCCGCGGCGGTGGTGTTCGTGAAGTCCTTGGTCTGGAAGTCGACGAGCAGGATGATGCTGCCCTCGGCGACGGCCTTGTCGATCGTGCCCTGGATGTCGAAGCCCATCGAGGCGAGGGTGCCGAGCACCATGCCGAGCTGGTTGTCGACGGTCTTGTCCTTGTTGAGGTCGAGACCGAACTCGCGGGCCTGGTTGTTATTGGTCGGGACGTTCGCCTTCTTCGCGACGTACTGCGTGTGCGTGCCTTCCGGGATGACGGTGCCGCCATCATCGCCGCCACAGGCGACGAAGAGCGGAAGGGCAGCGGCGAGACAGAACAACGGACGGATCGATGCCATTTGGTTCCCCTGGGCTAGTAGTACCTGGAGGTTCTATCGCAGAACCACAAGCCGGCACAACTAGACGACACCGACGGTGTGATACTCCGCGCAGATGAGCCGCAAGCTGACACTCGCGCTGGTTGTGGGTCTCGCGCTCGTCGCGGCGCTCGCCTTCTGGTGGAGCCGCCGCGAGACGTCTGCAACACCCACATCGGGATCAGCGCAGGTCGCGCCGACGGCGAAGGTCTCCGACGCACCGCGCCGCGAGCTGTCGAAGGATGAGCGATCGCCGCAGATCCCCGTGATGATCGACGACGATCCGAAGGGCGGCCTCCGCCTCGAGGGCCAGGTGCTCGGCGAGAGCGACAAGCCCGCAGCGGGCGTCACGGTCGTCCTTGGCTCGAACCCGCCGCGTACGACGGTCTCGGAGGAGGATGGCGGCTTCGCGTTCGACAACCTCGTCGGTCGTCCCTACACACTCGTCGCGCGCGGCCCCGATGGGATCGCGGGCCCGGTCACCGCGAAGCTGACGAAGACCAGCGAGCCGGTCGTGCTGCGGCTGCGCCCCGGCGCGAAGCTCACCGTGCGCGTCTCCACGTCCGATGGTAAGCCCGTCGACGGTGCGACGGTCGAGCTCCGCGGCCTCGATGATCAGCACGAGTCCACGAAGGCCGGCGTCGCCACGTTCGGCGCCGTGGTCCCCGGTGGCTATCAGCTCGCTGGCTACGCGCCCGGGATGGCGCACGTGTTCCAGTGGCTGCAGGTCGGCTCGGGCGACAACGATGCGGCGCTCACGCTCGTCTCTGGTGCGAAGGTCTCGGGCACCGTGGTCGACGATCAGGGCAAGC
>JBBRED010000014.1:0-47465 GCA_038203335.1 Haliangiales bacterium | reverse complement strand
ACGCCCCCGCCCGAGTTCAAACTAGGCGTAACTCCAGACAGATAATAAATCGTACACGATTAACTTGCGCACGATTCAAATCGTGGCCAAGCTCTGGGCATGTCCAGCCCCCGCATCCTCGAGAAGCGTCTCTACACCGCCAGCGCCACCTCCACCGGAGGCCGCGACGGCCACGTGAAGAGCAGCGACGGCACCCTCGATCTGAGCGTCCAGATGCCGAAGGCCCTCGGTGGTAGCGGCGCTCCGGGGACGAACCCCGAGCAGCTGTTCGCGGCCGGCTACGCGGCGTGCTTCGGCAGCGCGCTCTCGCACGTCGCGCGCGCGCAAAAGATCACGACCGGCCCCGTGACCATCTCGGCGAACGTTTCGATCGGCCCGGTCGGCGGCGTATTCGGCCTCGCGGTCGAGCTCGTCGCGGATCTTCCCGAGCTCCCGCGCGAGCAGGCGGAGGCGCTGGTGCGCGCCGCCCACGAGGTCTGCCCGTATTCGAATGCCACGCGCGGTAACATCGATGTCGATGTCCGCGTCGCGTAGGTCCCATGACTGATCACCTCCGCCTCGACGACCAGCTGTGCTTCGCGCTGTACGCCGCATCGCGCGCGATGACCGCCGCGTATGCGCCCGTGCTCTCCAAGCTCGAGCTGACGTATCCGCAGTACCTCGCGATGCTGGTGCTGTGGGAGGAGGACGGCGTGCGCGTGTCCCGGATCGGCGAGCGGCTGCACCTCGACTCGGCCACGCTGACGCCGCTGCTCAAGCGGCTCGAAGCGCGCGAGCTGATCGAGCGCAGGCGAAGCGGAGCCGACGAGCGGGTGGTCGAGGTGTTCCTCACCGCGGCCGGCAAGCGGATGAGGCGCCAGGCCGCCGAGATCCCGCGCTGCATGCTCGAGAAGTTCGACCTCGGCATCGCCGAGCTCGTGCAGCTCCGCGGTCAGGTCAAGGAGCTGACCGAGAAGCTCCGCGCCGCCGACGCGTAGCTACCCGTTCGTTCGACGCGCAGGTCAGGTCCGTGCCCTCGTCGGGGCCGAACAGGAACAAAACCTGCCTATACTCGCCGGATGTTCCGGGTCGCCTGTCTCGTGCTGCTGGTCGCGTGCGGCTCGTCCTCTGACTCTGGTGACAAGCCGCGCCCGGCGAAGTCATCAGCAGCGGTGGCCGTGGTGCCGGTCGGACCGATCGTCAACCCGGGCGACTTCGATCGCAGCTGCACGGCCGCCACCGATTGCGTGGTCGTGAAGCGCGCGGGCTGCGATCCGTGCGCGTGCGCGACCGAGGCGATCGCCTCGAAGGCGATGGCGAAGTTCGACGAGGCGCTCGGCACGCTGAAGTGTCCCGAGCCCGATCTCAGCGTGCGCTGCTCGCCGTGTCAGCTCTACGCTGCCGCCTGCGAGAAGGGCGGCTGCGTGGCGACGCCGAAGTTCTAGGGCAGGCTGTCCCAGAACGCGCAGTCCGCCGCCTTGATCGCGCTGCCCGTGCTCATGGGCACGTCGAACACGAGGTGCTTGTCGGCCGCATCGTACACCGGCCACTCCATCGCGCTGTCGCCGTTCGGATCGTGCGTCTTCGCGAAGCGCACCCAGTAGGCTTGCATCGTCACCGACAGCTCGGTCGACGAGCCGACGCGCCCCAGCGGGAACGCATCGTTGCCGAACACGAACGGCAGCTCGGAGCTGTGGAACACGCCGAGGTTCGCGGTGAACGGCTGCTCGAGCGCTCGCTCGAACGAGTAGCGGTACACGGGGGCACCGGCAGTGGAGATCGCGCGCGCGGTGCGGCGCGACGGGCACATGAACAGCGTGTCGCCGGTGACCTCCGCGAGCGCGCGGTTCGCCGAGCCGTACGTGGCGACCGGATAGTGCGCGACGATCGCATCGACCGCCGCCGGCGCGTAGCGCGTGGCGAGCGCGGCGCGATACCCGGCCTCGTCGGGCACCTCCTGCGCGAACAACAGCGAGTGGAACAGCGTGCCCTCGTCCTTCACGTTGCCGATGATCAACGGGCGCGGCTCGAATCCCTGCGCGGCGACGGCGGCGGCGAGCGGCTTCTCGATCACGTAGCCATCCACGCTCGGCAGCGAACCGGGGAGGATCTTCGTCTGGTAGATCGGTCCGCCGGGCGGATCGGTGTTCGCGGGCAGCGGCGTCGCGGCGAGCAACGCGGCCACCGGCTTGGTGCGCAGGCACGCGACCGCCGCGGCATCGGTGCCGGGGCAGCCGAGGCCCTCGGCGAGCGTCACGCCCTGTGCCTCCGCGGTGGCGCGCGGGATCTCGAGCACCGGCGAGCCGCACAGTCCGCTCTCGGAGATCGCCGCCTCGAACAGGCCGGCGGTGCGCGACGACAGGTAGTGCACGCACGTCGAGTATCCGCCGGCGGACTCGCCGAACAGCGTCACGCGCTTCGGATCACCGCCGAACGCGGCGATGTTGCGCTGGACCCACTGGAGCGCGGCGCGCTGATCCTCGAGGCCGTAGTTGCCCGCGGTGGGGAACGCCGGATCGTCGGTGCGCAGGGCGGGGTGCGAGAGGAACCCGAACAGGCCGAGGCGATAGTTCAGCGTCACCACCACGACATCGTTCGAGGCGATCGCGGCGCCGTCGTAGTACTTGTCGCCACCGCTGCCGAGGATGAACGCGCCGCCATGCAGCCACACCATCACCGGGAGCTTGCTCGCGCCGGCGGGCGACCACACGTTCACGAACAGGCAGTTCTCCTCCTCGCTGCGACCGGCGAGCGAGAGCGACTGCGGGCACTGCGCGCCGAGCTCGATCGCATCGAGCACGCCCTCCCAGTGCTCGGCGGGCTGCGGTGCGCGCCACCGGTTCGTGCCGGTCGGCGGCGCCGCATACGGGATCCCGCGGAAGCTCCGCACGTCGCCGCTCTGCGTACCGGCCACCGTGCCGGTGTCGATCGTGATCGTCAGCCCGTCGCCGTCGTCGCCGCAGCCGAGGATGGCGAGGAGCATCGAGGCTGCGAGGAGGCGCGCGATCATGAGAGCTGGATAACACGCAGGGCGCGAAGTCGATGTTAGGTGGCGCCTTCCCGAGCGCCGGGCATGCGGTTCCTGGGCCGTTGTGCACGTCCTGGCGCAACCGTACCCATCGCGAACCCCTCGGTCCGTTGACCTGAATGCCAGACCCAGGCATGTGGAAGGACATGAAGCTGATCTCAGCCGCGGTGTTCTGCGTCACGTTGTGCTCGGCGGGCGTCGCGCTCGCCCAGGCGAAGCTGGTCCCGAACGACATCAAGACAGCAGAGAAGACGGACGTCCAGGGCTGGGCGCCGTTCCTGGGCATCACGGGCACGCTGAACATGGTCTCCAACTCGAACGTCGTTGGCCAGGTCGAGGGGTTCTCGACCCTGTTCGGCCTCGGCGTCACCGGCGGCGCCGACTACGTGAAGGACAAGCACCTGATTCGCAGCTCGCTCTCGATCGCCGAGAGCTTCGCGCGCACCCCCGTGATCGACGAGTTCGTGAAGACGAACGACGTGGTCAAGCTCGAGGGCCTCTACAACTACTTCATCACGAAGGAGCTCGGTCTCTACGGCAAGCTCGCGTTCTCGACCTCGGCGTTCCCGGCCGACGACGTGCGCGGAACGCCGACCACGTGGGTCGAGCAGCTGCCGGATGGCACGACGAAGATGCTCGCGACGAACTCGTTTCGCCAGCGCATCGCGGGCTCGTTCACACCGTTCACGATCGACGAGTCCGCCGGTGGGTTCGCCGAGCCGATCCACAAGGAGAAGCTGAACCTGTCGTTCCGCCTCGGCATCGGCGGTCGCCACACGTTCGCGAGCAGCGTGCTTCTGAACAACGACGACAAGGCGACGCCCGAGGTCGAGCTGCAGCGCCTCAACGACGTTCACCAGCTCGGCGCGGAGGCGTTCGCGGGCGCCAACGGCAAGTTCCGCGGCGGCAAGGCGTCGTACAAGGCCGGCCTCGCCGTGCTGTTTCCGTTCGTCAACAACGACAAGGACGATCGCAGCGTCGGCAAGCTGACCCGCGTTGGCTTCGAGGGCGCGCTGACGTTCAACGTGTACTCGTGGATGTCGCTCGTGTACGCGCTCAACATCACCCGCGACCCGCAGCTGTTCGCGAAGGGTGACGAGCACACGCAGATCCAGAACAGCCTGCTGCTCACGTTCACGTTCTCGCTCGTGAAGAAGCCGGAGAAGGCGAAGGAGCCGACCGACGAGGAGAAGGCGCTCGCCGAGGCGAAGCAGAAGCAGGTCGAGGCGGAGGCGCGCGCGATCGAGGCGGAGAGGAAGCTCCAGGAGCTCCAGACGCCGCCGCCGGCCCCCGCGCCCGAGCCGGCGCCGGCGCCGGCTCCCGCGCCGACCCCCTGATCCGGCGGTATGCTACGCCGTGATGACGGCGCCGGCGTTGATCGCCGAGAAGTACCGGCTCGAGACCGAGCTCGGGACGGGTGCGACTGGCACGGTGTGGCGCGCGATCCAGATCGGCCTCGAACGGCCCGTCGCGATCAAGGTCATGCACCCGCACATCGCGCAGCAGGCCGATGCGAAGGTGCGGTTCGTGCGCGAGGCGCGCGTCGCGGCGAGCCTTCACGATCCGTCGTCGGTGGCGGTGCTCGATTTCGGCGAGGATCAGGGCGCGCTCTACCTCGTGATGGAGCTGATCGACGGGGAGACGCTGCGCGCGCGCATGCAGCGCGGGCCGGTGCCATTTGCGGATGCGGTGACGATCGTGCGGCAGGTCGCGCTCGCGCTCGCGGCGGCGCACCGGATCCGGCTCGTCCATCGGGACATCAAACCGGAGAACGTCATCCTGCCGCACGGCGTGCCGGCACCGCCGGCGAAGGTGGTCGACTTCGGCCTCGCATTCATCGTGGATCCCGAGGACGCGCCGATGATCGGGCGGATGACCATCGACGGATCGATCACCGGCACCCCCGCGTACATGGCTCCCGAGCAGGTGCGCGGCGCCTCGATCGGACCACCAGCGGATATCTACTCGCTCGGCTGCGTGTTCTACGAGCTGATCGCGGCGCGGCCGCCGTTCGTGGGAAGCATGGGTGAGGTGTTCACGCGCCACGCCTACGCGCCGGCGATCCCGTTGCGCCAGCTCCCCCTCGCCGATCTGCCGCCGTCGGCGATCGACGACCTCGTGCAGGCGATGCTCGCGAAGAGCTCGGCCTCCCGGCCCACGGCGAACCGCGTGGCCTCCGTGCTCTCGGCCTACGAGAGTCCGTCCGCCGATCGGATCGGCCGCGCGAGCCTGCCCGTGATCGAGCGATCGGCACGCGCGTTCGCATCGGTGCCCGTCGATGCCACCGATGCCGACGAGACACTCGCGGTGGGGGTAGTCGGCGACCTCGATGCCGAGCTCGAGCTCGCGCTCGCGGCGTCGCGCATCGAGGCCCGTCGCTGGGCGGACGATATCGGGTCCGAGCCGGTGGTGTGGATCGCGAGCGCATCGGCGGAGCGGATCGCGGCGATCACGGCCGCGGGCAAGACCGTGGTCGCCGGCGTACCGGATCGCGATGCCACGCGATTGCCGGCGTTGATCCGCGCGGGCGTGATGGAGGCCGTGCTGCTCCCGGCGGATCCCGATGATCTCGTGCGCCGGCTGTGGCGCGCCTCGCGGTTGCGGCGGACGGCGCCGTGACCGCACGGCCGCGCCGACGGTTCGTCACGCGCCTCGCCGTGGTGGCGGTGCTGCTCGCGATCGCACCGGTGATCGCGATCGGCTGGGTGCTCGTCGACGTCAACCGCGCTGCACTTCGCGAGAACAGCGAGGAGCTGATGTTCGCCACCGCGGACGACATCGCGAAGTCCGCGACCGGCGCGCTCGACGAGGCACGTGCACGGCTCTCGGCGGTGGCGATCGTCCTCGGTGATGCGTCGCACGCCCCGGATCAGCGGGTGGAGATCGCGCGCGCGATCGTCGCGGCCAGCGGACTCGAAGCGGTGGGCGTGTACGACGAGACCGGCGCGCAGGTCGATGCCATCGTGGCCGCCGGGATCATGTGGCGCGGTGGACCGCAGATCGCCGCTGCCCTGCGCGACACCGCGGCGCGCGAGGGTCACGCCCTCGGTGACGTGGAGCTGATCGCGGGTGAGTCGCGCGTGCTCGTGGTGGTCCCGATCGCAGGCAAGGCCTCGCGCTGGTACGCCGCGGCGCTGATCTCACTCGCGCCGCTCGCCGATCGCCTGCTCGACGTGGCGCGCGACCGGTTCGGCAGCCGGTTCGATGCCGTCACGCTGGTGGATACGAAGCTGCGTTACATCGTTCACCCGGATCCCGAGCGCCGGCTGACCTCTGCCGCCGGACTGTCGTTGCTCGAAGGCATCGATCCGAAGACGATCGCCGATGGCATCCTCGTGTACCGCGATCTCGACGATGCGCACGGCGGCACGGTCGGCGTGATCCGCTCGCTCCCTACGCTGCCGTGGGCCGTGATCGCGCAGACCCCGCGGTCCACCGTGTATGCCTCCGTCGACCGCGCGCGCCGGTTCGTGATCATCGCGATCGCGAGCGCGGTCGTGCTGGCGGTGATCGCGGCCGTGCTGCTCGCGCGGCGCGCCGCGAAGCCGATCAAGCGCCTGGTCGAGCTCGCGAACGATCTCGGTCGCCGCAGGTTCGATCGGCGCGTGGAGATCAACACCGGCGACGAGCTCGAGACGCTCGGCGAGGCGATGCACACCGCGGCCGTGGATCTCGACGCCGGCGAGCGCCAGCTCCGCGCCGAGGAGGGCATTCGCGCACAGCTCGGGCGCTACCTGCCCCGATCGCTCGTCGAGAGGATCACCGCGCGTGACCAGGGCATCTCTCTCGATGGTCGCCGCCGCAGCGTGACCGTGCTGTTCGCCGACATCGCCTCGTTCACCGCCCTCGCCGAGCGAGAACCGCCCGACAAGGTGGTGACGCTGCTCAACCAGCTGTTCACCGTACTGACCGAGATCGTGTTCCGGCACGGCGGCACCGTCGACAAGCTGATCGGCGACTGCATGATGGCGTTCTGGGGCGCGCCCGATGACCAGCCCGATCACGCGGCGCGTGCGGTCGCCGCCGCGGTCGATATGCAGCGCTGGCTCGACGTGGCGAACGACTGCTGGGAGACCCAGCTCGGGCTGACCATCCACCTCGCGATCGGCGTCCACTCCGGCGAAGCGATCGTCGGGAACCTCGGGTCCGAGTCGCGGATGGAGTACACCTGCGTGGGAGACACCGTGAACGTGGCCGCACGCCTGGAGACGCTCGCGCGTCCGCAGCAGATCCTGATCTCGGATGCGACGCGGACCGCGCTCGCGCCGGAGGTTCGCTGCGCGCCGCTCGGTCGCCGTCATCTGCCGGGCCGGATGTCGCCGGTGGAGCTGCACGAGGTGATCGTGTGAGACGCGCGATCGCGATCTCGATCGTGCTCGCAGCCGCACCCGCCGCGGCGCAGAGCCCAGCCGAGAGCTCGTACGTGGTGGAAGCGGGCGATACCTGCCTCGGCATCGCGGTGCGCGTGCTGGGTGATCGCGACCAGCTCGAGGCGCTGCACAAGGAGAATCCGCAGCTCGGCCCACTGCCGCACAACCTCGTCGCGGGCTCGGTGCTGAAGCTCCCGACCCGGACCACCACGCCCGATGCGCAGCTCACACGCGCGCGGGGCGACGTCAAGATCCGCAAGGCGAGCTCGCCGGCGTGGGACGTGGCGGCGAGCGGTGCGTTCATGTTCCGCGCGTGGCGCGCGTGGTCCGGCGAGCAATCGACGGCCGAGCTGTCGTTCCGCAACGACTCGCGGCTCGGCATGCGCGAGCGGACGATCGTGGTGGTCTACGGCCCGGAGAAGAAGCTCGCGAAGGTGATCACGGCGACGGCCGAGCTCGCACAGGGCACGCTCGAGGCGCGTCTCGGCGACCTCGATGGCAAGCCGGTGGTCGTACGCACGCCATCGGCGGAGACCGATCTGCGCGCGGGCGATGTCGTTGTGTCGACGGCGACGACTGGCGCGAGCATCGTCGCGAATCATCGCGGTACGGCGGTCGCGGTGCGCGGTCGCGGATCGAAGGGGAAGGGCGTCAGCGTCGGCGTGGGCATGGGCAGCCGCGTGCTGCCGGGCAAGGCGCCCGAGCCACCGCGTCCGCTGCCCGCGGTGCCGGCGTGGTCGATGCCGGTGACGGCATGGGTCGCGCTGCGTGGTGCGCCATCGCACGCGGATCTCGGGTGGGCCGCGGTGCCGACGGCGGCCACCTACCGGGTCGCCGTGCGCGACGCGGCGGGCGAGGTGGTCACGGCGCAGGTGGTGCAGACGCCGATGCTCTCGATCGCGCTGCCCGTGTCGGCCGATCCGTATCGTGTGACGGTCTCGGCGATCGACGCCGATGGGTTCGAGAGCGCGCCGTCTGCGTCGCTGGCGATCACGCTCGCCGAGGGCGGCATCGTTCCGATCGGCAGCAGCACGCCCCTCGCCGAGGTGCCCGCGCACGTCACCGCGGGCAGCGCGGTCGTGGCACCGCGGGGCATGACGTGCCGCGCGGGGGGCGGCTCTACCGCGGATCGCACGGTGCTCTCCGCGGCGGGACCGACGACGATCGCGTGCACCACCGCGGATGGCCGCACGGTCGCACCGTTCGTGGTCGACGTCGTCGGTGCGTCGATCGAGGTCGCGGGCGCGCGCGGCGACCTCGTGCTCGCCCGCGGCGAGCGCCGTACGTTCCCGATCGAGATCGCGAGCGGCGGTGCGATCGGCGATCAGATCGACGTCGACGTCACCGCCGGGATCCCCTCGAGCATGAAGCGGCTCGGGCCCACGCGGTTCGAGGTCACGCTCACGGCGAGCGACGACGCGCCCGAGCAGGGCGCGATCACGATCCTCGCGGGTGGAGCCACGCTCGCGTCTCGCCGGATCACGATCGGACGCGCGGCGATGCCACCGGCCGTCGGGCGCGGTGATCGCTGGAGCCTCGGTGTGCTTGGCGGCTATCACTACCTCGCGCTCGGGAGCGCCGCCGATCTCGGCGATCCGGATCGACCAGGCGACGAGCTCGCCGGCGGCATCCTCGGTGGCATCCGCGGCGGCTGGTCACGGTCCTGGCTCGGCCTCGAGGCGGAGGCCGCGTTCGCGAACGTCGCCCACGTCACGACGAGCGGGCACGCGACCGTGCTGGCCACGCGGCTGTTCGTTCAGGCGCGCCGTGTCTCGGGCCCGACCACGCTCGGCGTCTCCGTCGGCGCGGGTGTGCAGACCGTCACGGGTAGTGGCATCGGAACGCATCACGATACCGATCCCGTCGGGTCGCTCGGCGTCCTCGCCGCCTACCGCCGCGGCCGGATCAGCTACCGCCTCGACGTGCGCTACGACCTGTGTGCGGCGACGGATGGGGTGGCACAAGGCATCGACGCTTCGGTCGGCGCCTCGTTCGAATTCGGGCGCTGATCGCGGTAGCCTTGGCAGATGGCGTGTGTGGTCTGCCGGACCGAGCCCGCGGCCGTTGGACTCCTCTGCGAGGGGTGCCGCGGTGACGTGGCGGCTCCGCTCGGCCTGTTGCCGCAGCAGATCCTCGCCACCATCGCGCGGCCCACCGACGACGGCCTCGTGGATCAATGGGGACAGCCGCATCGGCTCGAGACCTCCACGCTGATCGGTCGGACGCTCGAGGGCCTCGGGATCATGCTGCTCGAGGCATCGGTGTCGCGCCATCACGCGCGGATCGAGCGCTCCGCGAAGGGCTGGACCGTGCGTGACCTCGGCTCGGCGAACGGCACGTTTCTCAACGAGGTCCAGCTCACCGACACGGCGGAGCTGCGCCACGGCGATCGCCTCGAGATCGGCTCCGTCGGCTTCTACTTCGTGGCTGGCCTCGGTGACGCCGCGCCGATCGCCGTCGATCCGGCGGTGATCACCACCGTGCAGGCAGTGGATCGCCTGCGCGCGAAGCACAACGACGTGGCCACTGGTGACTTCTCCCAGGGCGAGGAGACGCAGGCCGGCCTGCCGCGGATCCCGATCAAGATCGTCGAGCCCACCGGCGGTGGCGGCGGCGTGCTCGAGATCGGCGACATCGCCGTGCAGCTCAGCATGAACCAGGTCGAGCTGCTCACCGTGCTCGTGCGGCGCATGAAGGAGGAGGCGCATCAATCGGAGCAGGTGCGCGGCTTCGTGCGCAGCTCCGAGCTCCTCGCCACGCTGTCGTGGGACACACGCGCGCCCGATGAGAATCACATCAAGCAGCTCGTGCGACGCGCGCGGCGACAGATGGTGCGCGCGGGGTTGGGGGATCTGATCGAGTCGCGCCAGCGCTTCGGCTATCGCTTGCGCGCGATTCCCGAGACCTGACTCGTCACCTGCGTCGCCGCCTCGAAGGCGTCGCCCGCGAAGCGAACCCGTGCGATCTGTTGCACCGAGATCCGCGCGTCCGCGGTGGCCAGACCGACCGCCATCGCGTGCGTGGCAGGACTGCCGATCACGATCACCGCGTCGAGCTTGATCGATCGCACCACCTGACGGACATCCTCGGGGATGGATTCGATCACGTACCAGCCGTGGTCGCCGAATGACGACTTCGCGATGGCACGGTCCGCGGGATCGACCGAGCAGATCAAGACTGTCGACATCGCCACCTTCTCGGTTCGGAGCTCCCGCATGCGGATGCATCTTTGACGACGAATCGGCGTGCGGGCAGGGTGACGAGGGGTACCCGATGGGTACCGTCGACAGTCCAGAGGCTCGGTCGTGCGATCGACGTGCCTATAGTGGCCGCGTCATGGCACATCGATTCTCGTTCTTTCGGTCCGGCGGCGTCGATCAGGTGAGTCTGCGGGATGCGAGTGACATGCTCGCGCTCGGGGAGCTGGATCAGAAGCTCTGGGTCGCGCTCGCGATGCCCGTCACGGGGACCTCGCTCGATCCACTGACGCTGACGCTGCTCGACGCGGACGCCGACGGACGGATCCGGGTGCAGGACATCCTCGCCGCGATCGCGTGGGCGAAGGTGACGTTCAAGGATCCGAACGATCTGCTCACCAGCAAGGAGTCGGTCTCGCTGTCGGCGATCACCGATGCGAAGATCGTGGGCGCGGCAAAGCGCATGCTCTCGGACCTCGGCAAGAAGGCGGAGACCTTCATCTCGGTCGCCGATACGCTCGCGATCGACAAGGCGTTCACGGAGACCGTGCTCAACGGAGACGGCATCGTCATCCCGGCCTCGACCGAGGACGCCGAGCTCAAGCGCGTGATCGAGGATGCGATCGCGAGCATCGGCAGCGCGACCGACCGCAGCGGCAAGCCCGGCATCGACAAGGCACGTGGCGACGAGTTCTTCGCCGCGATCGATGCGCGCGCCGGCTGGCTCGCGAAGGGCGCGGGCCTCACGCCGCTCGGCGCGGGCACGGCCGATGCCGCCGGGGCCTACGCGGCGGTGCGCGCGAAGCTCGAGGACTACTTCACCCGCTGCAGGGTCGCCGCGTACGACACGCGCGCCAGCGCCGCGCTCGCCGGTCAGGAGCCCGAGCTCGTGGCCCTCGCGGCGCGCGACCTGACGATGGCCGACGATCAGCTCGCGCGGCTCCCGCTCGCGAAGATCGAGCCCGCCGGTCGGCTCGCGTTCGGCGTCTCGATCAACCCGGCGTGGGCCGCGAAGATCCAGGCGTTCGTCACCTCCGTGGTCACGCCGGTGCTCGGCGCGCGCGACGCGCTGACCGCCGCGGACCTCGCGACCATCGCGGCGAAGCTCGCCGACTACCAGGCGTGGACCGACGCCAAGCCGGTCACCAAGGTCGATGCCCTCGACGCCGCGTGGGTGACGACGCTGTCCACCGGTGCGCTACGAGCCGAGCTCGCGACGCTGATCGAGCAGGACGCCGCGCTCGCGGACGACTACGCGCAGATCGGCGCGGTCGCGAAGGCGGTGCGAATGCAGCGCGACTTCGGCCGCATCTTGCGCAACTTCGTCAACTTCTCCGACTTCTACTCGAAGCAGGACGGCGTGTTCCAGGCCGGCACGCTGTACCTCGACGCGCGCGCACTTCACCTGTGCGTGCCGGTCACCGATCCCGCGAAGCACGGCGCACTCGCCGCCGCCTCCGACGCCTGCCTCCTCTACTGTGATCTCACGCGGAAGGGCGAGACCCGGCAGATCGCCGCCGCGCTCACCAACGGCGACGTCGACAGCGTGTTCGTCGGTCGCAACGGCATCTTCTACGATCGCGACGGCAACGACTGGGATGCGACGATCGTGAAGATCATCAGCAACCCGATCAGCGTGCGCGCCGCGTTCTGGTCGCCCTACAAGAAGCTGGTCAAGACGATCGAGGACGGCGTGCAGAAGCGCGCCGCGTCTGCCGAGGCGGAGGCATCCGCGAAGATGGAGGCGGCGGGCAGCAAGGTCGCGATCGCCGACAAGGCCGCCATCGAGGCCGCGGCCACACCACCGCCCGCGACGCCGCCACCCGAGCCGAAGAAGCTCGATCTCGGAATGGTCGCCGCGATCGGCCTGGCCATCGGCGGCATCGGCACGCTGGTGGGCGCACTGCTCGCCATGCTGTTCGGGCTCGGTCCGTGGCTGCCGATCGGCGTCATCGCGTTGCTGCTGATGATCTCCGGCCCGGCCATGCTCCTCGCGTGGCTCAAGCTGCGCCGCCGCAACCTCGGCCCGATCCTCGACGCGAACGGCTGGGCGATCAACGGACGCGCGAGGATCAACGTGTCGTTCGGCGCGGCGATGACGTCGCTCCCGAAGCTCCCCGCGGGCTCGAGCCGCCGGCTCGACGATCCGTTCGCCGACAAGAAGACGCCGTGGAAGCGTTGGGTGTTCCTCATCGTGCTGCTTGGCCTCGCGGGCATGTGGTACCTCGGCAAGCTCGACACCTACCTCCCGGATTCTGCGACCTCGATCAGCGTGCTCGGCGAGCGCGCACCCGCATCCAAGGCTGCGCATCCTGACCCCACCCCCGTGAAGCCGTGAGGAACCTCGACATGATCCGAACGTCCACCCTCGTCGTCTGCGGCCTGCTCGCCGCGGGCACCGCCCATGCCGAGCCCGCCGAACAGCTGAACCTTCCCAAAGGGAAGCTCGTCATCGATGGCTTCGTCGAGATCAACCTCTCGAAGGACGCCGCCTTCAAGCCGGTCTCGATCACCCCCGACATCTGGTACGGCATCAACGACGACATCACCGTCGGTCTCGTCCACAGCAGCATCGGCGCCGGCGGTTTCATCGGCGCCGCGGGCGACTCCCTGTGCATCACCGGCAAGAGCAACGGCTGCGGCAAGTTCTATCGCAACGTCGGCGCCGACGTGCGCTACCGCCTCGCGCGACCGTGGTCGGTCGACGGCGGTCTGTACATCGCGAGTATCTCCGATCCGTTCCTGCTCGATCTCAAGCTCGGTGTCTCGGGCCGCTGGAAGTTCGGCAAGATCGCGCTCGAGTTCCAGCCGAATCTGTTTATCGCGCTCAACAAGCGCAGTGGTGGCGTGGACGCCACGATGACCACGCCGGCGGTACCGCCGAACAACGAGCGGTTGAACCTGCCGGTCACGGTCGGTTACGAAGTCGCGACGAAGATCGAGCTCGACGGACAGACCGGCGTGACGTTCCCGTTCGGGAAGGTCGGCGACTTCTTCGCGATCCCGCTGTCACTCGGCCTCCGATATCGTCTCGACGATCATCTCGGCCTCGGCTTCGCGTTCTCGCTCCCGCAGCTGATCGCGGGCGATGGCCTCGCGAATGGGTTTGACGTCCGCACCATCACGCTGGGAGTTAGCTATGCGCGCTAGGTACCTCATCCTCGCGGTGCTCTCCGCCTGCGCCACTCCGAACACCGGTCGCGTGTGCACGCCATCGTCGAGCTGGGCCGCGCCCGCGTATCGCTGCGTCGCCACCGACGTGCCGGCACCGCCGCCGCCCGCCGAGCCCGAGCCCGTCGCGCCACCGCCGCCGGCCGCCGAGGTCAAGGCGGAGAGCATCGATCTCAAGGAGAAGGTCGAGTTCGATACGGACTCGGCGACCATCCTCGATCAGTCGAAGACCGTGCTCGACGACGTGGTCACGGTGATGAAGAAGCACCCCGAGATCTCGAAGATCGAGATCCAGGGTCACACCGATGGCAACGGCAGTCGCGATCACAACGTGAAGCTGTCGGCCGAGCGCGCGGCCTCCGTGCGCTCGTACTTCGAGCAGCACGGCATCGATGGCAACCGCATGGTGTCGAAGGGATTCGGCCCCGACAAGCCGATCGCCGACAACACGAGCGAGGAAGGCCGCGCGCAGAACCGGCGCGTCGAGATTCACATCCTCGAGCGCAAGTAGCTCAGGGCGCGAACACGAGCGGCGTGCGGAACGTGATCCCGCCGCTCATGTGGAACGCGCCGAGGTCCGAGGCCACGTCGCGCACGCCTGCTTCCATGTAGAGACCAAGCGCGTAGGTCCCGAGGAACACGCCGCGCGGCTCGATGCCGACGCCGCTCGAGTACAGCTCCACGCTGAGCCGACCCATCGCACCGAAGCCCGCGTGGCCCTCGCCGAACGCCGTCGAGCCGAGGTACTCGCCGCGGCCCGTGGCCCACGTGCGCCAGAAGCTGCCGTGCGCGAGCGTGTGACCGACCTCGAGGTACGCGCCGCCGTAGGCAACGGTGTTGCTGGTGGCCATCTCGTCCTTTGGCGCTCCGAGCAGCGCGCCGAACACGCCGATGCCGACGTCGGTCTGCGTCGGCGTCGGCGACAGCGATGCCCAGTGCACGCCGACCGCCATGCCGAAGCCGGGAGCCCAGCCGCGCGTGGTGTTCGCGCCCGCGTAACCCATGTCGATCTTGAGCGGCAGCATGAACCGCGGGCCGGGGCGGCGGCGATACACGCGAGGGCCCGATGACATCGTCGGCGAGGAGGCGGCCGGAGCAGGATCACTGCGGTGGTCGCGGATCTCGGGTTGAGCATCGGCGGTCGAGGCGAGGGTGGCGAGGGCGGCGGCAGTACAAGCAAGGCTAACGATCGTGCGCATGGAGACCTCTTTCAGCTCAGCGGCATGTCCACGCGCCGTGCCACGCGGGGATCCGTGGAGTTGCAGCCCGAGCCGCCCGTTTCGTGAACCGCGGTTGACCCGGGAATGTTCACAGCCTCACTCCCGGCTTGAGCTGCCCTCAGTGGTCTGATCTTTCGGAGTGAACGCAGTTCTTTTCCTTCCCATGCGACTCCGACCCGCGGTAGTCCGTCCGGAATAGACATGTGTAGGTTTATGCACTTCATGGTCGCCGCGGTCGCGATCACCGCCTGTGTGCCGCCTGCATCGCGCGGAAAGACCCCGGCCCAGGAGCGACCGATCGCCAAGGGCCTCCAGATCACGCTCGACGAGAAGGGGGTTCACACCGACCAGGATGGAACGATGCGGATCCCCGGTCGCGGTGCCGACCCGTTCCACATCGTGGCGCTGACCTCGATCGAGCGGCACCCGTATCCGGGCGAGAAGGTGCTCGCGATCCTGTCGAGCGGCGAGCGAATCGTGAAGCAGTCCACGTTCACGTTCGATGCGATGCACGGCCGCGCGAAGCTCGAGGTCCCCGCGCCCGGAACCTACCGGCTCGAGATCTGGTCGAACGAGCGGTTCATTGTCGGCAATACGTTCGTCGCCGCATCGCTGCCCACGCTCGATGGTCGCCGCATGTTCGAGCTCCACGAGCAGGCCGGTCCGCAGCTCGTCCTGACCGAGCAGCTCACCGGCCAGCTGATGTGGCAGCACTGGGACACGCTCGAGACGGACACCGCGTTCGTCGCAGAGTGGTGGGTCGATGGCAAGAAGCACTCGGCCGCGGGCTCGAAGCGCAGCGACTTCCAGCGCGAGACGCTTCGCCAGGTGCAGATCGCTGACGAGGTCGAGGCGCTCGGCGATCAGACCGCGTGGCGATGGACGACGGAGAACTTCAACCTGCCCGACGTGCTGCGCGATGTGCCGGTGCAGCCGGGCCACTGGGAGCTGCGCGTGTATCGCGATGATCGCGAGCCGATCGCGCTCGGCTTCGAAGTCACCCGCGACGGCAAGATCCATGGCGCGCAGAAGCTCGCGACGCGCACCGGTGGGATCGAGGTCGATCTGACCCAGGCGCCGGCATCGAAGGATGCGACGCGCGCCCTCGCGAAGCTCCCGCGCTCGCGGTTCGAGCCGTCGAAGCGAGTGCTGCTCGCCGTCACGGTGCCGGAGGTTCGGGCGTTGACTCGCTCGCAGATCTTGCGCGGGATGCGCACGCAGCTCAACAACCTGCAGCGCCAGGGCGGCGGGGGCGAGACCTCGATTCAGTTCGGGGGCAAGGACGAGTCGCCGCAGGCCGTCGAGGCGCGGAAGATCGTCGAGCAGATGAAGAAGCTGATCCTGTCGCTCGGCGAGCCGTGGACCGACACCGAACGGCCCTGACCGATCAGCGCGGAGGCACGACGACGTCGCCACGCTCGTCGACGACCACCGAGCGCTCCTTGAGCAGCCGGCCGATCGCGCGCTTGAATGCCTTCTTCGACAGCCCGAACAGCTCGCGGATGGTCTCGGGGCTCGAGCGATCGCCCACGCGCGGTGCGCCGGTCCGCGAGAGCACGGCGAGGATCGTGGCGGCATCGGCCTCGAGCTCCTTGTAGGCGTGCTGGCGCAGCGAGAGCACGAGCTTGCCGTCGGGCAGCACGTTCGTGACGCGGAACTTCACGGCGTCGCCGCGGCGTAGCCGGTGAGGCTCGCTCGCGGGCACGAGGCCGACGAACGCGCGCTCGAGAATCACGAACAGGCCGATGTCGGGGTCGTTGCGCCAGGCCTCGCCCTCGATCCACTCGTCGACGACGACGCGGCGGCGATCGCCGTCGAGCATGTCGCTGACGAACATGGTGCCGGCGAGGCGCTTGGTATTGTCGAGATAGAGGCCGATCGGCTGCTGCTCGCCAACGAACAGCTCCTTCGATTGCTGCGCGAACGGGATCAGGAGCTCCTTGCCGAGGCCCCAGTCCGCGAACGCGCCGATGTCGGTGACAGCGGTGATGTCGAGGAAGCGGACCTGGCCGAGCGAGAGCTTCGGCGTGCGGGTGGTGGCGGTGGCGCGGTCGTCGGAGTCGAGGAACACGAACACCTCGACGTGGGCGCCGATCGCGGTCCCGGCGGGGAGCTCGCGCTCGGGGAGCCGGATCGCAGGACCATCGGGATCACCGTCGTCGGAGATATCGAGCCAGGCGCCCTCGTCGTCGAGGTTGCGGAGGCGAAGGCTGACGAAGCGCCCGAGGAGGTCATCGATCACGCGCGCAGGATAGCCGCATGGTGCATGCTGACGGCATGAGACAGGTCCTGATCGCGATCCTGGTGGCGGCGTGCGGTGGTCCGCAGTCGCAGGGGTTGCAGGTCAGCCCCAAGGACACCGACGGCGACGGCGTCCGTGACGTCGACGACAAGTGCGCCTATGACCCCGGCCCGGGGACGCCGGATGGGTGCCCCGCGAAGCAGAGTGAGATCAAGGTGCTCGAGGGTGCCTCGCCGATGGCCCCGGCACCGGGCGCGGGGCCTGACCGGGACGGCGATGGCACGCCCGACAACCTCGACAGATGCCCCGACGAGCCCGAGGACAAGGACGGCTTCGAGGACACCGACGGCTGCCCCGATCCCGACAACGACAAGGACGGGATCCGCGACGTCGATGATCTGTGTCCCAACGACGCGGAGGACAAGGACGGCGTCAAGGACGAGGACGGTTGTCCCGAGCGGTAATACTGGCCGCGCTCGTGTTCGCGGCGTGTGGTCGGCGCGGATTCGACGAGCTCGCCGATGGCGCGGTCGGCGGCGACCGCCCCGATGGCAGCAAGGTGTGCGCGCCGGTCGGTCATGACGAGGATGCCGATGGCATCGATGACGCGTGCGATGTGTGTCCGCACCGCGCGGACCCGGCGCAGGCGGATGGCGATGGCGATCACGTCGGAGATGCGTGCGATCCCGAACCGGGGAACCCTCGACAGCGGATCGTGCTGTTCGAGCCGTTCACCGATCTCCAGGGCTGGTCCGCGATCTCGAACGAGACCTCGAACGGTGAGGACGCGGTGCTGGCCGCGAGTGGCGGAGCGGGACGCGCCATCTTTCGACTCTACGATCCGATGACGGACCTGTTCGAGATCGGCGCCTCGACCTCGAACCCGGGAGCGGGCCAGTCGATCGTGCAGCTCGCCTTTGGCAGCGCCGGCACGTCCGAATACTACTGCGAGCTCTACGACAACGGGTTCACCAACCTGCTCCAGCTCACGTACACGTTCGACGGCTCGATGTTTCTCCATGATGGCAGCGTGCCGTTGTCGCAGCGTCTGGTGCCGGGCACCGGCACCCTTCGCGTGCAACGCGCAGCTGCGACGGTGGGTTGCGACGCGACCTGGAGCGGTGACCACGTCGTCACGAGTGGCGCCACGCCGGCGATCACCGTGGATCGTCTGGCGCTGTACGCCGAAAATGCGGAGGTGCGGATCTCGTACTTCGTACAGATCCGCACCGAGTAGAGATCAGCGGGTGGCGAGCTTGCCGCTGGCGAGCATCACGTTGCCGAACTTCAGCTTCGTCGCGCGCTCGCCGGAGGCATCGAGCTCCACGAGCGTGCCTTCGATCGTGACATCGCAGTCCGCGCGGTCTCCGCACGAGGCAACGAGTGCATCGAACTGGCCGGGTGCGAACTCGAGCAGCGGCAACCAGCCCTGCGCCGCGGGGCGTGTGACCGGGAACGCGGCGACGTTGCAGCGCTCCGCGGTGGTGCACAGCGCGGCGTGGCGAGTGACCGCCCAGCGTAGTCGCTGTCCCTGCCACCGACGCCGGACCTCTTGCCAGGTTCCGCGGTGCTCGGCGTCGTCGAGCTCACGTGCGAGGTCCGCCTGCGTAGCGTGAGCGAGGTGCGGAGCGGCAGGTGGAGTCGGGGGCGCAGAGCGCCGGTCCTCGCTGCTGCACGCGGCGATCACGAGCACGACGGGAATCAGTCGGTGGAGGGACATGGTGGGCTCCTTACGGGTTACCGGAGTGAGGCGACGCGAGGTACGGCATCGTGTTCGAGAACGGTTTGTCGTTCGCGTTCACGCCATCGCCGATCGCCGATCCGTTGTTGCACGCAACGGTGAGCAGCGTGTCGGTGACGTCGTCGGTCAGCGCCCGGCCGTTCGGGAAGTGCGACTGCGCGTTGGTCTGGCCGCTCGCGATGTTGATGCGGAGGAGATCCGCCGCGGCGGTGCCGTTCGGCGAGAGCAGGCCAACGATGTCCATGCGGCCACCGTTCGGAGTCGGAGCGCAGCCGGCGCCGAGCACGAGGTTCAGGAGCTTCGGCACCTCGGGGTCGAGGATGTACGCGCCGTAGTTCGAGACGTCGTCCTTCGGATCCGAGTGGTTGTAGTTGTCCTTGTCCTTCAGCGGGATGATGACCTCGTTGACGAGCGGCCAGCCGAGGCGCGAGACCTGGATGAACTGACCGAAGTCATCCGAGTCGCGGTGGCGGCGGAGGATGCGGACCTGCGGGCGGCTCGCCGAGGCGTAGATGCCCACGACGGACTTCTTCGTGGTCGCGGTGGTCGGGCGCACGCCGCCCGACGCGATGTCGGTGATCGGAACTTCGAGGACGAGCGACAGCACGTTGACGCCATCGGTGGTCTTCGCGCCGCCCACGCCGAGGAGGTCGAACACGTGAAGGTCGACGAAGAACGGTTCGTCGCGCGGACCGGCGAACGACGTGGTGTTGGCCGAGGTCTGGATCGCCTGGAGCGCGACCTGCTCGTAGTTCGCGAACGAGCGCTTGCCCACGTTCCACGGCGCGACCGGCGCGTGGGTGAGGAGGCGGGTCTTCTGACCGGTCTTCTCGTTGATGCGCTCGAGCTTGTACCACTGCGTGACGTTGAGGTTCGCGCTGGTGAGCGAGTCGACCGGGCCGGTGTTGTAGAGAAAGGTCTTGTCGTTCTTGACCTCGTTCTCGAACGTCCAGCGATAGGTCCAGTCGGGCTTCGCGTCGCCATCGTTGTCGATGTGGACCTCGTAGCGCGCATCGTCGGCGAACCGGTAGAAGTTCGGGCCCGACTGCGGGAGCAGCAGGGGCACGTAGTCCGCGACGATGACCAGGCGGTCGGGGTTGGTGGGGCTGATGAAGGAGTAGACGTCGGTGTTATCGACGAGCTGATCCTCGGCGATCATCGGCGCTTCGCGGTGGCTGGAGGCCATGACGGCCGGGACGAGAGCGAGGCCACCCGCCGCGAGGGCGAGACCACAGATCGTTGCCGTGAGCTTCTTGTTCATGACTGTTGCTCCTCGTTATTCGGCGCGATAGATCGCGCCACCTTCGGAATCGACCACCGCGAACACCGCCGCACCACGTGCCGTGCGGAGCCCAGCGGGATCGGAGATTTCAGGGGTAGCGAGCTGCTGCATCTCGCCGGTTTCGATGACGACGGATGTGAGCTGCGCGTGCCCATCGGCATCGCGCGTGGGCATCACGGCCGTTCCACCACCCGCGGTCAGCGACACGCCACCGGGCGTGCCCATGCGCAGGTCGCTGACGATCTCGGTGGCGCCGCTGCCATCCGCCGGGATGGCGAACAGCACGCCTTCGCCGGTCGTGCCGTGCGCGAGGTGATCCATCACCCACGACACGCCGTCCTTGTCGATGTGCACGCCCGTCGGCGACACCAGCGGCTCGCCGCTGAACACGATGCGCGGGTCCGCGCCGTCGAGCGACAACGCGAACAGCGCCGGCGCCGCGGCCGTGGTCCGCCCCGTGACCATGATGGTCTTGCAGTCGGAGGACATCGCGAGGCCACCGGGGCGCGTCAGGCCCGCAGTGCCGAGGGCGGTGAGGGCACCGCCGCCGGTCGGTATGGACAGCACGGCGCCGTCTTCGCCACCGGCGTCGGCGACATAGAGCGTCTCGCCATCGCACGACAAGACGAGGCCGATCGGCATGTCCAGTGGTGCGCCCGATGCGATCGCGATCGCCTGGCTTCCTGGCTCCGACGACACCGAGAACAGCGCGGGCTCGCGCAGATCATCGATGGCCGTGAAGTAGAAGGTCTTTCCATCCGGGCTGGCGACGGCATCACCCGGAGATGTGAATCCCCCGGATGCGACCATCGTGACCGAGCTCGGTGGCGCGCTCGGCAAGCTGTCCTTCGTCTCCGATGAGCACCCCGCGAGCGCCGCCGGCGCTGCGAGTGCCATCAACAAGCGGTTCCTCATGTGCCCTCCCAAAGGCTGTGTGTTCCTCCTACGGTTGACCTGCGCAAACGGATCATCGGCACGTCGATCACCCGACATGATCCGTGCGGCCCCCACACTCGTAGGTGTGTGGTGGGACGACGAAAACTGACCGTTCTCGCGATCGGCGCGGTGGGGCTGGCAGGAGCGCTGACCCTGGCGGCGTTCGCAGCCCCGGATCGCGCGCACGCGAGCTCGCGGGCGCGGGTTCCATCGGATCCAGAGGAAGTGATCGCTCGGGTTCCTCCGCGCGATCCGGACGAGCTCGAGGCGCGCCGGGCACTCGCGACGTCGCCGGATGCGCTCGAGATCGCGGTGTCACTGGCGCACGCGGACATCCAGCGCGCGCGGTCCACGTCGGATCCGAGGTACCTCGGCCGTGCGCAGGCCACGCTCGCAGCGTGGTGGAACGTGCCCGCGGCGCCGCCCGATGTGCTGCTGCTGCGCGCGACGATCCTGCAGTCGCTCCATGACTTCCCGGCCGCGCGCATCGATCTCGATCGTCTGATCGCGGAGCGTCCGGACGATGCGCAGGCGCAGCTGACCCGCGCCGTGGTGGCCACGGTGACCGGTGACTACGTCGCGGCACGCACGAGCTGTGCGGCGGTGGCGGAGCTGTCGAGCGCCGTGATCGCGGCGACCTGCATCGCGCCGCTCGATGGCCTCGCCGGTCACGCCGACGAGGCGTACGCGCACCTCGCGAAGGTGATCGCCGGCGCGCGCGGGACGGAGCTGCGCGGCTGGGCCGAAACGGCGCTCGCCGAGCTCGCGATCCAGCGCGGTGACACCGACGCTGCGCTCGCGCATCTGCGATCGATCGTGGCGCGCGACGAGAACGACGCGTATGGGCGCGCTGCGCTCGCCGACGTGCTGATGTCGACCGGCCGCGCGGCGGAGGCCTCGGCGCTGCTCGCCGGGCACGAACAGATCGACAGCGCCCTCGTGCGGCGCGCGATCGCCGAGCACATGATCCATGGCGTCGACGAGACGCGCGTGGTGCAGATGATGCGCGACAGGATCGCGGCGGCCGCCGAGCGCGGCGATCGAATCCACCTGCGCGAGGAGGCGCGGTTCGCCCTCGAGGTCGATGCCGATCCCACGACGGCGCTGCGCGTGGCGCGCGACAACTGGGGGGTACAGAAGGAGCTCGCCGACGCGCGGTTGTTCGCGCAGACGGCGGTCGCGGCGCGTGATCGCGAAGCGGCAGCGCCGGTGATCGCGTGGGCCGCGACGACCGGTGTGCACGATGCGCAGCTCGATCGGTGGCTCCGCTTGCTGGAGGACGCACGATGAAGGCCTTCCTGACCCTCGCGATCCTCGTCGGGACGGCCGTGCCGGCGTGGGCGCACAAGCCGAGCGATGCGCACCTCAAGCTCGCGGTCGACGGCTCCGCGATCACCGGCAGGCTCGACATCGCCGTGCGCGACCTCGACGCGGCGCTCGTCCTCGACGACAACGCCGACGGAGACATCACGTGGCGCGAGCTGACCGCCGCGGCGCCGCGGATCTCCGCGTACGTCTCGGATCGGCTCGCGTTCGCCGCCGATGGGCAGAGCTGCACCACCGCGCTCGATCCGGCCGGTATCGCGGAGCTCTCCGACGGCGCGTACTGGGCGATCCCCGTGCGCGTGGACTGCCCGCGGCACCCCGAGGTGCTCGCGATCACCTACCGCATGCTGTTCGATATCGATGCGCAGCACCGCGGTCTCGTGCACGTGGAGGGGCAGACGCTGATCGTTCGCAGCGGCGATCCGGTGCGCGCGAAGCTCGACGGCGAGACCTCGGTCGCCTCGTTCGTGAAGGAAGGCGTGTGGCACATCTGGATGGGCTTTGACCACATCCTGTTTCTCCTGTGCCTGATCCTCCCCGCGGTGTTCCAGCGCCCGGGCCAGCGCTGGCAGGCCGCCACGTCGCTGCGCACGGTGAGTCGCGAGGTGTTCGAGATCGTCACCGCGTTCACGCTCGCGCACTCGATCACGCTCGTGATCTCCGCGGTCGGCCTCATGACGTTGCCGTCGCGGATCGTGGAGACCGCGATCGCGCTCAGCGTGGTCGCCGCGGCGGCGAATAACCTGGCGCGCGTGGTGGATGCGCGGTGGGCGGTGGCGTTCGCGCTCGGCCTGCTCCACGGCTTCGGCTTCTCGAGCGTGCTGATCGACCTCGGGTTGCCCTCGCACGAGCTGATCCGTGCGCTGCTCGGGTTCAACCTCGGCGTCGAGATCGGCCAGGCCGCGATCGTGATCGCGCTCCTGCCGCTGCTGTATCTGATCCGCCGGACCCTCGCGTACCAGGCGCTGCTCTGGGGCGGCTCCTCGGTGGCGGCCCTGATCGCCGCGTTCTGGTCGTACCAGCGCTGGTTCGCGTAGTCACCCGGATGTCGTGCGGGGTCATCGTCCCCAGCGCCCGGCGGAGCTACGAATCAGGCATGGTTGCACTCGCCCAGATGCCCGTCCCCGTCAGCCCGAAGAAGATCGTCGTCCACTCCGCCGGTGGCTACGATCACCTCAAGCTCGAGACCGCCACCGTGCCCCAACCGCGTGCCGGGGAGGTCCGTATCGACGTCCGCGCGATCGGCGTCAACTACGCCGACGCGATCGTCCGCATGGGCCTCTACGCCTCGGCGAAGGAGTTCGTGGGCTGGCCGATCACGCCGGGCTTCGAGGTCTCCGGCACGATCGGCGCGCTCGGCGCAGGGGTCACGGATCTCGCGATCGGCGACGAGGTGTTCGCCGTGACGCGGTTCGGTGGGTACGCGACGCACCTCGCGGTGGACCGCCGGCAGGTGTTCCGTCGCCCCGCGAACGTCAGCTTCGAGCAGGCCGCGGCACTCCCCGCCGTGTACATGACCGCGTGGTACGCGCTGTTCGAGCTCGCGCATCCGCGCAAGGGCGCGCGCGTGCTCGTGCACTCCGCCGCCGGGGGCGTGGGTGGCGCGCTCGTGCAGATGGCGAAGATCGCGGGCTGCGAGGTCACCGGCGTCGTCGGCAAGGCGAACAAGGTCGCCACCGCGAGGACGGCCGGCGCGGACCACGTGATCGACAAGTCCACGCAGAACCTCTGGCGTGAGGCCGAGCGCATCTCGCCCGATGGGTTCGACCTGATCCTCGACGCGAACGGTGTGGCCACGCTCGGCGATAGCTACAAGCACCTCCGCCGCGCCGGAAAGCTCGTGGTCTATGGTTTCCACTCGATGATGCCGAAGACCGGTGGCAAGCCGAACTGGCCGAAGCTCGCGATCGATTACCTGCGCACGCCGCGGTTCTCGCCGCTCGAGATGACGAACTCGAGCCACTCGGTGCTCGCGTTCAACCTGAGCTACCTGTTCGACCGCACCGACCTCATGCACGAGGGCCTGACGCAGATCGTGCAATGGATCGGCGAAGGCAAGCTCGCGGCGCCGCCGGTGGTGACCTATCCACTCGCCGAAGTCGCGCGCGCGCACGCCGATATCGAATCGGGGCGCACCGTCGGCAAGCTCGTGCTGCTTCCCTAGAGGAACAGCTTTCGCACCCAGCCGAGCATCTTCTTCACCTTCGGCGTGTACGGCGGATAGAGCTGGTTCGCGATGTCGAGCCGTCCCTGGCGGAGCACGGCGCGCTCGTGCGAGAAGGCCTTGAAGCCGAAGAAGCCGTGGTAGTTGCCGCTGCCGCTCGGACCGACGCCCCCGAACGGCAGGTGGTGGTTCGCGAAGTGGATCAGCGTGTTGTTCACGCAGGTGCCTCCGGCGGTGGTGTTCGCGATCAGCGTGTCGACGTTGTGCTCGTTCTCGCCGAACACGTAGAGCGCGAGCGGCTTGTCGCGCGCGGTGATGAACGGCGCGACCTCGTCGAAGCTCTTGTAGGTGAGGATCGGTAGGATCGGTCCGAAGATCTCCTCGGCCATCACCGCCGAGGCGGGGGACACGTTCGTGAGCACCGTCGGTGCGATGTAGCGCTCGCCGGCATCGGTCCCGCCGCCGACCTCGACGCGCGCGCCGGACGTCACGGTGTCGTCGAGCATCTTCTTGAGGCGGTCGTAGTTGCGCGTGTTGATGATGCGGCATAGATCGGGAGAGGCGCGCCGGTCCGCCTCGGTGGCGCCGTAGAGCTCGCCGATCGCGGTGCGGAGCTCGTCGACGAGCTGCTGCTGGCGACCCTCGGACACCAGCAGGTAGTCGGGCGCGATACAGGTCTGACCGCTGTTGACGAACTTGCCCCACACGATGCGCTTCGCGGCAGAGGGAAGGTCCGCCGAGTCATCGATGACCGCGGGGGACTTGCCGCCGAGCTCGAGCGTGGACGAGGCGAGGTGGCGCGCGGCGGCCTCGGCGACGATCTTGCCGACGCGCGTGCTGCCGGTGAAGAAGAAGTGATCGAACGGCAGGGCGAGCAGCTTCTGCGTCTCGAGGTGATCACCCTCGACGACCGCGACCTCCTCGGGCGGAAACACGTCGGCGAGCAGCGAGACCAAAAGCTTCGAGGTCTGCGCCGTCAGCTCGGAGGGCTTCACGATCACGCAGTTGCCGGCGGCGACCGCGGCGATCAGCGGCGCGATGACGAGCTGGAACGGGTAGTTCCACGGGCCGATGATCAGCACCACGCCCTTGGGCTCGTAGTGGATCGCACTGTGCGTGCCGACGAGCGTCATCGGTGTGGGCACGCGCTGCGGCTTCATCCACTTGTGGAGGTGCTTGATCGCGTCCTTCAGCTCGGTGAGGCACGGCACGATCTCCGAGATCTCGGATTCGAGCGGCGCCTTGCGGAAGTCCGCGTAGAGCGCGTCGTAGATCTGCTTCTCGCGGGAGACGATCGCCTCCTTCAACCGCTCGAGCTTCGCGGCGCGCTGCGGTGCGGTGGTGCGCTTGACCGCGGCCTGGTTCGCACGCTGCCGGTCGAAGAGTTCCTGGATCATGTCGCTAGCTTACGTGAGCGCTTGCGCTTCGTCTGCCGCGACGCGAGGTACGCGCGCCCGCGCGGTGAAATCTCGTAGCCGACCTCGAAGCTCTGGGTGAGCCCGAGCTTCTTCAGCTTGCGTACGTCGGTCTTGAACGGGAGCGTCTCTCGCTTCAGCTGCGTTGCGAGCTTCGACGCGGCGATTCGCGGCTGCGCCTCGATGATCGCGAGCGTCTTCGCCGTCCACTTCGTGTCCTTGTCCATCCGCGCGAGCTTCGCGGTGATCGCGGCGACGTCCTCGGCGGTGAGGTCCGCCGCGAGCGCCAGCTCCACGCGGTCGCCATCGCCGCCGTGGTGCAACCCCACGCGGTACACGGGCGAGTCAGGAGCGAGCGGCCCGAGCTCGGCGAGATAGGCAACGAGCGCGGCGCGGTCGGCGAAGCCGGCGGGAGCGGCATCGGTCTCGCGGATCTGCGCGACCGTGATCAGCTCGAGTGTGTCGACCTCGAGCACGCCGATCGGATGGCAGCGATAGCGCCCACCCGGTCGCACGTGCGGCTTCTGCCAGCGACGGAATGTCAGCGTGATGGTGCCGCTCTGGAGGCCGGCGAAGAACGCTTTCTTGAACAGCAGCATGCGGCGCGCGGGCGTATCCTGCCACGCCGTGCGCACGGTAGGCTGGCTCACCCGTGGAGCCTTCTACCGAGCTTGTCGCTCCGGCCGACGATGCGACCGCGCACGTCGTGTCGGTCGTCGATCTGCTGCTGACCATCGGGTACATCGACGGCACGCTCCACGACGACGAGCGCGCGTTCATCCGCGAGTACCTCGAGCGGCTCGTCGAGCACGTTGCCCATCCGCTCGACTCGAAGGACGCGTGGCGCGCACAGGTGGACTCGGTGTTCGGGCGGCTCGAGGGCGAGATCGCGGCGATCGCAGCGGAGGTCGTGGCCGCGGATGACGCGGGCTATGTGCGCACGCGGCTCAAGGTCCGCGCGGTCGCGCTGTTTCGCGCCTTCTCGCCGGCCGATCAGCGGGTGGCGCTCGAGCTCCTCGACGCGGTGATCCACACCGACGGCACGGTGACCGATGCCGAGCGCGACCTCCACGACGAGCTGCTCGCGTACTTCCACGCGCAGCCCACGCTGCTCGTCCCGCAGGTCACGCCGCCCGACGACATGCTCACGATCGATCTGCCGCTCGACGTGCCGCTCGCGTCGATGTCGCATCCGTGGCTCGATCCGCTGGAGCAGCCGTACTCCGCGGATCCGGCGACGCTGCTCGGGCAGCTCAACAACGACTACAACCTCGTGTTCGAGGCCATCAAGGTCTGGGAGCGACAACGCGCCCGTGGCAACGGCCGGCTCGCCGGCGTCACGGATGTCGGGCAGCTCGCTCCCGGCACGCGGATCCTCGACGGTCACGTGCACGTGCAGCGCCCCGCCCAGCAGACCGAGCTGATCGTCCTGGGCGATCTCCACGGCTGCTATGCGTGCTTCAAGGCGGCGCTGCTCCAGTCCGACTTCATCGAGCGGGCGCTTCGCCACCAGGCCGATCCGATCGCCAACCCCGATGTGAAGCTCGTGCTGCTCGGCGACTACATCGATCGCGGGCGGTTCAGCTTCGAGGGCGTGATGCGCGCGGCGCTCCAGCTCCTGGTCTCGCTGCCGGAGCACGTGATCCTGCTGCGCGGCAATCACGAGTTCCTCGTGCGACTCGGTGATCACATCGTCAGCGCGGTCAATCCGGCCGAGGCCGTGCCGGAGCTATCTCGGTCGGCCCCGGTCGAGGTGCTCGAGGCGTATCGCCACCTGTTCGACCACATGCCGACCTCGCTGCTGTTCGATCGCACGTTGTTCGTGCACGGCGGCATCCCGCGCGAGGACACGCTGGCCGAGCGCTATCATGATCTCTCGAGCCTCGATGACTCGATGATCCGGTTCGAGATGATGTGGGGCGATCCGGTGGACACCGACTACGTTCCGGTGAAGTTGCAGCGTGAGAGCGCCCGCTTCAACTTCGGCCGCGATCAGTTCCGTTCGTTCATGGAGCGCGTCGGCGCCCACACGATGATCCGCGGGCACGAGCAGGTGGATCGAGGGTTCGAGACCGTCTTCGATCTCGGCACGCACCGGCTGCACACGCTGTTCTCCGCCGGTGGCTGCGACAACAGCGACCTTCCGGCCGAGTCGCGGTATCGCAGCGTCTCTCCGATGGCGCTCACGATCCGCACCGGCTCCGGTCCGCTCCACGCGGTACCATGGAAGCTCAGGTACGAGCCGTTCGCGAGCGCGAAGCACAACGGGCTGTACCGCGTATGAAGGACACCCTGTTCGTGCTCCGCCCCGGCTTCGACGATCGGGGCACCACGTACTTCTGCCCGTTCTGCGCGCAGGTCGTTGGCTTCCTCGCCTACTACCCGCACGTGCGCGAGACGCTCGACATCATCGAGCTCGACTTCCCGAAGCCGCGGCATGCGCTCGTCGATCTGCTCGGCGCGGATCACCAGGCCGCGCCGATGCTCGTGCTGGCCGGCGAGCCAACCGACGTTCCGCGTGTGACCATCGGCCGCCACGAGGGCCGGGCGTACGTGGAGAAGACGATCGAGATCCTGCGCTACCTCGCGGCGACGCGCAGCGTGCCGGGACCGCACTGACGTTCTAGCCGACGGCGAGCTTGTCGCGCAGGCGGCCGACGAAGTCGTGATGTGCGGCGCGCGCGCTCGGCTTCGCGATCGTGTTCGAGTACGCGAGCAGCTTCATCGCCATGCCCATGCCGAGCAGCGGGTTGCCACGCGCCGACGAGCGCGAGAGCTCGAACACCAGCTCGGCCCAGTACATCCACGGCGGTCTCGCACCGGGCTGGGTCTGCACGCCCGCTTGGACGATCGCGAGCCGCAGATCCTCGAGGTCCTTCTCCGCCGTCTTCAGCGCCTTGCTTCCATCGGCCACGGCGGCGGTGAGCACGGTGCGCAGGCGTTCCGCCTCGGGCCCTTCGACCTTCGCGACGACATCGACGGCGATCTCGCAGATCGCGCGCAGGATGGTCTCGTTCGTGATGCCGCGCAGCGCGGCTATATATGGCATCCAGTCGGCGCGTGCGGCATCGACCCAGGCATCGCGCTTCGCGGTGGCGGTGGGCATCTTGCGGACCCAGTCGATCAGGTCACGCGGCGCCGACAGGTTGCGCAGCTCGTCTTCAGGCTTCTTCGGTACAGGCGGCATCAGGCTTTCACACCGAACAGCTCGCGGATGCGAGGTAGCGGCTCGGCGTCGGCCGCGATATCGAGAATTCCGATCCGTAGCGTGATCTTTGCGCCGCCACCCCACGGCCACCACAGGCCGAACAGGTGGGGGCTCGTCGTGAGGTCGCCGCCGAGAAGTCGCTGACCCGCGCGCAGGCCGCCGGTCCGCTCGGCGAGCGCGCGCATCTCGGGCGGCGCGGTCTCGAGCGACTTCGTGGTCCATCCGCGCGGAAACGCGAGCATCGCGCTCGCGCGCACGGCCGGCTCCTGATCCGCGTTGAACGAGCTCGAGATGGCGGCGAACCGTCCGTCCCAGGTCCACGGCGGAGCCGGCCAGCGATCGCGGAGCTGCGTCAGTCGCTCGAAGAGCGGGTCCCAGGTGGACATGCCATCAGGGTAACCCGCCGCGTCCGCCTCTGTGGTGGTTTCGCTCGCGGTACCATCACGCGGTGCGATCGCACGAGATCGTGGCGCTCAGCGCGTGGGTGCTGACCGCGCTGCCGGCCCTGCTCGTCGCGGTCATGACCGCCGTGCTGACGCCGCTCGCGCTCACCGTCGCCGGCGTGCCGCGCTGGGTGCGGCTCGCGGCGTGGCCGGCCGGAGCGATCGCGGCGCTCGGCCTCGTCGTCGTCGAGGAACCCGGCGCCGCGGCCGTGCTCACCGTGGTGCCCTACGCGTTGGTCGCGCTGATCGCGGGCGTGATCGGGGGCGCTCGCCTCGTGGCGCGCCACGGCCCGGCGAGCCGGATCGCGCTCTCGGTCGGCCTCGTGTTCTTGCCCGCCGCGACGCTCTGGCTGGTCTCCGCCCGTGCCGGCCACCAGCTCCTCGGCTACGCGCCGTTCTGGGTGCTCCTGACCGCGGCGCACTTCCACGTGGCCGGCATGTACCTGCTGATCGTCCTCGGGCGCGTGACGTTCGAGCGCGGCCGGATCGCAGCGTCGATCGCGATCGCATGCGTACTCTCCGTGCCGCTCACCGCCGCCGGCATCTATGGACCGCGCTGGCTCGAGGTCGCCGCGGCCGTCGGCATGGCCGCCTCCGCGTTCGGCGCCGGCATCCTTCTCGTGTGCACCCCTCGACTCGCGCTGCGGATCGCGGGCGGCGTGTTGCTCCTCTCGATGCCCCTCGCCGGCGCCTTCGCGCTGCGCGATCACGGCACCGCGTTCTCCGTGGCCGGCCTCGATCCCCTCGGCTCGATGCTCGTCTCGCACGGCGCGCTCAACACCCTCGCGTTCGCGCTGATCGCCCTGGCCACCCTCTCGCGTATGCCGCCACCGCCGCTGCTCACCGGCGCACCGCCCCTCTCCCGGCTCGGTGGCGGCCTGACCATCGGCCCCACGTTCCTCGCGACCCGCGGCCTCGAGCGCTCCGTGTCTCCGGCCCCCGCCGGCCTGGTCGACGATCTCGCGGACCTCGCCCACGCCGGCCTCGATCCCGCGCAGGTCGCCCCCGCGATCCGCGCCTTCTACGAGCGCACCGCCGAGCACGAGATGATCGTGACCCCGCGCTGGCGCACCGGCTTTCGCACCGGCGGCAAGCTGTGGGCGTGGCTGGCGCGCCGCCTCGGCCAGCTCCAGCTCCCCGTGCGCGTCACCGACGACCGCGAAGGCATCACCAGCCGCATCGTCGCCGTCGATGCGGCCGCCGATGGCCGCGCGTCACCGCGGAGCTGGATCCGCACGTTCCCCGACGGCCGCGCCCTCTACGTCGCCGTCTACTCGACCCACGCGGCGCACGACCGCCGCTACATGAACATCGCGTTCCCGCTGCCGGGTGGGAACATGACCAGCATCCTCCGCATGGATCAGCGCGGCCGCGGAGTGAGGGTGTCGACGCGCGCGGGCGGCGACTCCGGCATCTGGCTCGTGCTGCGCGTGTTCGGGCGCGCCCTGCCGCTGAGGACGCCGATGTCGGAGGAGCTCGACGTGTGGACCGTCGAGGATCCCGCTCTCACCGCGGAGCTGCGCGCGTGGGCCGCGGGGTACACGACCGTCGCCGTGCACACGCTGTGGCTGTTCGGGGTGCGGTTTCTGACGCTGCACTATGCGATGCGCCCTCGGGGTTAACCGCCAAGCCGGTGCGGTGCACCCGCACTGCGGTGCCATCGTGCGGAGTGCACCGCGGTGGCCCAGCGCCTTGGCGGTCAGGAGGGCCAGGTCGCGAACATCCGCGCGAACCGGTACGGATCCACGATGCCGCGCTCGGTCAGCGCCGCATCGGCCACGGCCACGGCCTTGGCGTCGCTGTTGAGCTCGGCCATGCGACGGCGCGCGAGCGCGGCGAGGGTGGTCATCTGGCAGCTCTCTGCGTCGGCGATCGCGCCGGCGAGATGTTCGCGCGCGGCATCGATGCGACGGTCGACGGCATCGGCGCCGGCGTGAACGAGGCGCACGAACGCGCGGATGTAGGGCGCGTTGACCTTGTCGAGCGGCTTGATCTCTCTGCGGGCGAGCGCGGAGTCGCCGTTGCGGATGGCCACGCGCGCGAGCTGGTAGCGGGTCTCGGTGGCGACGGCCTGGACGTGGGCGAACGCGGGGCCCGTGAACGCGCGGAGCGGAATCGTGAGTGCATCGATCTGGGCGCCGTCGTCCTCGTACATCGCGAGCTCGGCCTGCGCGCGCACGCGGAACCAGTGCTGGAGATGGAGGCCGTCCTCGGGGCGGGACCAGCTCACGGAGTCGAGGTCGGTGCGTGCGCGCGCGACATCGTCGGCGGCGAGCCACACGACGTTGGAAGACCACACGAACGAGGTGGCGGCGTAGCGATCACCGCGCCGCATCGCATCGCGCACGTACTCGGTCTGGCGGTCGCGCAGCTTGTCGTACGCACCCATGCGGCGCAGGGCGAACAGCATGAAGTTGCGGATGTGGTTGAGCTCCGCCGAGGTGCCGACGGAGTTCTCGCTGAGATCGACCTCCGCCTCCTCGAGGATCTCGAGAGCGAGGGCGTGGTGGCCGGCGAAGAACTCGAGCATGCCCTGGCCGGCGCGCGTCCAGCCGAGGAGCATCGGGTTGTCGAGGTCACGCGCGATCTTTCGGGCCTGCGCCACGAGGGTGCGGGCCCTCGGCACGCGCGTACCGCTCGAGGCGAGGTACATCGCGTGGAACGCGAGGGCGTAGGCGATGCGACGGCGATCACCGATGCGGAGAGCGATCAGCACCGCGCGGGCCTGGAACGCGGCACCGGGTAGCACGTCGACCATCGAGAGGCCGAGGGACGCACTGCGCATCATATCGAGCCGGAGCTCGTCGAGGCCGGTGCGCACGTCGGGCGCGGAGCGTTCGCGGAACTTCGTGCCGCGCAGCGCGATGCGCATCCAGCGCCAGACGAGCTGACGTTTCGCGGCGCCGGTGCTCGACGGAAGATGTTCGCCGATCTCGGCGAGCACGGAGCGCATCATGGCGAGGCCCTCGTGGACGTGGCCGCTGACGAGCAGCTCGTGCGCCGCGTGGCGGCGGCACTGGAAGCCGGTCTGCGGATCCGCGCCCTCGGCCGCGGCGAGGAACGCCGTCGCGGATTCGGGACCACGTCCCGCGTGGCTCAGCGCCTGCGCGCGCCGCATCAGCAGATCGCGGCGCGTGTCCTCGTCGGTGGTGGACAGGCGAAGCGTGACCTCCCACAGCGCCGCGGCCATCTCGAAGGCGAGGGTCTCCTCGGCGCGTCGCGCGGCGCGCATCGCGAGCTCGCCGGCGTGACCGATGTGCCCGGCGGCCTCGAGGTGGCGCACGATGGTCAGCGGATCCTTGTCGGCGATCGGGCTGGCGAGGAGCACCGCGGCGAGGCGCTCGTGATAGCGACGGCGGCGCGGCGCGGGCACGCGCGCGACCACGGCCTCGCGCACGCGATCGTGATAGGCCTCGACCGGATCGCTGCTGCGCGTGCCGCCGGTGCGGACGAGCGACGTCGCGCGCAGCGCACCGAGGAGCTTGGTGAGGCGGGGCGGCTCGTAATCGAGAGCCTGGCCGATGATGCCCTGCGGAATCGGAGATCCGGCGACCGCGACGAGCTCGAGCACGCGCCGCGCGCGATGATCCATGCGCAGGATGCGCGCCCACAGCGCATCCTCGAACCGCGACGAGGAGGTCAGCGGTGCGCTCGCGTGGCGCACGAGCTCGTGCATGAACATCGGGTGGCCGCCGGCTTCGCCGACGAGCGCATCCGCCTCGGGCTCGCGGCCCGGCGCGATCAGCGCGATCAGCTCGCGGCCCTCCTCGGCGGTCAGCCGGCCGAGCGGGATCGTGCGTACGGGACCCGGGAGATCGGGGCGGACTCCCGCGTTGCTTCGCCGCGTGATCACCACGAGGAGTTGCGGCGCGTTCGGCGGGTGAAGGATCTCGCGGAGCAGCGCGATCGAATCGGTGTCGGCCCACTGCAGGTCATCGATCATGACGACGATGGTCTGCGTTGCGGCGAGCGAGGCGAGGAGCGCACGCAGGCCGCGGAACGCACGCGCGCGCAGCTCCACGGGCGAGGCTGGCCGCGGCACGCTGAGCCGCGCGATCGCCGAGACCCGGCGCAGCACCGGGAATACGCGCGCGAGGGCTTCGACGTCGTTGGTCAGGTGCAGCGCGACGTCCACGGGATGCCGCCGCATCAACTCGTGGGCGAGGGCATCGACGATGTTGTCGATGCCCTTGAACGGCACCGACTCGCGCTCGTAGCAGCGACCGGAGAGCACGAGCACCCCCGGGCGCCGGTCGTGAACGCGCTCGATGAAGCTGCGAACGAGCGAGCTCTTGCCGATGCCGGACTCGCCCTCGACGAACACGGTGCTCGCGCTACCGGCCGCGACGTCATCGAGGGCCGCGTCGAGCACGGCGAGCTCGCCCAGGCGACCCACGAACGGCGGCGGCCGCTCCTCGGTCTGCGCGCGCGAGGTCAGGCGTGCGACGATCGCCGCGCTGGTCGGTCGGTCCTGCGGTCGCCGGCGCAGCAGCTCCATCGCGAGCGTCGACAGCTCGGTCGGCGCCTCGCCCACGATCGGCGGCAGCGGATCTTCGGCCTGCTTCCGCGTGATGATCTCGAGCGGCGCGCCATCGAACGGCAACCGTCCCGACAGCGCCTCGTACATCATCACGCCCACCGAGTACGAGTCCGCGGCGGGACCGACCGCCGACGATCGCGCCTGCTCCGGCGCCATGTATGCGGCGGTGCCGATCACGTCGAGCCCCACGCTCTGGCGACTCGGCTCGGCCTCGCCGACGAGCCCGAAGTCGAGGACCACCACGCGACCCTTGCGCGTGATCAGTACGTTCGACGGCTTGAGATCGCGATGCACGGCACCCGATCGATGCAGCGAATCGAGTCCCGACGCGAGCTGGCGGATCGCATCGCGCAGCCGCATCTCGGGCGTCATCGTGTCGTCGGCGTCACCAGGGCCGTTCTTCACCCACTCGAGGAACGGCCAGCCCTCGACGAGCTCCATCGTGAAGAACCAGTGGCCGTCGTCGTGCAGCATCTCGCCGAGGCGCACGAGGTTGCGGTGCTCGAGATCCACGCGAGCGCGGAACTCGGTCTTCAGCCGGTACAGCGCCTGCGCATCGAGCTGACGCACGGTCTTGAGCGCGACGAGCATGCCGCGCTCGTGGTCGAACGCCTCGTAGACGATGCCCATCGATCCCTCGCCGAGGACGCGGCGGAGCTCGAACCGGGCATTGCCCATGAAGTGTTGCTCGGGCAGCACGGACGCATACGCGAGGCCCCGCGGCGTCGACATCTCGACCACTATGCGGGATCGAAGGCCGAACAAGTGCGCGATCCTCGACGAGAAGATCGACCGGGTGAAAGCGATGTGAGCTTGCTGACCTCCGATACTTTCGCCCTCTGGGCGTTACACACACACCGGTTTACTCGCTGCCTGTTACGGTGCCCGCGATGAGCCAGATCGAACGCATGCTGACCCGTGTTCGGCCGGGTCGTGCACTCACCATGCTCGCCCGCGTGCCGGTGCCGATCATGCGTGCCGAGACGTTCGCGACGATCCGGCCGGAGGTGCAGCTCGGTTCCGCGAGCCCGCTCGTCGACGAGCTCGACCCGGTCGCCGCTCTCGCCGGCCCGCTCGATGGCGATGGCGTGGTGATCAAGGATCAGCTCGACGTCGCGGGCATGCGCACCGGCGTGGGTCTGCCCGATGGCGGCGAGCTCGCGGACACCGATGCCGCGATCGTCGCGCGCATTCGCGCCGCCGGCGGCAAGATCCTCGGCAAGGCGAAGATGACGGAGCTCGGTATGGATGGCATCGGCACGCTGATGCCGTACGCGATGCCGGAGAATCCGCGCGCGCCCGGCTACTCGCCCGGTGGATCGAGCACGGGCACCGCGGTGGCGGTGGCGACGGGCCTCGCGCGCTGGGGCGTCGGCGGTGACGGCCTCGGCAGCGTGCGGATCCCGGCGGCGTTCTGCGGGCTCGTGGGGCTCAAGCCGAGCCGCACGCGCTTGCCGCGCGCGGGCATTCGCAGCCCGGTGCGCTCGCTCGATGCGGTGGGGCCGATCACGCGCACGGTCGCCGATTGCGCGCTGCTGTGGCAGGTGATGGCCGGTGAGCCGATCGAGACGCTGACCCCATGGCTGCCCGATCACTTCGGGGTGCCGGCGTTCGCGCAGCCGATCCGCGTCGCGCATTCGATCCGCGCCGCCTTCGATCGCATGATCGCCGCGCTCGCGGTTCCGGTACAGCGCGTGGCGCTCGCGGGCTTCGAGAACGCCACGTTCCTCGGTGGTATGACGGGCGCGTACGAGCTCTCGACCGGGCCGTTCGCGGAGCGCACGAAGTCGCCCAGCGGGCGGATGAGCGTGGCGCTCGGCCGGTCGTTCTCGCCGCGCGACGTGGAGCGTCTGGTCGCCCAGCGCGCCGCGCTCAAGGAGACCACCGCGCGCGTGCACGAGGTGCATCCGATCCTCGCGATGCCGACGACGGCGATCCCGCCGCCGGCGCTCACGCGCGATCTCGCGAGCGGCAAGACCAACGTGGTGCTGCTGCGTGCGCTCGGCGCGTTCACGCCGCTCGCGAACCTGTGCGACCTCCCGGCGATCGCGGTGCCGAGCGGCGTCGACGATCGCGGCCGCCCGCTCTCGATCATGTTCGTGGCGGGGCAGGGCGGCGAGACCTCGCTGCTGCGCCTCGCGCTCGCGGTCGAGGCGACCGGTCTCGGAACGGTTCCGGTCTAGCCGGCGACGAGCGCGACGAGCGCGCCGATCACGGCGCCCGACACGGCGAGGCCGGCGGTCCACAGCGTGAACCGCGCGGCGAACGGCAGGCGCGAGGGAGGGACCACCACCGTCGGCGGCGGGCTCGCATCGACGGAGCGCGCGAGGAACTCCTCGATCGAGGTGGCGCGGCGCGGCAGCGGCACGGCCATCGACACCGACGGCGGAGCCGGGCGGATCGGCGTGACGACCGGGGGCGTGACGGACGCGTGGCGCGGCTCGGAGCCGAGCGCCTCGACGACGTACTCGCTGATCGCCTGGACCTCACCGGTGCCGTCGAACGGCATGCCCTCCGCCACGCTGCCGCGCACGCCGACATCGAACGAGGGCATGGTCGCGGGGGCGAGGCGCGCCGACGGCCCGATCGCCGTGGTCCGCGGGATCAAGGTCTGGATCACGTGCGAGCCATCGAGATACGTCGGCTCGTCGCCGTGCGACGGCGCGGACCACTGGGCGGCGCCCTCGCGCTGCGCGAGGATCGCGCTGATCGTATCGATCAGCTCGTGAACGTTCGTGAACCGGTGCTCGGGCTCGCGCTCGAGGCACCGCGCGATCAGCGCATCGAGCTCGGTCGGGAGGCACGAGTGGCAGAACATGCTCGAGACGGACGGTGCGGTCTGCGTGAGCAGCGCCGTGATCATCGCGGTGGGCTCGACCGCGTCCGCGAACGGGCGGCGGCCGGTGATCATCTCGAACATCAGCACGCCGAGCTGGTAGATGTCGCTGCGCGGCTCGCAGGTGCCGCCGATGATCTGCTCGGGCGCCATGTACTCGAGCGTGCCGATGGTCTGGCCCATGCGCGTCAGGTCGGCGCCGTCGTCGACCTCGCTGCCGGTGACCTCCGCGATACCGAAGTCGAGCAGCTTCACGAGGTCGCCGCTGGTGAGGTAGACGTTCGCGGGCTTGAGATCGCGGTGCACGATGCCGAGCGCGTGCGCCTCGGCGAGCGCGCTGCAGACGTCGCGAATGATCGCGAGCGCGTCGCGCCAGTGGATCTGGCCCTTCTCGGTCATCCGCTCGTGGAGGTTCTCACCGCGCAAGAGCTCCATCGCGATGAACAGCGTGCCGTCCTCCGCCTCGCCCACGTCGTACGTCGCGACCGTGTGTGTGTCGTGCAGGCGCGCGAGCGTGGCGCCTTCGCGGCGGAACCGCGCTGCGAGGCTCGGATCGGCAGCGAGCTCGGCGTGCATCACCTTCAGCGCGACGTCGAGACCGCTCTCGATGTGCGTCGCGGCATAGATGGAGCCGAAGCCGCCCTCGGCGATCTTCGACTCGATCTGGTACTCGCCAGCGAGCACCGAGCCGACGAGCGTGGTCCGGCGCGTGCGCAGGCGAGATCCACACACACCGCAGTACGCGGCGTCGGACTCGACCTGGCTATCACACGCGGGACAGTTCATCGCTCCTCCGCCTTGAACAACCAAACGCACGGCCAAGCTATTCGCGCTGTCGTGACGAATGGGGTACGAGCAAACATGCATGGTTGCGCGGCTCCCATCGCCGGCGCTGGATCTACGACCCATGAGGTGGGGCGGATCGTGCGCGTTGGCAAGTGGGCGTGCCGAATGGCGGTTCCGAGGAAGATCCACATGGCACGCCCCGTAGGTCCTGCGATGCGGTGGTTCGTGCTCACGCTGACGCTCGCCGGTTGCGGTGGGACGTTGGCGCCCGTCGCATCCACGCCACTGCCTGTAACGCGCGCGAACGTCGTGCGTATGCCGGTGGAGATCGCCGCCGGCGAGCTCGGCGATCCGGGGGTGATGGACCGCATCACGAAGCGTGCGCGCGTGCGCGTGATCGGTCGCGCGTACCTCACGCTCGGCGGTCCGCCCCTCGATTCATCCGACCGCGAGCCACCAATCGCTCCGCTGCACGTGCTGTCCGAGACGCGCGAGCAGCTCCGCGTGATCTCCGAGGACGACAGTGCTCGCGTCGCGCTGTGGATCGCGCGCGGCGATGCGCTGCTCGTGCCCACGGTGGAGGTCCAGCTCACCGACGAGCGCGGCGCGGCACCGACCGATGCCGGCGTGTGGCTGGAGCCCGGCGCGAAGGTCGCGTTGCGACGCGCGCTCGACCGCCGCCGCGAGGTGACCGTGACCACCGACGCGCTGAACGTCGTCGGATGGGTGCGGTCGAGTGCGCTCGGTGCCGTGTGGACGGAGACGCCGGCGGCGAAGGTCCTGGCCACGCACAGGCTCGCCCCCATCGTGCTGCGCGCCGCTCCGAGCACCGATGCGGCGGTGATCGCGCGCACCCTCGAGGACACCAACGTGGTTGCCGGTGAGGCACGCGGCGAGTGGCGGATGGTCGAGTTGCGCCGGGATGGCCTGCGGATCCGCGGCTGGGTGCCCGACCGCACGCTCGACATGGGCGTCGGCGAGGACTGGGGAACCATCGGGCTCGGCTCGATCTACACGACGTCACACACCCTGCGCATCGACGTGCCGCCGGGCATCTGCCTGTTCGCCTCGCCCGACGGAGAGGTCGTCGGCGTGAACACCAAGCAGAAGACGCGGCTCGGGTACCCGGTGGAGGATGGCTGGCAGCGCGCCCTCGTCGGCACGCCGTGGGGTACGCGCAACGTCTACCTGCACACCGTGCCCACCGGCGGCTTCGAGTCCTGCCTGCCGTAGCTGTGGCGATCACGCCACACGCGATTCATGCAACGCCAGCGAGCTCGGCGGCGTCCGAACAGGTGATGCCCAAGCGCTGGCTCGTTCGCCTGCTGCTCTTGCTCGCCGTGATCGTGGGCATCGCCGCGTATCGCCGTGATGCGAGCAGCGAGTCCGCGAGCTCGACCGTCGAAGCGAGCGGGAAGCGGCCGGATCCCTCCGCGCTCGGAACGAATGCGCACGCCGTCTCGCCGCGCACGAGCGCGCTTCGCCTTCCGGTCCTGCCACCGATCGTTGCCGGCGCGCTGCGTCTCGAAGGCCTCGTCGTGGACCAGGACGATCAGCCGGTCGGCGGCGCGCACGTCACGCTCGGCGGCCGGCGCGAGGCAACGACCGAGGCCGATGGCTCGTTCGCCTTCGATGGTCTCGCCGAGGGCGACTACGACGTCGCCGCCGAGCACGGCGAGTGGTTCGCCGAATCACAGGGGACGTCGCTGAGCGACTCGAGCGAGCCGGTCACGATCAAGCTCGAGCGTGGGCCATCGCTCGTCGTCACGGTCACCGATGCCGCGGCGCATCCGCTCGCCGGTGCGAAGGTCAGCATCATCTCGCGCGAGCGCCTGACCGGCCCGGATGGCACGGCACGGTTCCGCGCGGTCGAGCTCGACAACGAGCTGATCTTCGTCAGCATGCCAAATCACGCGAACGTGCGCGAGCGCGTGGTCACGAGCGACGATCCGAAGGCGACGATCCAGAAGACCGTGGTCATGAGAAGCGGCGCCGAGGTCTCCGGCACGGTCGTCGATCAGACCGGTGCGCGCGTGATCGAGGCGTACGTCGATCTCGCGCCCGCGGGTGGTGGTCGCAGCGAGAACGTGTGGACCGACGAGACCGGAACATTTCACCTGCCCGATATCGCGAGCGGCTCGTACCTCGCGAAGGCGACCTCGCGCGATGGGATCGCCGTGGAGCCGATCGAGGTGAAGCACGACGGCATGCACGCCCTCTCCGGCCTCGTGCTGAAGACCGAGCCCGGCGGCGTGATCTCGGGGATCGTCGTCGATACGGCCGGGCACCCAATCGCGGAGGCGCGCGTCTCCGGCGGTGGCGTCGGCGAGACCACCGACAAGGACGGCAGGTTCGTCGCCAAGGGCCTGAACGCCGACAAGTACGAGCTGTCCGCATCCACGCCGATGCTCGGCGCGGTCAACCAGGTTCTGACTCTCGGGCGCGGCGAGCACGCCGACGTTCGGATCGTGCTCACGCCCTCCAGCCTCGCCGGTGTCGTGGTCGATGCGCGCGGCCAGCCGGTGGAAGGTGCCATGGTCTCCGCGCGCTCGGAGGCGCCCGATGGCTACGGATACGACCGCACCGACGAGTACGGCCACTTCGATCTCGGCGGGCTACCGCCATCCGCGCACTACAAGATCACCGCGCAGCGCGAGAACTCCGGCGTGGAGGGACCCTCGGTGGATGTTGCGACGGGAAATCGCCAGGTCCGGCTGCTCGTTCGCGATGCGGCGATGATCACCGGTCGTGTGCTGCTCGCCGGCAAGCCGGTGTCGTACTTTGGCTTCGCGATCACCGACGACGTGAATGACTCGTACTCGCGTCCCACCCCGGTGCGGGACGAGGACGGTCGCTTCACGTCGAAGGACGCGACGCCCGGCAAGGCGGTCGTCGTCATCGTGGGGCCCGGCTTCGCGCGCAAGGCGATCGACAACGTGCAGATCGTCGCCGGGCAGACCACCGATCTGGGCGACATCACCGTCGAGCGCGGCGAGGCGATTCGCGGACGGGTGCTCGACGGGCGCGGTGGCGGGATCGCGGGCGCGACGGTCACCATCGTCGGCAGCGCCTCGTTCAGCGCGCGCGGCCTCCAGCGGATCATGCAAGGCGAACCGACGGCCACCACCGATGCGAGCGGCAACTTCGAGCTGTTCGGTGGGCCGCCGTCGACCGAGGAGCGCACGATCAAGGCCGCGCATCCCATGGTCGGCGCCTCGGCGTTCACGATCGTTCCGATCGGACAGAGCACGATCGATCTCGTGCTGCAGACGACCGGCGCGATCGAGGGCACGGCGGTAGGCCACGATCTGTCGTTCGCGATCGCCGTGTCCCATGAGGATGCTCGGGGGCGTTACTCCGCCGACGTCGACACGCTCGGGCGGTTCTCGTTCTCCGCGCTGCCGCCGGGCCACTACCAGATCGAGACGGTCGGGCGCACCCGGTTTCCGGCGATGGCCGTGGAGGTGACTGCCGGCAAGACCACGCCGGTCACGCTCACTCAGGGCATCGAGTAGGACCCGAATCGCACCACCTCGCGAAATCCCATGCGCGCGAGGATCGGCGCCGAGCTCTCGGGGCGCGCATGCGATGTGGCGAGCGGGATTCCGCGCGCGGCCGCCTCGGTGATCCGCGCCGCGACGAGGGCGCGATACGCCCCGCGCCCGCGCAGCGCCTCCACGACCACGCCGCTCATCAGGTACACCGAGCGCTCGAACCACACCGCCGACGCGGCGCCCGCGGGCAGGCCTTCGATGCGCGCGAGATAGATCGCCATCCGCGGATCGCGCAGTGCGATCGCGTTGAGCGGCAACAGCGGCGCCGGATCCATCGCCCAGCCGCGCGCCATGACGTCGGTGGCATCGTCGAGCGTGGCCGCATCGACGCGCACGACCTCGACGCCGGGCACCGGATCGATCGCTGCCGTGTCGCGCGCCATGCCGGCGACCTCGCGACAGATCAAGCCGTGGCGCGCCAGGCGCTCGCCGAGATCCGGCGGCGCGCTCCCCGGTCCCACGCGCCAGCGCCACTTCACGCCGAGGGCGCGATAGTCCGCGCACACGCGCGCGATCACCGCATCGGCCTCGTCGGCGGCGAGCTCCGCGTGGACCACCTCGTTCATGCCGCCATCGCGGATCGACGGCGTGCTGATCTGCAGCCAGCCCGGCCGGTCGACGAGCTGGAGGTCGGGCAGCGCGAGGTACGTGCGGCGCGGCGACACCATCACCTCGTCGAGAATCTCCGCGTCGGTCAGCATCGTGACTCGCATGGTAGCGTGCCCGGATGCGGTTCCCTCCCGAGGCGGTACAGCGGCTGCGCGCGAATCTGATGCAGCGAGGACAGTTCCTCGCCACCCTTCTCCAGGAAGTGCTCTCGGGGAAGCAGCCGCCGCAGCTCGGCGCGATCCCGGGCAAGCCGGGCATGCGACCCGAGGAGAAGCTCCGGATGGCGCTCGATCAGGTCGAAGGTCGCCGCACGCTGATCGATGCCGACGACGACCGGTTCGGTCGCTGCGACGTCTGCGGGAAGGATCTCGAGCTGCCGGGGCTCGAGGAAGCACCATGGGTGGATCGCTGCGCCGCGCACGCGAACGCGTGAGGTATCGTCGCCACGATGCTCGGAAAGCTGGCGGCGCTCCTCATCATCCTGGTCGCGGCAGTGGCGTTCTTCGCGCTCAACTACATCGATCCGGAACCGACCGAGCGACGCTGTCCGTCGTGCGGCACGGCCACGCTCGTCGTGGCGCGAACGTCGGTGGGATCATCGACCATCATGCAATGCACGACCTGCGGTAGCGAGGTGACGATCTATGAATAGGCTCGACGGCAAGGTGTGTCTGGTCACCGGTGGCGCTTCCGGCATCGGTCGCGGCTGCGCGAAGAAGCTGGCGGCGGAAGGCGCGCGCGTGATGATCGCGGATCGCAATGTCGAGGGCGGAACCGCCGCGGCGGCCGAGCTCGGTGCGCCGCATCGGTTCGAGCCGCTCGATGTCACGGACGAGGCGGGGTGGACCCGCGTCGTGGAGGCCACGGTCGCGGCGTTCGGCCGGATCGATGCGCTCCTCAACAGCGCCGGCATCGCCGTGTGGGGCAACGTCGAGGCTCTGTCACTCGCCGACTGGCGGCGCCAGCACGCCGTCAACGCCGACGGCACGTTCCTCGGCTGCCGCGCCGCGATCGGCGCGATGAAGGTCACCGGCGGCGGCTCGATCATCAACATCTCGTCGGTCGCCGGCCTGATCGGCGTGGCCGACGCGGCGGCGTACTGCTCCAGCAAGGGTGCGGTCCGCCTGCTCTCGAAGTCCGTGGCGCTACACTGCGCGCGCGCCGGGTACAACATCCGCTGCAACTCCGTGCATCCCTCGTTCATCGACACGCCGATGGTCGATGCGGTCGTCGGTGCGGCCAAGGACCAGGCGAAGATGCGCGCGATGGTGGAGCACGCGGCACCGCTCGGCCGGATCGGCCAGGTGGACGACGTGGCCAACCTCGTCGTGTTCCTGGCCAGCGACGAATCGAAGTTCATCACCGGATCGGAGCTCGTCGTCGATGGCGGGCTCACGGCGCTGTGAGGTAACGTCGCGCCACATGACTGACGACGTTCGGTACCGCGCTGCCATCAAGTTGATCCACCCCGGCGCGCTCTCGGAGGCCGATGCCGAGACCGTGGTCGCGATCGCGCAGCTCGCCGTCGACGCCGATGGTCGCGAGGACGCCGAGGAGATCAAGAACTTCTTCGCCATGGGCAAGGCGATCTATGGCCACGCCGGCCTCGAGACCTCGACGCCCACGTTCGCCGGGGACGACAAGGACGACGAGCGGCTGCGCGCGCTGGCCGGGCAGCTCTCGTCACCCGCGGCGAAGGAGCTCGCCTACGCGGTGGCGTTCATGATGGCGATCGCCGACGTCGACCTCGCCCCCGAGGAAGGCGCGCTCGTCGAGGCCCTCCGCGACACCCTCGGCATCCCCGAGGACCGCGCCGACGAGATCGCGGCCACGGTCAGCGCCGCGATCACGCCGCCCGCGTAGCGCCGATCACGGCGATCACGCGAAGCTCACGCGCGCGGAGCCGAGTTGCCGGCTCGTGCCCAGCCGAGCTGTGAGAGCGTGGGAGGTATGACGACTCGCCTATCCCTCCTGATCCTCCTCGCCCTCGCGGGCTGTCCCAGTACCTCCGGCGACTGGGTCCCCGACGACATCGACGAGCAGCAGACGCTCGATCGACTCGGTGCGGCGGGATACCAGAAGTTGTGCAGCGCGTTCGACGACTTCGTTCACGACCAGTACCGCTCGAACTATCTGATCCGCGCCGTGTGCACCGCGCACGCGCTGCAGACCACCGAGAACGCCGTGATGTGTGGCGAGGCCGTGGACGCGTGCCTCGACACGCTGCCCGCTCCGGTCGAGGCGCAGCTCGAACAGATCCTCGCGCAGGCGGACTGCTCGGCGGTGGATGCGATGGTCACCGGCTGCAGCTCTCCCGTGTCGAAGCTGACCGGCTGCCTCGACGAGCTCGGCGCGAGGGTCGATCAGATCCAGTTCTCGCTGACCTGCGCCGCGTTCGGCTCACCGGTCCCCACGGACTGGTGGAAGGTCAGTTTGCCGCCGTCGTGCTCCGCACTGGGAGCCCGCTGCTGATCTCGCGCATGAACTCGAGCACGTTCGCCTCGAGCTGATCCACGCCCGGGTGCTCGGTCGGCATGTGGCTCGCGCCGTCGAGCACGACCATCCGCTTCGGTGCCGCGATCCGCTCGAAGAACCGGCGGGACAGTACGATGTCGGTCATCCGATCCACGCCGGGATGCGCGAGCAGCACCGGGCACACGCGGAAGTCCTCGGGCTCGAGGTCGGGCGCCGTGGACATCAGCGTGCGCAGGAACCGCGCGGGCACCCAGCTGCCGCCGCCGAGGCGGTCCGCCTTCACGAGCGCCGACAGCTCTGGCTTGTTCGAGATCTTGTGCATCTTGGACATCAGCGACATCGGTAGCGGGAGGCCATCGGTCAGGGGCGCGAGCTTGTCGAGGAGCCACAGGCCACCGGTGCCGAGCAGCCGCGTGCGCGCGAAGCCCTGGCGCACGGCCTTCTCGCGAGGATCGGCGAGCGTGGTCGCGACGAGCCCGACGACGTCGCGCGACCGCGCGGCCGCTTGATACGCGAGCAGACCGCCGAGCGACACGCCGAACAGCACGATCGGGCGGCCATCGCGCGCGCGCTCGTGGGCGATCAGATCGCACACGCAATCGATCCACAGCGGATACGTCATCTGCTTCCACGGCACCTTCGTCAGGCCGTAGCCCGGCAGATCCGGCGCGACCGTCTCGTAGCCGTAGCGCTGCGCGAGCACGGCGGCGGGCGCCATGACGCGGCCATACGCACCGGCGCCATGGAGCACGATGACCTTGATCGGCGAGGTCGGGACCTCGAGGCGATCGAGGTGGACGTCGAGCCCGCGCCAGCGCCAGTACTCCTCGCGCGGCGTGGAGCTGGGCGTGCAACGCATGCCCTCGGGGAAGAACGGCTGGTAGCGCCGCCACAACGGATGCGTGTCGTACGTCGGGAGCTCGGTCATGGACTCGTTGTGCCTCGGCCATTGCCTCTCGGCAGTGACCGCGCACGTCACACGACTGACCGTGCGAGCCGGCTCTCGAGCGGGGTCTTGCCCGTCCACCGCTTGAACGCGCGGAAGAACGCGCTCGGCTCGGAGAACCCGAGGAGGAACGAGATCTCGGCGATCGACAGCCCGTCGGAGAGATAGCGCTGCGCGAGCTCGCGCCGCACGTCCTCGCGCACCGTCTGGAACGCGGTGCCTTCGTCCTTGAGCCGGCGCTGCAGGCTGCGACTCGTCAGCCCGAGCTTCGCGGCCACGTCGTCGATCGTGGCCTGCTCGCTGCGCAGCGCCTCGCGAAGCGCGCGCTTCACGGAGGCCGTCAGCGTCGGATCCGCCGGCGCCTGGCGCGCGAGCTCGTCGGCGGCGCGGGTCAGGATCGCGAGCAGCTTCGGATCGGCCGAGGCCAGGCTCGTCTCGAGCACGGCAGCGGGCATCACGAGCTGCGTGCGCTCGGCGCCGAACACCACGGGCGCATCGAACCACGCGCGATACGCCGCGACATCACCGGCGGCGCGATGCGAGAGCTCCACGCCGTGCAGACGGAACGGTGAGGTCGCGAGATCGCGCACCTGCTTCGCGACCAGCGCCCAGCACAGCTCGTGCGAGGCCGGTGCGGGCGCCTCGCTCTCGCGCTCCACGCGGAGATACGCGCGATCGCCCTCGACGACGAGCGCGACGGTCACCGCGTCGTCGAGGAGGTTCAGGTAGCGCACCCACTGGCGCAGCGCCTCGCCCACGGTCGCCGACGAGCGGCAGACGTACTCGACCACGCCGAACGCGCCCGCGGGCGTGGCGGTCGCGATCGAGAGCGCGAGCTGGGGGTTCGCCGTCAAGCGCAGCGCCTCCGCCCACGCCACGCAGAACTGCGGCGCCGAGATCCGCGCGTCGTCGTCGGAGACGATCGCCGCCGTGAGATCCGTGGCCGCCCAGAACGCGGGCAGCCCACCGGTACCGACAGCGGCGACCAGCGGGCGAACGAGCAGGACCGAGACCGAGCCCATCACCGGATTATCGCGCGATCAGCCACACCGCGATCCAGGCCAGACCACCGGTGAGTGCAAACAGGGCCGAGATCGCGGCGCCGCGGTCGATGCCCTGGCGCTTGACGAGGGGGATCGAGATGGCGGCGAGGTCGCCGGCATCCATGAACGCGTTGAACAGGAAGATGAACGAGGCCATCTCCGGGTGCTTGATCGCGTAGAACGCGAGCACGCCGAGGCCGATGTCGCGGACGCCGAAGAACCGGCCCATCAGGCGAGCGGTCGCGGTGTCGTGGTGGGCCGGGAAGCCGAGCATCCGGGCGGTGGGACCCGCGGCGACGAACGGGGCGAGGCCGAGGGCGATGCGGCCGAGGCCCATGCCGGTGACGACGAAGGAGAGGAGAGTCGACATGCACTACTTCTCGCATCCCGACGGCCCGGCTCCAGTGACCGGGCGCGCCATTGGACTGACCGGCCATGCGCTAGGATGCCGGCGATGGTGCGCCGTGACGACGACGACGGGTTGCAAGACTCGGAGCTGTCACGCTGCGTTTCTCCAGCGGGTGCAAGTCCCGCCCCGGTAAGCATCGGAGCGCCGGGTAGCAGGTCGCCGGAGCCAGGAGAGATCCTGGAGGCCGAAGCGCGACGTCAGGAGCCCGTGAAGAACGGGAGGCAAGGACGCGGGCCGCAACATGAAGTGAAGCTTGCAGCCTCGACAGATTCACAACCGGGAAGCCGAGCCGCTCATTTCACGGTGAAGGCAACATCCTCGACGAGACGGTCCGAAGCGGTCGTCGAGGGTGCAGCGGGCGTCGATGCCGAGACGATCGCCAGCATCCGAGCGTTAGGCGAAGAGTCGTTCTTGAACGATCTCTCGAAGACGCTCCGCGCAGGAAGGTACCGACCGCAGGCGGTGCGGCGGCACTGGATCCCGAAAGCAAATGGAGGACGGCGACCGCTGGGAATCCCGACGGTGCGTGATCGCGTGGTGCAGAC
>JBBRED010000013.1:0-48749 GCA_038203335.1 Haliangiales bacterium | reverse complement strand
GTGCACGCGCTGTTCGTCGACCTGATCCCAAAGTGGAATCGTGACGTGGACCTCCCCTACCTCTATCGCGCCATCACCAACCGGTGCCTCAACGTCGTTCGCGACCGGGGCACGCGGGCTCGCCTGCTCGAGCGCGAGCAGGCCGTGGCCGCACCGGTCGGGCGCGTGCGGCTCGAGGATCAGGTCGTCGGTCTCGGCCTGATCGCCGCGCTCGCCGAGCGGCTCGACGAGAGTCACCTCCAGGTGCTGGTGTGCCGGTTCGTCGATGACATGACGCAGGAGGAGATCGCGGAGCACCTCAAGCTGTCGCGCAAGACGATCGGCAAGCGCCTCGATCGGATCCGCGACGAGGTCATCGCGCTGCGCGGACAGGAGGCTGCATCGTGAACGCGCTCGCATGCATCGGCGAGCCCGTCTCGTGGCTGCGGCTCGAGGCGTTCGCGAGCCGGCGCGAGGACACGGCGATCGCCGCGCACCTCGCGGAGTGCCCGGCGTGCACGCACTGCCTCGAGGAGATCACGAGCGACATGGTCGCGCTACCGCCGCTGGCGGTTCCGGAGGCGAAGCCCGCGCGCGCGTGGTGGCGATGGGCGGTGCCTGCGATGGCGCTCGCCGCGGCCGCGCTGGTCGTGCTCGTCGTCGTGCGGCGCGGTGGAGAGTCCGTTCGAGAGGACGTGGTCGTCGTGAAGGGCGTCGGCGAGGTCGTACTCGGAGTGGTCAGGGAGCGCGGCGGAGTGGTCAGAGAGGATGCGAGGTCGTTCGCGCCGGGCGATCGGTGGAAGGTGGTGGTGACCTGCCCGCCTTCGCGGAGCGCTTCCGTCGACGTCGCGGTGACGGAGACCGGCGCTCGCGTGACGGATCACCCGCTGATGCCGGCGACGATTGCATGTGGAAATCGGATCGTGATTCCGGGGGCGTTCTTCTTGACCGGCACGAACCGGAACCGGGTATGCGCCACGGTGACCAGTACCGGCGGCGACCACGGCACCGCCTGCGTCACGATCGCCCCGGAATAGTCGTCAGGGAAACGAGGCGCGCCAGGTCTTCACGGAGGCTGCCGGCCCGACGGCGATGCACGTGTAGGGGCCCTTTCGCCACGACACGCCCTGCACGTCGCCGTCGTCGCGCTCCGCGTGCTCAGGCGCCATGCCCTGCGCCCGCTGAACGAAGTAGGTCACGCGATCCGAGCCGATCTCGGTCCCGATCACGGCCGCGTCGCGGCTGAAGATCGTCACGCGGCGAGCGCCGACGATCTTCGCGGTTGGCGCGGGGAGTGGCGGATCTTTGCCGACCACGCCGATCGCCCAGGCGCGCAGCTCGATCGGCGTCGGGGCGACGAGGTCCCACGACGGATCGGGCTCGGCGTGGCTCGCCATCGCCTCGGTCATGAGCTGGTTGTGGCGGGCGGGAAAGCGCAGGTAGATCGCGACGACGGTGCCGACGAGCACCGTGAGCGTGAACAGCAGCGACACCGAGACGCGGCGATGAGGAGGACGCGGCGGCGTGACCAGCGGTGCGTCGCCTTCGACAGGCCCGGTGGCTTCGGCTTCGACGAGGTTCATCGGGACATCTCGGGAGGAAACACCGGTGGAGTACCAAAGCGGCGCACGAACTCGCCTCGTAACTTCGCATAGAACGTGCCGAGGTCAGTAGCGTCAGGAATCTCGATCAGATGCCGGCAGACTAGGTTGGCCGCCGTGGCCGCGTGCGCGGTGGCCAGAGCGAGCGCTGCCGCACGGACGTCGGGCACCTCGGCGTAGTGGACCATCGCGCTCTTGCCCCGCGGGTAGTCGAGGAGGCCGGTCGCGAGCCGGAGCTGCAAGATCCCGGGCGCCGCGAGCGCGTGATCCGCTGCCGACGCGAGCGGGTACCAGAGGCCGAAGCGCACCGCGGGAGTGTACTGTCGCCGGCGGATGGAGATCGAGCCGGTAGACGTCACCACGCATGGTGACCGCCTCGAGTTCGGCCGCGCCGATCGCGTCCCCGACCGCCTGGTCTGCGGCGACGCGCTCGCGGAGGCAGCGCGGATCGCGGACGGCGCGCTCGACGCGATCTACATTGATCCGCCGTTCGGCACCGGGATCGTGCGGATGGGCCGAGGGCACCGCTATGCCGACCGCGCCGACGATCCCGACGCGTTCGTGACCTGGCTCTCGCCGCTGCTCGAGCACAGCCGGCGCGCGCTCGCCGAGCACGGGTCGCTGTTCGTCCACCTCGACTACCGAGCCGTACATTATGTGAAGGTCGCGCTCGATCGCCTGTTCGGCCGCGACCGGTTCGTCAACGAGATCGTGTGGTGCTACGCCGTCGGCGGGAAGAGCCGCCGCGGCTTCGGCCGCAAGCACGACACCATCCTCTGGTATGCACGCGGCGACGACTGGGCATTCTATCCGGATGCGATCCGGGTCCCCCGTCGGGGCGGCTCGCACATGCGCGTCGTGCTCGACGGCGGCGAGGCCGTCCAGGAGAAGACGGACCGCAAGACCGGCCGCGTCTACCGGTATCCGGTCGCCGACGGCAAGGTCCCCGAGGACTGGTGGACGGACGTTGAAACGCTCAATCACTCCGATCGGGAACGCAACGGCTGGCCGTCGCAGAAGCCCGAGCGCCTGGTCGAGCGCATCCTGCGCGCCGTCACCGAGCCCGGGGACAGGGTTGCTGACTGGTTTGCCGGCTCCGGGACCACCGCGGCGGTCGCCCAGCGGCTGGCGAGGCGATTCGTGACCGTGGACCGCGAACCAGCGGCGGTTGACCTGTGCATGGAGCGTTTGGCGGCACAGGGGCGTGCGATGGCGCTCGCCGGCTCACCACCCCCGCCGATCGTGATCGCACGAGACTAGTGGGTTCCCGCGCTTGCGGCGTGATGGCCGCACGGGGGAGAATCCTTTTGTTCAAGGCACCTGAATGGCTGAAGCTACCCAAGACGAGGCCTCCCGCGTGACCCTGGAAGCATGGCTCGTCACTGACGTCGGGGTCGTGCGGGAACACAACGAGGACTCCGCGTACATGGAGTCCACGAAGGGCTTCTTCATCGTCGCTGACGGCATGGGCGGTCACGCCGCCGGCGAGGTCGCATCCGCGATGGCCGTCGACACGGTGCGCCAGACGCTCGAGGGCGCTCGCACCGAGATCGAAGCGTTCAAGAAGGCGCCGACCGATGCTGGTCGCCGCGGGATCGTGCAGCTCCTGCAGAACGCCGTGCTCGGCGCGCATCAGGCCGTCTATCAGCGCGGCCAGGCCGAGCCCGACAAGGCCGGGATGGGCACCACGCTCGATGTCGTGCTCGTCGCCGGTCCGGAGGCGTTCGTCGCGCACGTGGGCGATAGCCGCACGTACTTGATCCGCGACGGCAAGCCCTCGCAGATCACCACCGACCACACCGTCGCCGAGGTCCTCGTGATCGAGGGGAAGCTGACGATCGAGGAGGCGCAGGTCTCCCCGCTCCGCACCATCCTCGTGAACGCGATCGGCGTCTCCGCCGATGTCGGCGTCGAGATGGCGCACGTCACGCTGCGCCGCGGCGATCGTCTGCTCCTGTGCTCCGACGGCATGCACGACTACTTCCCCTCCGAGGACGAGATCGCGCAGCGCCTCTCCGTCGACGCACCCGGAAAGGCGCTCGCCGAGATGGTCGAGCTCGCGAAGACGCGCGGCGGTCACGACAACATCACCGGTGTTGCGGTCCACGTGCTCGATGTCGGCGAGGGTGTCCCCACGCAGATGGAGGGCGAGTCGACGCAGCCCGTCGAGCTGCCTGGCAATCCGTTCGCCGCCGACGAGCCGACCGAGACCGCGTTCGCCACGCCGCCCGGCCTGCCGCCGCGGATGGTCGCGTCGGTCACGCCGAACACGATGCGCCAGACCCAGCCGATGCGCTCGGTCGCTGATGAGCTGCCGCCGCTGGGCCGCGCCGATACCATTCCGCCGCCCCCGGAGATGCCGAAGGATGCGGCGCCCGTCGCGAAGGCACTCGACGTCGAGGGTCCGACCGAGCCGGCGACCGAGAAGCCGGCGAAGGGCAACAAGGTGAAGGACAAGAAGTCCGAGGAAGCGAAGGCGACCGACGCGCCTGTCGAGGCTCCGGCCGACGACAAGGCTGACGCGCCGGCCGACGCTCCCAAGGACAAGACGGACTGAGCCCGATCGTCGTCCCCGCGGATCTCGAGGACGCGGTCTACACGGCGACCCGCGCCGCGATCGGTGCTGGGCCGCTCGCGACCAGCGCCCTGATTCGCGCGATCCAGGATCGCTCGGAGCGCTACACGACGGATCGGGCGCGGCTCTCGGCGCCCACCGATCGCACGGCTGACCTCGCGGCGCGTGCGGCGTTCTTCACGATCGCCGATGCGATCAAGGTCGCGATCCCGCTCCGAGAGCTCACCGGTGCGGGCGCGCTCCCGACGGCGAGGCCGATCCGCGTGATCGACCTCGGCGCGGGCTGCGGTGCCATGAGCCTCGGCCTGGTCGCCACCGCCGCGCTGCCGTTCGCGATCACCGCGATCGATCGCGACGCGGCCGCGCTGGGGATCGCGGCCGCGTCGGTGAAGGACCTCGCCGCGCGGCGCAAGACCGCGACCACGATCGCCACACGCGTCGACGATGCGACCACGGCGCGCCTCGCCGATGCGGATCTCGTGGTGATGGGCACGCTACTCAACGAGCTCGACGACACGGCGCGCCTCGGCATGGTGGAGCGCGCGCTCGGAGCGCTCGCGCCCGGCGGCAGCGTGATCATCATCGAGCCCGCGTTGCGCGAGACCTCGCGTGCGCTGCATGCGGTGCGCGATGCGATCCTCGCGCGCGGCGCGGCGCACGTGTTCGCACCGTGCACCCGGCACGTGGCGCCCTGCCCTGCCCTCGCCGACCCCACGGACTGGTGCCACGAGGATCGCGCGGTCACTCTCCCGCCGCGAACCGCCGAGCTCGCCCGGCTCACGCACCTGCGCGACGGCGGGCTCAAGTTCAGCTACCTCGTGCTGCGGCGCGATCCTCGCTCGCTCGCCGACGAGCCGAACGCGTGGCGGATCGTCGGCTCGCCGCGGTCGCAGAAGGGCAAGGTCGAGCTGCTCGGCTGCAGCGATGCCGGGCGCATGCCGCTACGCCTGCTTCGCCGCAATCGCACGCCGGAGAACCGCGAGCTCGAGCGCGCCGAGCGCGGCGAGGTGATGCTCGTCGATGCGACCGTCGGCGACGAGCGCGTCGAGATCGAGGCCACGACCACCGTGTCGCGTCGCGATCCGACCGCGATCGACTAGATCGCCGATCTAGAGGCGACCGATGACGCCGACGGCCGGGATGAACAGCGTCGCGGTGACGCTGTCCTCGGGATTGAACATGTGCTCGACGCCGAGCTCGGCGACCGCCGAGATGTGACGGTTGAACGCGACCTCGACGCCCGCCGCGCCGCGGATTCCGACGCGCGCTCCGCTCGCGACGAAGATCGGCACGCCGGCGAGGAGCATCGGCCGCACCTTTCCGGTGAGCACCGCGAACGCGACACCCGCGTAGCCGCCCGACGACGGTCCGAGGATCGCCGCCGCCTGAAGCTGAACGCGCTCGAACACGTCGTACACGACGCCGATCACCGCGGCGCCGCCCTTGTTCTTCGCATCGACGTGGGCGAGCGCGAGGATGCCGAGCTTCGCCGGCGGCTCGTCGGCCTCGCCGCGGCCGATCAGGCCTCCGTCGACATCGGTGCCGCCGCCGCCGACCGTCGGAACGACCTCGGGCGAGAGCGTGAGCGCGACCGAGCGCGTCCCGCCCGCGGCGACGGTGGCGGTCTGCTCCGAGGCCGAGAACCCGCTCTTTCGCGCGTGGACCGTGAAGATGCCCGGGGTAACGCGCGTGCGTGCGAGCTTCGCGGCGGCCGTCCACTCGCCCTTGTCGATCTGGATCTCGGCATCGGCCGGCGTCACCGAGATCTCGACGACACCGACCTCGATATCGAGCCCGGCGACGACCTTCGTGACCTCGGCCTTCTTCATCGGATCCGCGTCGCGCGAGTCGACGTAGCCCTGGTACGCGTTTGCCGCGTCGGCCTTGCGGTCGAGCTTGAGGAGCGTGGTGCCGATGTTGAGCAGGATCTTGCCGCTCGGGAACCGAGCGTACGCGGTCTCGAACACCGAGAGCGCGCCCAGGTAATCCTTCGCGGCGAACAGCTTGAGGCCCGAGGCCATCAGGGCCTTTGCATCGCCCTTGTCGCCCGGGTCAGAGGGCGGCGCGGGCTGCGCCACGAGCGGGCCGGTGGCGGCGACGACGAGAGAGACGGCGATGGATAGGCGAGCGAAGGTTTGCATGATCAATCGGGGGCGGGCGTGGCGGGCTCGGTCTCGGGTATCGGCGTCACTCTGACCGTCCTCACCAGCATCGCACGCGCGGTCAGTCGATATCGGTCTCGAGCAGATCCGGCTTCGTCGGCTTCTCGGTCGGCTTCGTCGTCGGTTTCGTCGTCGTCGGCTTCGTCGCCGTCGGCTTCGTCGTCGTCGGCTTCGTCGTCGTCGGCTTCGACGGCTTCGACGGCTCCGGCTTCGTCGTCACGGGCTTCGTCGGATCCGGCTTCGTCGTCACGGACCCGGTGGTGTCGGGCTTCGTTGGATCCGGCTTGGTCGTGTCGGGCTGCGTCGCGACCGAGCCCGTCGGATCCGGCTTGGTCGTGTCGGGCTGCGTCGCGACCGGGCCCGTCGGATCCGGCTTCGTTGGCTCGTACTTCGTCGGATCCGGCTGCGCAGCGCCGGTCGTGGACCCGGTCGGCGTCGTGGTCTCGACCGGCGGCGCGGCCGGCCTGGGCTCGCCGGTTCCGGGGCCGCTGCCGCTGACGGCGATGAACACGGCGATGCCGGCCGCAGCGGCGAGCACGGCGCTCACCGCGATGACGAGGCCCTTCTTCGACTTCGTCGGATGGCTGATCTGGCTCTCGCCGGCACCGCCCGAGAGCGTCGTCGGCTTCGGCGGCTCGACGATACCCGGCGCGGTGTAGCTGTGCGGAGGCGCGGGTGTCGGGATCGGTGCGGGCGCCTGGTAGTGCGCCGGGGTCAACTGCATCGGCGTGAACTGCGCGCGGGTCGCCGCGGACGGCGACGTGTTCGTCATGTACGGGACCGAGAATCGACCGAGCGGATCGGTGGTGTTCGCCACCCAGCCGTGGGACTGCGCGATCTGCACGAGCAGATGCGCGAGCTCGGTCGCGGTCTGAACGCGCAGCTCGGGCCGCTTCTGGAGCAGCGACATCACGAGGCGCTCGAGCTCGGGCGAGACGCGCGCGTGCATCGACAGCTGCTCGGGCTCGACGAACAGATGCGAGCCGATCAGCTCGCCCGCACCGTGGTTGATGAACGGAGGCCGGCCCGAGATCAGCTCGTAGAGCATGCAGCCGATCGAGTAGAGATCGGCCCGGTGGTCGACCTGCCCGGTGCCCTTGCACTGCTCCGGGGACATGTACGTCGGCGTTCCCATCACGGCGCCGGTCTTGGTCGCGCTGCCTGCGAGGCCGATGTCGGTGAGCTTCGCGATGCCGAAGTCGAGGATCTTGGTCCGCTCGCCGGTCGGCGAATCTGGATCGGGTACGACGAAGATGTTGTCGGGTTTGAGGTCGCGATGAACGATGCCCTTCGCGTGGGCGGCCGCGAGCGCGCTGCACACGCCACGCATGAGCATGGCGGCCTCGGGCTCGGAGCACGTTCCACGCGACTTGATCCGGTGCGAGAGCGGCTCGCCCTCGAGGTACTCCATCACGAGGAACGCGTGGCCCGAGGGCATGTAGCCGAAGTCGAACACCTCGACGATGCCCGGGTGCTTGATCGTGGTGGTCGCCTTCGCCTCGTTGAAGAACCGGTTCACGATCTCCCGGTTGCCCGACATCTCGGGGTGCAGGATCTTCACGGCCGCGATCCGGCCGATCAGGGTGTGCTCGGCCCGGTAGACCGTGCCCATGCCGCCGACCGCGACCTGGTCGGTGATCCGGTAACTACCCACGGTCGTCCCGAGCACGCATGGATCATCCTGGGTGACGTGCGGTCTGTCAAACCGATCCTGCCCCGACACCTCGGACTTTCACCTACTTGGGTCAGAACTGACGTTTGACAGCGCGGCCCAGGCACCCGATCCTACCGGCAATGCGCCTCCTGCTGTTCGCCGCGCTCGCGGCCACGACTGCCTGCCAGATCGTGGAACCCGATACCTCGTCCACCGAGCAGGGGCTGACCGGCGTGATCTTCTCGCCACCCAGCGGTGGTGATGCGGGAAGCGTGCAGGTCGGTAACACGTCGGCGCCGTTCTTCACCTCGATCAATCCGTCGGGCCTCGTCGACGTCGACTACACGATCGATTCGATCACCGGTTGCTCCGACTTCATCGTCAACGCGCCGAACCTGCCGGCTCCGGTGTACCGGCACTGCATCAACTACAACCCGTGCGTCGCGGGGAGCTTCCAGTGCGTCCCGCAGGCGAACATCGCCTGTTACGAGTGGGAGATCGTCGGCTACGACTTCAGCACCATGTTCCGGCCCAACGTGCAGGGTGCGTCGAGCTGCGCGCTCCAGGTCCAGGTCGGCGGGCTCGGCCTCCGCACGTACACCATCAACGGCACCGGGACGCTGCCGCCGATCGACATCGACGTCAGCCCGACCGCAGTCAACTTCGGCGACGTCCGCCGGAACACCGCGAGCAGCGACGCAGCGGTGACGGTCCGCAACGCGGGCGGCTCGACGCTCACCGTGACGAGCGCGATCGCCTCGGCGGGCTACGCGATCACGAGCGGCCCGACGGGCACGTACTCGGTTGGCGCCGGCGGCGCGCAGAACTACACGCTCACGTGCAACCCCACGGTGACCGGCTCGATGCCCGGCACGTTCCGCGTGACCAGCAACGATCCCGTGACGCCGACGTCGACCGTGACCCTGTCGTGCAACGGGATCGACTCGAGCCTCGACGTGACGCCGAGCCCGGCGGCCGTTCCCACGACACGCGTCGGCGAGCCCACGCAGCGCGCGGTCGTACTCGCGAACACCGGCGCCGCGGTGATGACGATCCAGAGCGCCACGATCTCGGGCGCCGGCCTCAGCGCGACCGGCCTCCCGCTCCCCGGTGCGACGATCGCGGGCGGCGGCTCGGTATCCGCGATGGTCAAGTTCGACGCGATGGCCGCGGGTGATGCGACCGGCGCCCTGACCATCGTCTACGACGGCGGCCAGATGCGCTCGATCCCGATCTCGGCGAAGGCGCTCGCCACCTCGATGTCGCTGACGCCCGACGGAACGATCGATCTCGGACCGGTATGTGTCGGTCAGAGCGCGTCCCAGATGGTCACGATCGCCGCGAACGCTGCGGGCAGCTTCAAGGTCACCTCGATCGACGCGCCGAACGCGCCGTTCACGCTGATGACGCCGACGCTCCCGGCCACGCTGCAGGGCTCGGGCGCGAATACCCAGACGGTGACGATCACCGCCGCGCCGACCGCCGTGGGACATGAGGTCGCGACGATCAACGTCGGGACCGACATCCCCGGCGCCACGCCGCGCGCACTCGAGCTCGACGTCACCGGCCTCACCGCAGGCGTGTCGGCCACGCCGGCCGAGCTCGATCTCGGACCGTCGATGCTGAACGTTCCGACCATCGGTCAGAAGATCGAAGTCACGAACTGCTCGATCACGCCTGCCGAGCTTCTCAATCCCCGCATCGAGGGCGACAACGCCGAGGACTTCGCGATCGTCCAGGCGCCGAGCCTGATGCTCGGACCCAACGACACGGTCGAGTGGCTGATCATCGCGAACCCGCACACCGCGGGCCCGAAGGCCGCGACGTTCTCCGTGGATCACGCGGGTGGCACCGCCACGGTGACGCTCAACGCGGATGGCCTCGGCGATCCGGTCGGTATGGACCCGGGCGGCGCCGATGGGCGCCCGAGCTACTACGCCTGCTCGACGGGCACCGCGTCGGCGAGCTGGCCGATCGGTCTCGCGCTCGCCGGCCTGCTCGTGCGTCGCCGCCGTCGCCGCTAGGGCGCGAGCTTCAAGGTCAGCTCGGCGAGATCGCCGGCGACCACGGTGACCTGACCGCTCGCGTACTTCGGGGGCTGGCCCGCGCGCGCGGGAAGCCACGCGCGCACCGCGTGCGCGCCCGCGGGGACGTCCTTGACCAGCACCACGCCGCTCGGATCCGTGACCGCGCCGGCCGCGGCGACGACCCACGCGACCTCAGGATCCTTGCCGTCGGTGGCGAGCTGGTAGACCGCGCCGGTCTCGAGCGGCGTGGTCACGGTGTGACCCGCGGTCGGCAGGAGCACCGGCACGGGAGGCGACGACTCCTCCGCCTTCGCCTGGAAGTCCGCGGCGCGTAGCCGCTGCGTCAGTATGATCTTCGCGGGCCGATCCGCCGCGCTGTCGATCGCGAGAGAGCTGCCGATCGCGATCCGCGGCGACCACGCGCAGTCGGCCAGCCGCACGTGCGTCTCGCCGAGGACCACGGGCGCACCATCGACGATGACGAGCACGTCGCCGATGCCAAACGTGGTGCTCGGCGCGACCTGCGCGAGGCGCGGCGTCCCGCACGACGTGGCTCCGGGCGACGCGCGCACGGCGGAGGGCACCGCCGGCCACTCGACGCGGACCTGGACGTCACCGGTCGTCGCGCTCGGCGCCACGACCACGGCGGCGGCATCGGCGTGCGCCGCGTCGCTGCCGGCGAGCGCGGGGTGCTTAGCATCCTCGATGGCGTGCGGCTTTACGCTCGAGCAGGCGGCGAGGAGCATGCACGTCGCGATCCTCACGCCCACGAGCCGATCTCCTCGACGATGACGTCCGCGTCCGCCACCAGATCGTTGACGCCCGTGCCGCGGTAGTCCGCGCCCGCGAGGGCGATCCGGTGCGTGCGCGCCGCGGTGACCGCGAGGCGCACCTGATCACGATGCCCCACGGGATACTGCGCCACGCCGCGCGTCCATCGCACGACGCTCGCGTGCGTTGGTTCGCCGGTGGCGCCGAGCACCGCGCCGAGGTCCTTGCGCGCATGCGCGATCAGCGCGGCATCGTCGAGCGCCGCGGTCTCGGGATCGCGACCGCCGCCGAAGATGCAGCGCAGCAGCACGTGGCCCGCCGGCGCGCGGCCCGGCCACACCACGGACTCGAACACCACGCCGAGCACCCGCAGATCCTCGCCCTTCGCGACGAGAAACCCGAAGCCATCGACGGCGCGAGGCACCGCGGCCTCGGGATATCCGAGGTAGACGATCTGCGTCGGTGCACGATGAAACGGGCGAAGCCGACTCGCGAGCTCGGGCAACGGCGCGACGATGGCGATGGCATCCTCCGCCGGGACCGCGAGCACCGCCGCATCCCACGCCTCGCCATCGACCTTCACGCCCCGCGCGTCGGCCGCGAGCTGGGCCACGGCGCGACCGGTCTGCAAGCGCGGGCCGAGCTCGGCGGTCAGCGCGGCGATCATCGCGCCGAGCCCGCCCGTCGGCGCGAACAGCCCCGCGGGCGGCCGCGTCTTCTTGCCGCCGCCCGCGAACTTCTTGAACGCGGCCTTCGCCGCCTGCGCCGCGAACCCACGCACGATGCCACCGCCAGCATCGAGCTCGGCGAGCCGTGGAAATCCGGCCTCGAGGCTGATGTCGTGCGCGTCGGCAGCGAACACACCGGTCACGAACGGCGCGACGACCGCACGCGCGGCCTCGGCACCGAACCGCCGCGCAGCGAACGCGTAGACCGATTCGTCGCCCGCCGGGCGCGCGGGGCGCAGCGGCTCGCGCAGCAGATCGAGCTTGCCACGCCAGGTCAGCAGATCCGTGCGCACGATCTCGAACGGGTTGCGTGGCAGCGCGCGCAGCTTGCCATCGAGGAAGATCCATCGCCGCTTCGCGCGCGGCGACGCCTTCTCGACGGGAACGCCGAGCTGCTCGCACAGCGAGCGCGCACCGCGCGAGACGTTGCCGAGGAACGAGCTCGCCGCGTGCTCGCGCACGTAGCCATCGCTCGACGTGGTGTGCAGCACGCCGCCGGTCCGCGACGAGGCCTCGAGCACGTGCGCATCGTGCCCCGCCGCCACGAGCGCGCGCGCGGCCGTGAGACCACCGAGCCCGCCGCCGATCACGCAGATCCGCATCAGTCGCGCGCCGACAGCTCTTTGACCGCGGTGACCATCGCGCGGACGTGCTCGGGATTGGTCTGCGGGAGCACGCCGTGGCCGAGGTTGAAGATGTGACCGACGCGTCCCGCGCGTTCGAGGATCTCGGCGACGCGCGTCCGGATCTCGGCGGGGCTCGCGAACAGCGCGCCCGGATCGAGGTTGCCCTGGAGCGCGACGCCATCGCCCACACGGCGACGGACCTCGTCGATCCCGACCCGCCAGTCGACGCCGAGGACGTCGGCGCCGCTCGACGCGTAGTCATCGAGGTACGGCGCGCAGCCGTTGACGAAGTAGATGATCGGGATGTTCTTGCCCTTGAACGCGGCCGAGGCGCGGAGCTGCGCGATCACCTGCTTCGCGTAGCGCAGCGGGAACTCGCGGAAGTCGCCGGGCGAGACGATGCCTCCCCAGCTATCGAAGATCTGCACGCAATCGACGCCGGCCTCGACCTGCGCCTCGAGGAACGACGCACAGGTCTTCGCGAGCTTGTCGAGCAGCACGTGGGCCGCGGCCGGATCGCCGTAGAGCAGCTGCTTCGTGTGCGCGTAGTCCTTCGATCCGCCGCCCTCGACCGCATAGGTCAGCATGGTCAGCGGCGCCCCGGCGAAGCCGATCAACGGTACGCGGCCCGCGAGCCCGCGTTTGATCTGTCTCACGGCCTCGAGCGTGGGCGCGAGCGCGGACGTGGGATCGGGGACCACGAGCGCATCGATCGCGGCCCGCGTGCGGACCGGCGTGGCGATCTTCGGGCCCGAGTCGGGGAACCCGACCTCGAGGCCCATGCCCGGGAGAGTGATCAGGATGTCGGAGAACAGGATCGCCGCGTCGAAGCCGAACTCGTCGATCGGCTGCAAGGTGACCTCGCACGCGAGCTCGGGAGTCCGGCACAGATCGAGGAACGATGCCTTGGCCCGCACGGCCATATAGGCCGGTAGGTACCGCCCCGCCTGACGCATCATCCAGATCGGCGTGCGCTCGACCGGCTGTCGCCGACACGCGCGCAAGAACAGGTGCTCGGACATCCCGCGCATCGTACTTCGCTCGCGGCTTTTCCGGTATCGTGCGGGGCATGGGCCGAGCACCCGCGCTCCTCGCGGCCTTCGCGGTTGCCATCGTGGGCTGCGGAGATGGAACCGTCGCGGGTCCGTTCGACGATCTCCCGCTCGACGGCGACTTCCAGCTCCCGGCCGATGCGGGCCTCCTCAAGCCGGTACACGTCGCGCGCGATCAGTACGGCGTCGCGCACATCTACGCGCAGACGCTCTCGGATGCGGCGTTCGTGCAGGGCTATGTCATGGCTCACGATCGCCTGCCGCAGATGGACATCCTGCGCCGATTCGGTGCGGGCACGCTCGCGGAGCTGTTCGGCACGCTCGATCCCACGGTGATCGACACCGATCTCGAGATGCGGGTTCACCGCATGAAGCCGCTCGCCGAGGAGAGCTGGGCCACGCTCCAGGCGTCGAGCGATCCCACGGACGGCGAGATCGTCACGCTGCTGAAGCGCTACGCCGACGGCGTCAACGCCTACGCGACCTCGATCGTCACCGAGTCCAACCCGACCGGCACCTGGAAGATCAACGCGGAGCTGCTCGCGAGCTTCGACCCTTCGCGGTTCGTACCGTGGACGCCGGTCGATTCCCTCGTGCTCGGCCGGTTTCAGGCGTTCGCGCTGTCGTACTCCGCCCCGTTCGAGATCGACATCAGCGAGCTCTACCAGGCCGTGCGGCAGACGTTCGACGCGGCGACGGCCGCCGACGGTGCCGCGGCGCTCGCGCGCAAGGGACTCTCCCGGGACCTCATGCGCCTCGCGCCGGTGGGCAAGACGCCGACGATCAATGGCTTTCCGAACGTGGGCGCCGATTCGGGCTCGCGCTCCGACGGCAGCGAGCCCAGCTCCCCCCGTGTCGCGCACGGCACCGCGACCGCAACGGTTGCCCTGCGCCCCGTGGTGCCGGCGGAGCTGTTCGCGCAGGCAAAGGCGTTCTTCGGCAAGGCGAAGGGCATCCACGACGGCGCGAACGGCGCGCTCGGCCCGCACGCATTCATGCATCCGTATGCCGGCTCGAACAACTGGGCCGTCGGTCGCTCGCGCACGGACGGTCTGACCGCGCTGCTCGCGACCGACCAGCACCTGCAGCTCCCGAATCCATCGATCTTCTACCCGACGCACCTCATCATTCTCGATCCGCAGGTCGACGTCATCGGCGTCACGTTCCCGGGCATTCCCGGCGTCATCCTCGGAACCAACGGCCAGCTCGCGTGGTCGGGGACCGTGAGCGAGCACGACGTCAACGACGTGTACCTGGAGACCATCACGCCGTGCGCCCAGGGTAGCTGCACCGTGTTCAAGGGGCAGAACGTGCCGATCACCACGTTCACCGAGACCATCAACATCGGCACGCTCGGATCGATCAGCGATCACCGCACGGTGGTGTACGAGGTGGTTCCGCACCACGGCCCGATCATCCCGGCCGTCGATCCGATCAAGCACGAGCTCGTGCCGCGCACCGGCAGCACCGCGCTATCGGTCCGCTACACCGGGTACGAGCCCTCGTTCGAGATCCGGGCGCTGTGGAACCTCGGGCGCGCCACGACCGTGAAGGAGGGATTCCAGGCGCTCGCCGACTTCAGCTACGGCAGCCAGAACTGGACGATGATGGATGCCAACCTCTCCATCGGCTGGACAACCCAGGCGAAGGTGCCGACCCGGGATGCCCGGGCGTTGACCTGGGACGGCGACACGAACCCGAATGGCCTGGCGCCGTTCTTCATCCTTCCCGGCGACGGCACCGCCGAGTGGACCGGCGAGCTCTCGAGTCGCTACATCCCGCACGTCATCGACCCACCGCCGCCGCGCGACTACATCGCCACGGCGAATGCGGACCCGGTCGGCGCCACGTTCGACGGCCATCCGTTGAACCAGGCCGATGGCGCCATGCCGCTGTACGTCGGCGTCACCTACGCCGCCGGCGTGCGCGAGGAGCGGATCTCGCAGCTGATCGAACAGCGTGGCGTCGGCATGACCAGCGAGGACATGGCGAGGATCCAGCTCGATACAACGTCCAACGTCGGCGCGAAGCTCGCACCGGCGGTGCGCACGGCGCTGACCCGCCTCGACTCGATCACCGGGGCACCGGCCGATGTCGTCGCGTACCTCGGGGCGTTGTCGCCCGAGGATCGCGCACGCCTCGCCACCGCGCGCGACATGCTCGGTGCGTGGTCGTTCGCGACCTCGACCAACGCCGGACCGGGATCCGCGGCGACCTGCATCTTCAACGTGTGGATGCACTACTTCTTGATCCGCACGCTCGCCGACGAGTTCACCGCGATGAACCTGCGGCTCTTCGACTACGACGACAACCTCCTGCTCCGCATCGTGTACGCGCTTCTCACCGACCCGAGCTCGTTCGTCCAGAGCCCGCAGACCGGCGAGCCGGTGATCTGCGACGACATGATGACCGCGGGAGACGAGAGCTGTACGAAGGTGATCCTGGCGTCGATGGTCGACGCGATGGCGCATCTCGAGACGGTGTTCCCGGGACGCCCAGCCACGGCGTGGGACTGGGGCGCGATGCACCGCCTGAAGATCAACCCGCTGTTCCCCAACAGCGCGCTCTCGCTGCCGCCCGGAGACGAGCGCGGCTTCGCGAAAGCGGGCGACATGTTCGTGATCAACCGCGCGGACACGAGCTGGAGCGGCCTCGATTTCTCGCAGGCGGCCGACGGGCCCGCGCAGCGCTTCATCGCGCAGGCGAAGCTCGGGATGTTTGGCCAACCGGTGGGCATCACGTTCCGGTGGTCGCTGCCGGGCGGCGTCATCTACGATCCCGACAGCCCGCACTATCGCGACCTGCTCGACACCTACTACTTGCCGGGTCTGTACTTCGATGCGCCGTTGCGCATCGACGAGATCAATGCGGTCGGGGAGAGCCGGTGGAGGTTTCGATGAGCGAGATCGCCGCGATCCTGATCGCCCCGCAGGGCACGAGTGGGCAGCTCCGCGGCCTCGTCGAACGCCTCACCGCGGTCGGCGTCAATGTCACCGTGGTCGACGAGCTGACCACCGCCGCGGACATCTACGCCACGCACACCGATCCGCCGTGCATCCTGATCGATCTTCAAGATGCCGCGGGCGGCGAGCTCGAGGACAACAAGCTCGCCGGCGAGATGCTGCGCCGCGTACAGCACGCGCTGCCGCACGCGCAACCGGTGCCGGTGATCTCCCAGGGGTCGCCGTCGCTGATCCTCGCGTGCATCCGCGGCGGCGCCGGCGACATCCTCGATCTGAAGCTCGAAGGCACGGCGAACGCGAAGGCCGTGGTCGAGCGGGTCTGCGAGAACCAGCGCGAGCGAACCACCACCGACTCGATGCTGATCTCGCAGCGCCAGATGATCGAGGATCTCCTGAAAGACCTGATCAAGACCGAGCGACGGTCGATCGATGTCGAGGAGCAGCTCGCCGCCCACACGCGGACCACGGGCGAGCATACGGCGATCGTCGAGAGCCGCGGGCCCTCGGTCCTGCTGGTCGAGCACGATCGCGACGTCGCGGACGAGCTCGCGGACCGGCTGGAGGCCTCGGGGGTCGCAACCTTCGCGTACGTCACCGGTGAGGAGGCGCTCCGCGAGGCGCGCACCCTGTCCCAGACCACCGGCCTGGACCTGGCCCTGGTCGCCGCCCAGCTGCCCGGAATCGATGGGCTCGAGACGGTCCGGCGGCTCCGCGAGCGGATCGTCGCCCTTCCGGCCTTCCTCATGACCTCGGTGCTCGACGCGGACCTGGCCGCGGCGGCCGCCGACCTGGGGGTAGTTGGATTCGTACAGAAACCTCTGGCCGACCTGGACGACGTGGTGGCCCGCCTGGCCCAGCTGGCACGCGAGTCCCTGGAGCGCACGCGCGAGCAGGCCTACGTGCAGCGGATCAAAGAGCGCCACGAACGCGTTCTCGAACGGTACCGCTCATTGCCTCGCGCGTAGTGATCGGCCTATGATCTCGCGGATCTCTGATGGCTACTGGTCCGCTCAGTATCAAGCTCCGGTGTGCCTCGTGGCAGCAACTGGCGACCATCTACAAGCGCGATCTGAGCCGCGGGACGATGTTCCTCAAGGCGACGTCGCCGCCGGCGCTCGGCACCCCGGTCCGGATCGATCTGACGCTGCCTAGCGCGTCGGTGATCGTGCTGACCGGCACGGTCGATCAACACGTCACCGATCCGGCGCGTGGTGCGGGCGTCGAGCTCAAGCTCGCGCCGATCGCTCCCGCCTCGATCTACATGATCGAGAGCGCTCTCGCGTCGGAGTCGAAGCGCCGCGCGACGCCACCCGCCGGCGTGCAGACCGTCTCGCCACCCGCCTCGACCGGCATTGCACCCGTCGCATCGATCGGGGATGGCGAGGAGGTCGGCGCCGCCGAGCAGGATCTCGTCAAGGCGTTGCTCGCCGAGGCGGACTCGCTACGCAAGCTGAACCCGTTCCTCGTGCTCGGCGTCGGCTACGAGGCGAGCGACCCCGACGTTCGCGCCGCGTTCGGCGAGCTGACGAAGCGCTATCACCCCGATCTGTTCGCGCGGTACGAATCGACGCAGCTGCGCCAGACCGCCGCGGAGATCTTCATCCTGATCCGCGATGCGTATCGCCGGCTCGGCGACGAGACCGGTCGCGCCCAGGCGCTCGCGGCGCTCGGTCGTCCCGCCGCGCCGCGCGCGATCCCTCTTCGTGCCTCGCCGCCGCCGGTGCCCGTGGGGCCGCCGCGACCGCCGGTGCCACGCGCCGCGACCGGCCAGCCACTCCCTCGCCCGCCCGAGGCGCGCATGCCGGAGCGGCCCGAGCCGCAGCTCCCGCGCGCGCACACAGATCACTCGCCGACCTCGCGTCCTGGTGACGCCCCCACGGCGAAGCCGCATGACATCTCGCTGACCCGGGGCGATGCGCTGACCGCACGACCCGGCGATGCTCTGACCGAGCGGGCGCCGAGCGGGGCGGTGCCGATCACGCCGCCGCCGCGCTCGATGCCGATCCCACGCGTCGCCGGTGCGGAGTCGAGCCCGAGCCCGAGCCGCTCGCAACCCACGCCGACGATACCGTTGCCGCCCGGGCAGTCGTTTCCGATGAACCCGGCGAACAAGCTGACGTCGAGCGCGGCGATGAAGCCGGCGTCGGGCACCGAGCCGCCGCCGCCGCTGCAGACCGATCGCAAGCCGATCAATACGTCGCCGCCGCCGGTGATCACCGAGAACAGCGACAGCACCGTGCTCGAGGACATGCTCGATGCGGGGAAGCTCGACGAGGCGCTCGCGGCCTACAAGGTGATGTCGAAGAAGCATCCCTCGGACCGCACGTTCCGCGCGGGCATCGAGCTGTGCGAAGGCCTTCGCTCGCTCTCGTCGCGAGACCGCCTCGAGGCCGCACAGCGCTTCGAGGCCGCGCTCGAGATCGATCCGTCGAATGAACGCGCGGCCCGCGAGCTCGCGGACATGCGGCGTCAGGCAACGAACGAACGGAAGGGCCTGTTGACACGGCTCATGGGCAAGAAGGAGCCATAGCGATGTCGCGTATCATCGGCATCGACCTGGGGACCACGAACTCGTGCGTCGCCGTCCTCGACGAGAATCAACGTCCCGAGACGATCGCGACCGCCGATGGCGAGCGCACGGTCCCGTCGTGGGTGAGCTGGGCGGCGAGCGGGCAGATCGCGGTCGGCACGCGCGCGCGGCGCCAGGCCGTGACCAACGCATCGGCCACGGTGTACGGCGTGAAGCGACTGATCGGCCGCAAGGTCAACGCCGAGGACGTATCGTGGTTCGCGCGCCTCGCGCCGTTCCGCATCGTCGCGGCGCCGAATGGCGACGCATGGGTCCGCGTTCACGGACAGCCGATCAGCCCGCAAGAGGTCGCCGCGCACATCCTGCGGCGGATCAAGCAGGTCGCCGAGGAGGCGCTCGGCGAGCCGGTGACGCGCGCGATCGTCACGGTGCCCGCGTACTTCGACGATGCACAGCGCCAGGCCACGCGCGACGCCGGTCAGATCGCGGGCCTCGACGTGATCCGCATTCTCAACGAGCCCACCGCGGCGGCGCTCGCGTACGGCGCCCACCGCGTGAAGGAAGGCCGGCGACTGATCGCCGTGTTCGACCTCGGCGGCGGCACGTTCGACATCTCGATCATGTCCGTCGACAACGGCATCTTCGAGGTGCTCGCGACCGGCGGCGACAGCGCGCTCGGCGGCGAGGATTGGGACCGCCGCATGCTCGAGCGGATCGTCGACGAGGTGTTCGACCAGTACCGCGTGGACCTCACCGGCATCCCGATGGCGATGTCGCGCCTGCGCGAGGCGTGCGAGACCGCGAAGAAGGCGCTGTCGTCGGAGATCGAGACCACGATCCAGCTGCCATTCCTCGCGAACGACCAGCACGGTGCACCGATCAACTACGAGCGCGTCGTCACGCGCGAGCAGATCGAGGGCCTGACCAAGGACCTGCTCGATCGGCTCGAGGCGCCGTGCGTGCGCGCGCTCTCCGATGCCGGCATGCAGCCCGGCGATCTCGAGGAGGTGCTGCTCGTCGGCGGTATGACCCGGTGGCCGGCCGTCGAGGCGATGGTGGAGAAGTTCTTCCACAAGAAGCCGAGCAAGGGCGCGAACCCCGACGAGGTCGTGGCGCTCGGCGCGGCGCAGTACGCGGGCATCCTCTCCGGTGACTCGAACGATGCGGCGGCGCTGCTCGACGTGACGCCGCATGACATCGGCATCAAGGTCGGCGACTCGCAGTTCGCCGTGGTGCTGCCGCGCAACTCGATGCTTCCCGTGCGCGCGCGCCGCCTGTTCGCGACCACGCACGAGAATCAGAAGTTCGTCTCGATCGAGCTCTACCAGGGCGACTCGCAGGACGTCACGAAGAACCGCAAGCTCGGCCAGGTCGTCCTCGATGATCTGACGCCGGGTCCCGCGGGCTCCACGCGCGTCGAGCTGGTGATCACCGTCGATGTCGAATCGATCCTGTCGGTCACGGCGCGCGAGCCGAAGAGCGGCCGCGAGGCGAGCGTGACGATCCGCCCCTCGGGCGGGCTCTCGCAGCGAGAGATCGTCGAGATCATCAACCGGCGCCGGCAGGAGAACTCGCAGGTCGCGACGTTGCCGGAGATGCAGAGCGGCGGCGTGCGGGTCACGACCCGAGAGCACTCGGTGCACTCGTTGAAGCCACCGACCGGCGATCCCGAGAAGAAATGACCATCGACCCGGCCGTGCTCAAGGTGGCCGATGCCGTCGGTGCGCTGATCGAGGCCTGGGGGTTCAAGCGGAACATGGGTCGGATGTGGGCGGTGCTCTATCTCGAGGACCACCCGTTGAACGCGACGGATCTCGTCGATCGACTGGGCATCTCCACGGGCGCGGTGTCGATGCACCTCACCGAGCTCCAGGAGTGGGGCGCGATCAAGAAGGCGTGGGTCGTCGGCGAGCGCAAGGAGCACTACGAGGCCGAGACCAACATCTGGAAGATGGTGTCTCGCGTGTTCCGCGAGCGAGAGCTGCAGTGGGTCAAGACGGCGCTCGACGCGTTCGACGGAGCGAACACCGATCTCGATGCGCGGAAGGAGCGCAACGCGCTGGTCGCCGCCCGTGTGGCGGGGCTGGTGCAGCTCGCCCAGGTCGGCGCGCACCTGCTCGAGTCGATGCTGCAGGGCGAGGCGGTCGACTCGCTGCCGATCAAGTCGATCGGCGAGCTCGCGAAGGCCGTACGCAAGGACGAGTCGTGATCCGTGCGCAGGAGCTGAAGAAGCACTTTCGCGTGCACAAGCGACCACCGGGGTTCGCCTCCGCGATGAAGTCGCTGTTCCATCGAACCTACGAGACGGTCAAGGCCGTTGATGGCGTGAGCTTCACGATCGAGCGCGGCGAGCGCGTGGGCTTCCTCGGACCCAACGGCGCCGGCAAGACGACCACGCTCAAGGTGCTGTCGGGCCTGCTTCACCCGACGAGCGGCACCGTCGAGGTCGAGGGCCACACGCCGTTCAAGCGCGAGACCAAGCTGCTCGAGGCGATCACGCTCGTGATGGGGCAGAAGTCCCAGCTGATCTGGGATCTACCGCCCTCCGAGACCTACGCGATGAACCGCGCCGTCTTCGACGTTCCGAAACCGCAGTACGACGCCACGCTCTCGGAGCTCACCGACCTCCTGGACCTCGGCCCGCTGCTGAACAAGCCGACGCGGCAACTCTCGCTCGGCGAGCGGATGAAGTGCGAGCTCGCGGCCGCCCTGCTCCACCAACCGACCACGCTGTTTCTCGACGAGCCGACCATCGGCCTCGACGTCGCGATGCAGGTCGCGATCCGGGACTTCGTGCGCAGCTACAACCAGCGCCACGAGGCAACGGTGCTGCTGACCTCGCACTACATGGACGACGTGGTCGCCCTGTGCCCGCGGATCATCGTGATCGATCAGGGCGTGCTGATCCACGATGGTGATCTGCGCGCGCTGATCAAGACGATGGACCCCGACAAGCGGGTGTCGTTCACGCTGACCACGCAGGTCGCCGACGAGGACCTCGCGAAGCTCGGCAAGGTAGTGTCGCGCGAGGCCCAGCGCGTCTCGCTCAAGGTCGGCGACGCCGAGATCCCCACGGTCGTCGGCCATCTCCTCGGCACGCTGAAGGCCGCGGACCTCGCGATCGAGGATCCGCCGCTCGAGGACGTCCTGCGCGTGATGTTCGGAAAGCACAAGGCCACGGCGCCGTGAGCGCCCGGCGCACGCTCCGCGCACTGCCGACGCTGCTGCGGGTAGGCGTCGCCGAGACCGTCGCCTACCGCGCCGAGTTTCTGGTGTGGATCCTGACCACCACGCTGCCGCTCGTGATGCTCGGGCTGTGGACCAGCGTGGCCGAGACCGAGGCGTTCAAGGGGTACTCGTCGTCGGCGTTCGTCGCGTACTACCTGGCGAACCTGATCGTGCGCAACCTCACCGGCTCGTGGGTCGCGTGGCAGATCAGCGAGGAGATCCGGCTCGGCGCGATGTCGATGCGCCTGCTCCGCCCGCTCCACCCGTATGTCGCGTTCGCGGCGAGCCACCTCGCCGCCGTGCCGTTTCGCAGCGCCGTGGTCATGCCGATCGCGGTCGTGCTGCTGGTGTCCTCCGGGGCGAGCGCGCTGACCACCGAGCCACTGCAGCTCGCGCTGCTCGTGCCGTCGCTCGCCCTCGCCTGGATCATCACGTTCAACGTGATGTTCATGATCGGCTCGCTCGGGTTCTTCGTGACGAAGACCATGGCCCTGCTGAATCTCTACTTCGGCCTGTTCTCGCTGCTGTCCGGGTACCTGCTGCCGATTCCGCTGCTGCCGCCCGTGATCCGCTGGTTCGCCGAGTGGATGCCGTTCCGCTACATGCTGAGCGCGCCGATCGAGCTGATGACGGTGTCTCTCGACGCCGCCGATGCCGCGTGGATCATCGTCGCGCAGATCGGGTGGGCGATCGCCACGCTCGTGCTCGCGCTCGTCGTATGGAACCGCGGCGTCAAGAAGTTCGAGGCGGTGGGCGGATGACGCGCTACCTGCGCCTCCTCCTCGTACAGATGCGGATCAGCGTGGCCGCCGGCATGGCGTACCGCGCCGACTTCCTCCTCGAAGGCGCGATGGCGATCGCCTGGATGGGCCTGACCTTGCTCCCGCTGTTCGTGCTCTACAGCGGGCGTCGAGACGTGGCCGGGTGGGACGCGCCGTCGGCGATGATCGTGATCGGCTACTTCCTCGCCGTACGCGCCGTGCTCGAAGGCGTGGTCAGCCCGTCGTTCGTCGACCTCGTCGAGCGCATCCGCTCGGGCGCGTTCGACTACGTGCTGCTCAAGCCCGTCGACGCGCAGGCGATCGTCTCGGCGTCGCGGTTCGAGCCGTGGAAGATCTTCGACCTGATCGGTGCGATCGTGCTGATCATCTACGCATTCGCGAAGCTCGGGCACCCGCCGGCCGCCGCGGACGTCGCCCTCGGCCTCGTGATGTTCGTCTCGGGCGTGCTCGCGATGTACTCGCTGTGGATCCTGTGCGCCGCCGCGTCGTTCTGGGTGGTCCGCCTCGACAACCTCACCTACCTCCTCGGCGCGATCTTCGACACCGCCAGGTGGCCGGTGCAGGTGTTCCGCGGCATGTGGCGGTTCGTGTTCACGTTCGTGATTCCCGTCGCGGTGATGACCACGTTCCCGGCCATGGCGCTCCTGGGCCGTCTGGCCGCCGAGACCGCCGTGGCAACGATCGGAGGCTCGCTGGCGCTGCTGGTGCTGAGCCGCGTTGTCTGGCGAACCGCCATTCGGTCATACACGTCCGCGTCGAGCTAACTGCCCGCGCCCTCGGCGGCGAGCGGCGAGTGGGCGGCCTAGGCCGCGGCCGCGCCGAGCAGCGGCTCCGCGGCTGCGCGAGGCATCAAGGTCGGATACTCGTGACCCGTCTTTGGATCGATCAGCGTCGTGTCGTCCTTGTAGACCCTGGCGGTCGCGTGGAGCTGGCCGATGGCAGTGCTCAGCGGCATGGACTGGTACCGCTCGGGCCAGCGCGCGAGCACGCCCGCGCGCACCAGGTGGGCATGGCGGGAGCTCATCGCCGGGAACAGATGGTGCTCCACGTGGAAGCCGAAGCGCAGCGTGATCCACTCGATCAGCCGCGGTGCGGTGACGCTGAGGCCACTCGCGAGCGGATCGTTGACGGACACGCGTGGGCTGAGGTTGTGGTTGGTCAGGATGAACCCCATGATCACCATGTTGGCGATCACGAGCGGCAGCACGTAGACAAAGAGGAACGCGAACGGCCCGACGACGATGGCCACGCCGGTCCAGAACATCGCGCCCAGCGCGGTCTCGGCGATCGCGATCTTGCGCTGGCGCGCGGTGAGGAAGCCGCTCGACGTCGCCGAGATGAGCTGGTGCGCACTCTGGACCGTGAAGCCGAGCACGAGGCTGAGCACACCGCGCCAGCGCCGCTCGCCGAGCGAAAATGCGTTGACGAAGAACCGGATCCGCGGGCTCGCGTCGTACTCGGCGAGCGTTGGATAGATGTCCGGATCGTCGGCGAAGTTCGCCGTCGCGTGGTGAATGCGATCGTGCCACGCGGCCCACAGCCGCGGCGCGACGGTGAACGGCAAGAAGCCGATCCAGCCCACGATCTGCCGCGCGAGCTTTCCGCGCACGATGCCGCCGTGCATCGCCTCGTGCGCGACGAAGGTCAGGCACGAGAACGAGAGGCCGATGATCACGCCGAGGCCCGGGAACACCGGCCACGGTACCCAGCCGCGCGCGATCGCGCTGGCCGCGACCGCGATGATCGCGAGGTGAAACGGAATCCACGCGAGCCGCGAGTGCGATGGCATGAAGGCTTCTGCCGGCAGGTCCGGTCGGAGGGCTTTCACGTAGTGCGAGAGCGGGATCAGCGGCGTCTCGCCGAGGTACTGCGATTGAGCCATCCCTGAGGATGCCGGTGTTCTCCTTCGCTTCACCCGAACGTCGTGGTCACCATCGCGTCACGGTCGGGTCACATCGGCCGGCATGACGCGTCCGGTCGTGCGCGACCTGCCGCGCACTGCGCTCGACGCGATCGGGGGATCGCTGACGGCAGACAGCCGCGCCACCGCACCCGCGGAGTTAGCGCCGCGAATGCGTGCGAACCAGCCGCAGGGTGCGGATCGGCCCGTGCACACATGTCGGCACGGTGGTTGCTCCTTGAAGAGTCATCATGCGGACTACAAATACACTTCTGATGGCAGCTCTCTCGACGCTGATCGGCGGCGTCGCCACCGCGAACACCGATGTGAAGTTCGCATTCGACTCGGCGGCGCTGACCCCCTCGACGGAGTCCACGCTCGAGTCCATGGCGCAGACGGCGCAGGCGCACCCGGACCAGCGGATCGTCCTCGATGGCCACGCTGACCCGATCGGCGCGGCCCCGTACAACGTGGCGCTGTCGCTGCGCCGCGCCGAGTCGGTGCGCGACAAGCTGATCTCGCTCGGCGTCGACAGCGATCGCATCGTGATCTCGGCGTACGGCGAGGATGCACCGCTCGGTGCGAGCTACGCCGGGGAGCGCCGCGTCAGCATGTGGATGACCTCGGACGCGGTCGCGGATGTCGTCGACCGTACGTTCATGCGCCACGGCACCTCGGTGACGTGGGAGACGCCGCTCACGACCGCGCAGCTCGAGCTCCCGTCGTCGCAGCCAGTCGCCACGCGCTAGCGACCACGACGACGCAAAGAATCGGCGATCAGGAGTCCGTCCTGATCGCCGTACGTCGTCGACGGTGGACTACAGCGTCTCGAGGAACGCCGTCAGGTCAGCGACCTGACCGTCGGAGAGCTTGGCCGTGTCGGCCATGCCGTGGACCGCGCCGCGGTCGCGGAGGAGCGCCTCGAGCGTCGCCGCACTGCCATCGTGAAAGTACGGCGCGCTCGCGCCCACGCCCTTCAGGCTCGGCGTATCCGACTTGTCGAGGGTGCCCGCGAACTTGTGGGTCTCGTTATCGGTGTAGTGCGCCCCGTCGTGACAGGTGCGGCAGCCCTCAGCGTCGAACAGCTTCTTGCCGCGGGTGACCATCGACGCGTCGCGCGTTGGAACGCGCACCGGAGACATCTGCTCGACGTACGAGGCGAGCGCGTCGGTCTGCGGCTTGTCGAGACCGAAGCCACCGAGGCGCTTCATCGTGCTCGTCATGCTCGTCTTGAGATCCGCATCGGTGCCGTCCCACTTGTACGGGCCGGTGCCAACCATGCGGCCGGTGAGGAGCGGGGTCTGGAGCTCGTGCTTCTCGATGCGCCACGACAGGCCGTCGGCGCGGTTATCGGGGTGGCAGGTCGCGCACGCCATCGAGCCGCGCGCCGACATCGCCGGCTCCGCGCTGTGGAACAGGACGAAGCCCTGGTGCTGCTTTTCGGAGAGCGTCGACGCGACGAGCGCCGGCCCCGGGCTGACCTTCGCCGCGGTGGCGAGCGTGCCCTTCGCATCGATGAAGTCGATCCGCTCGACGTTGCGGGTGAACGAGCACCACACGAGGACGTTGCCGTCGCCCATGATCGCCACGCCATCGGGGCCGCACTTCGTGGAGCCGCTGGTCAGGCTCGCGGTCACGCCTTCGGCCACACCGACCTGAGACGCGTTCTTGATCTGCAGGAGCGTGTCGGTGCCCATGCCGGCGACGTAGAGCGCGTCGTGAATCCCGTCCCACGCGAGCGCGCGCGGCTGGTGCTGCGAGATCTGGGCGACGACCTGTTGCGTCGATCCGCCCTTGCCGAGGCCGATGAACGCGAGCTGGTGCGAGACCGGAGACTCGAAGCCGCCGCCGTAGCCGCCGGTGTTCTCGCTGCCGTTCGAGATCTGGACCGGGGTCTCGCGCTGGAACGGGACGATCGCCTGATCGGTGCCCATGAAGGCGACCGCAAACGAGGCGCGCGCGAAGCTGTCGCCATCAGTTCCGCAGCCGCGGCAGCGCTTCGGCGCCGAAGCGTTCGAGATCGCGATGTGCTCGGCGCGGTGGGTCTCGAGGAGGTCGATCTGATCGACCGTGCCCGTGGTCAGGTACGAGACGAGCGCGCGCGTGCCATCCGGCGAGATCGCCAGGCCGCGGGGCTCCTTACCGAGCGGCGTGCGCCACTTCTCGGCGCCGGTCGCGGTATCGAGCGCGACCATCATGCGGTCCGCGATCGTGGTGACGAGCAGGAGCTTCTTGTCGGGCGTCAGCGCGACGCCGTACGGCTCGACCGGCGTCTTGAACGACTGCGCGACCTCGAGCTTGCTACCGACCTTGATGACCGCGATGCGATCGTTGCGGCGGTCGGCGACGTACGCGAGCCCGGTGGCCGGATCGTAGGTGAGCAGGCCCGCTTCGCGCGCGATCGGGAGCTGGGCGATGTTCTTCCCGGCCTTGTCGGTCTTGATCAGCGCACCCGAGTCGGCGTCGATCACGACGGCGCCATCGGTGGTGGCCATGATGCGCGAGGCGGTCAGGTACGCCGCGGTCGGCATCGCCGCCTTGGCGCCGCCGATCGGTCGCCCGGAGAGCTCGAACGAAGGCGGGCTCCGATCGAAGTCCCCGATCACCTTGGCAGCGGCGTAGGTGGCCGGAAGGGCGAGAGCCAGGGCACCGAGAACCAGCTTGCGTACGCGCATCTGTGTGGTGGAACGAACGACGGAGCCCCTCGATCTATTCGCCATAACGGCCCAGACACCGCGTGATCGCTTGGGTTCCACACTATCTGCGCGCGGCCGACCTCGCGGTGATCGTCGCCTTCACGACCGTGTCCCCGATCAGCAACGCATCCGCGGACTTCTGCCCACTCTGCACCGCGCCGACCCACGTGTAGCGACCATCGAGGTGCGCAGCGCGGGCGTGCATGATGAACCACTGCGATCCCCCGCTGTCCTTCCCGGCGTCGGCCATACCTACACCGCCCGCCACAAACCCCGCCCCGTCGGCGGTGGTGCCCGGCTCGGCCGGGAGCGCGTAGCCCGGGCCACCCCACCCCGACTCGGTCGGGTCGCCACCCTGAACGACGAAGTCGGGGACCACGCGGTGAAGCTCGAGGCCGTCGTACTTCCCGCTCGTGGTCAGCGCCACGATGCTCGCGACCGCCCACGGCGCGACCTCCGGCGCGAGCGCGATCACGATCTCGCCGCGCGTGGTCTCGAGGTGCCACTCGAGGCTCGCGCCGATCACGTTCGCGACATCGACCGGCGGCGCGGGCGCGTGGGCGGGAGCCGGCGGATCATTCGCGGGCTCGCCGAGTGCGCGTAGGCAGCCACGCGCCGCCTTCGCGCGCGCGGGGAGCCCGGTGAGCCCGGCGCGACACGCCTCCACCCCGGCAGCGAGCTTCTGCGTGCCGATCAGGTCGAGCAGCGCGCCCGAGAGCTCGGGATCGTTCTCCGTGGTCGCGCGCGCGATGACGGCCGCATCGATCGCAGCGTGGTCACCGCTGCCGATCGCTTCGTAGAAGCCGCCGGCCGCATCGACCGCGGTGCCCGCGAGGATCGGCTCCTTCGAGGCGAGCGCGCTGACCAGGATACCGATCGCGGTGACGTGATCGGCCGCGGTGCCTTCCTTCCACGGCGCGTTCAGCGCACCGATCGCGGCCGCGCGGACGCGGACGTCCCTGTGCGCGAGCAGCATGGCGAGCGCGGTGCGGCGCTCGGCAAGCGTGCCGGCGTTCGCGGTGACGAGATCCGCAACGAGCGGAAGCCGGAGATGATCCGGCAGCGCGCGGTCGCTGCACGCCTCGGCGGTGGCGAGCCCCGCGTTGTCACCGCGCACGAGCGCCGAGGTCGCGAGGCAGCCAATCCACGCGCGCGTGAGCGCGGGTGACTTCGTGGTCTTCGACCAGGTGACGACCGACTTCAGCGCATCGTGGACGAGCGTGCGCGCGCCGAACTTCTGCAGGCCGCGCAGGCCCTCCATGATCACATGCGCCTCGCCATCATCGCCGCCGTCGAGCGCGAGCACGCGACGCGTGAGCGCGACGGCGACGGCCTCCGCGTACTGCCCGTTGGTCTTTTCGCCGGTCATGACGCGCACGGCCTCGACGGCGACACGCCAGTCGCGATCCAGGAGCGCGTGCTCGAACGCGCGCGGGTTGCCATCGACGGTGCCGTGCTTGCCCATCGCGACGAACGTCTGCGCGCGCACGTCCGCGCTCGGATCTTCGAGGCGCTCGGCGAGCGCGTGCGCGATCGCGGGATCGGGCTTCGCCGGTGGCTTCTCGACGTGTGCGCGCGCGAGGGCGTAGACCGCGCCGTACCGGACCCGCGGGTCGGAGGCGGCCGATGCCGCGAGCAGCGCGGCGAGGGTCTCGGGCGCGAACGCGATCTTGCGGCGGCCGTGCCGCGCGAGCGCCACACCGGCGGCCTCCGCCTCCTCGGGCGACGCGGTGAGCTGCGCGACGAGCAAGCGCTGCGAGGTCAGCGAGCCGGCGCGCCCGAGCGCCTCGATCGCGAGCAACCGCTGCGTCCCCGTGGTGCGCGCGAAGGCGGCCTCGATCGCCCCGGACGTCGCGGCGAGATCGTCGAGGCTCGTGTCCTCGAGCTCGCGCGCCACGCCGAGCGCCGCGAGCGCGCCGGCAGCCAGATCGAGATCCGGATCGGTGAGCGTGGCGAGCAGCGTGGTCCGCGCCTCCGCACCACCGATCCGCCCGAGACCGCGCAGCGCGAGCAGCTTCGCCGGCTTCTCGGCGGTGCGCAGCAGCTCCTGCAGCTCGCGGATGCCGTCCTCGCGCTTCGCCTCGGCGCGCGCGATCGCGATCCGTACCGCTCGATCGGCGGGCTCCTTGGGCGTGGTGTCGCCGGTCCCACCACCGCCGGCTCCGCGCGACGACGAGCACGCGGCGAGCGCGAGACACAGGAACGCGACCGAGGTTGCAACACGCACGCGCGACATGCGCGCATCGTACTCGCGGGGCGGGTTCAGACAACTCCGATCGCACTCGGTTCCCACGACCTTTCCGACGAGAAACGTCGCGCGTAGGGCGTTGCTGCGATCCGGGCTGCGTGACATCGTGATGGTCATGCGTCTCGCCTCGATCGCGATCGGCCTGTCTCTGTTCACGGCGTGCGGAAAGAAGGAGGAGGCGCCGAAGGAGGCACCGAAGGTGGTCGAGCCTCCGCCGCAGGTGAAGAAGCCCGTCGACAAGACCCCGCTGCCGCAGCTCGCCGCCGATCCGGGCGGCGCCACGGGCAAGCCGCTCCAGGCCACGGGCTTCGGCGGCCTCGGTATCGATTCGCCGCGCGACATCGCGGTCAACGCGAGCGGTGAGGCGTACGTCGTCGGCCTGTTCGACGACACGATCGATTTCGGCGGCACGATCGGCAAGAAGTCGCCGATCCAGAACGACGACCCGAAGGCACCGAAAGGCCGGACCTCGGACGGCTACCTCGTGAAGCTCGGGGCCGACGGCAAGATCGCGTGGGCGCAGACGTTCGGCGCGAAGCGCGACGATGCGGCGAACGGCGTTGCGGTGCGCGGCGACAAGGTCGTCGTCGTCGGCAACTACCTCGACGATCTGAGGATGGGCGAGTTCACGAAGAAGTCGGTGGGCTCCGACGACGCCTTCGTCGCGATGTTCGACAAGGACGGCCAGGTGCAGTGGGCGTGGAACTTCGGCGGCATCGACTCCGACGGCGCGAACGCGGTGGCCGCCGCGCCCGACGGTGGCTGGATCGTCGGCGGATCGTTCTCGGCCACGTGCGACTTCGGCACCACGCAGCTCAAGAGCCGCGGCGGCACCGATGCGATGCTGATCAAGCTCTCGGCCGGTGGCGACCTCGAATGGATCAAGCAGTTCGGCGGCGCGTACCAGGATCAGATCTCGCATGTCGCCGTCGATGGCCAGGGCAACATCTACGTGCAGGGCCAGTTCAAGGATCTCTCGGACTGGGGCGGCAAGACCAAGCTCAAGGCCGGCGGCGGTTCGGACCTCGACGTGGTGCTCGCGAAGTACGACCTCAACGGCGACTACATCTGGGCGCAGCGGTTCGGCAACGCGTTCAACGATGTCGCCGGCGGCGTCACCGTGGATCCCGCGGGCCACGTCACGATGGCGGGCTCGTTCGACAAGAGCGCATCGTTCGGCGAGGGCGACGATCATACCTCGCTCGGCGAGTCCGACATCTTCGTCGCGCGCTACACGCCGGCCGGCAAGCTCGAGTGGGCGCGCACGATCGGCGCGGAGCGCGAGGACATCGCATTCGCCATCGCCTCGGATGCATCGGGGAACACGGTGACCACCGGCTGGTTCCAGAACTCCGTCGATTTCGGCAAGGGGCCGCTGACCAGCAAGGGAAACAAGGACGTGTTCGCGCTCAAGCTCGACGCGAAGGGCCAGACCCTGTGGGCGCAGAGCTTCGGCGACAAGGACCACGACCAGGGCCGCGGTATCGCGGTGGATGACAAAGGCGCGGCCTACGTCACCGGCATCTATCGGTTCACGTTCGGTGCGATGTCGCCCGCGCTCGAGTCGGTTCGTGCCGAAGGCGATCGAATTCCGAAGCCGGATACGTTCGTGCTGAAGCTCGATCGCTAGAAGTCGCGAACTCTGTCGATCGCGTCCATTTCCCGAAAAACCACCGTGGAGCCCGTTCCTCGCGACGCGGCCCGGTGTAAAAGAGCCGCACTCAACACTTTCAAGGAGTCGGAGATGGCGAAAGCAAAGAAGAAGTCGGGCGGCGGCGCAAAGCCGCCGGAGATGCTGCTGGTCAGCTCGAAGGTTCGCGCGATGATCAAGGACGCCGGCTGCAACACCGCGGGTGACGCGCTCGACGGCCTCAACAACTACGTCGCGTGGCTCATCAGCCAGGCCGCGCGCCGCGCCTCCGAGAACGGCCGCAAGACCGTCCGCGCGCACGATTTCCACATCGCGTGATCGAACGCCGCGCAAGCGCGGCGAACCAGATACCGACACGGCGAGCCGTGGATTGCGGCCGGGCGCCGGGGAGACCTCCTCCCTGACGCCCGTCGCATTTTCGGCCCAGCCGGCTTACACTGGAGACAGGTGACGACTGGGGCGCCGATCTACCTGGTGTCGGCCTGTGCATCGGGCGAGGAGTTCATCTCCGCGTTCCGCCGCTACGCCGACCGCAACGGAGTTGTGTTCGTTCCGATCGCAGCTCCGCTGCCGCCGGGACGTAAGGGTCGATTCGCGCTGACTCTCAAGGACGGCGGCGTCATGGTCGAAGGCGAAGCCGAGGTGGTGTCCTCGGCGAAGACCCCATCCGTGCTCTACGGCCGGGTCGGCATGACGATGAAGTTCACCGACCCGGACGAGCCGAGTAAGACGCTGCTCGGCGAGCTCGAGAAGGCGCGGCTGCAGATGAAGCCGTCACCGCCGAGCGTGGCGCCGCGCCCCGCCGAGATCCCCGCCGAGCCCCGGCCCAACCCGCCGACGCCCACGGGCCGGATCGACGCGGTCAACGCGCTTGCCGAATGCGTGGTGATCGGCGATTTGTCCACGCTGACCAGCGACGACGGCCCGAGGCCCGGACCGAAGTTCAGCGTCCCCTCGATCCCGCCGGTCGCCGGTCGACCGAAGTCGCCGAGCATCCCCGGTCCGCCGCCGGTGCTACGCCAGCCTTCGCCTCCGAGCGCGATGCCGGTCATCGCGGCGAAGGAGACCGTGATGGGGATGCCCGCGCTCGAGAAGGCGCCGGGTCCCACGACGGGGCCGGTGCCGATCATCGCGCCGCCGCCGCCCGTCATCGCCGCGAAGGAGACGATGATGGGGATGCCGGCGCTCGGCAAGGCGCCCGCCGACCGCGAGGATCCCACGATGCCGACGCCGGCGAAGGTCGCCGCCGCTGCTGCTGCTGCCGGCGCGCGCGACGCGCTGCAGACCGTGCGCGGTCCTGCGCCGGCGGTGGACCTCATCTCACCCGGCAAGAAGATCGATCTCAACGAGACCATGCGCGGCCCGGCGCCGAAGGTTCCGTCGACGACGAGCACGCCGCCGAAGGGCACCGCGCCACCGCCGTTCGTGCCGAGGCAGCCCACGCCGCCGGTGCCGACGCCGATCATCGTCGCGCCGCCGCCACCGGTGATCACCCCGGCACCACCAGTGGTCGCGACCGCGGCGGTCGTCACCGACACGATCGACGACGCCGACGAGCCGACGGATCTGACCGAGCTACCGCTCGTCCCCGTCGAGCAGGTGGCGTCGGAGCTCGGCGGGCCGGAGCGCGCGGTCCGCGAGCCGCGCAGAACGGTGATCGGGATCGCGGTGGTGCCGTCGGGCGTCCACGTTCTCCCCGCGGCTCCGGCGCGCCGGATCGTGAGCGAGGAAGAGAGTCGAGACACGACGGTGATGGAGGCCCAGGGCGACGAGCTCAGTGGTCCGGTGATGATCACGAGCTCGCCTTCGAAGGAGGTCGTCGACGTCGACGCGCTCGGCGCCACGCAGACCGCGGCGAAGAAGCTTCCGAGCGCGGTGATGAACGCGACCGTCGAGGAGGCCACGCCGAGCGGCGACTGGACGATGACGCCCGGCGAGCACGGCCCGACGATCGCGCCGCGCGCACCGACCCCACCGCCGGTCGCGAAGTCACGGGTGGAGACCGCGGATCCCGAGGAGGACGCGCCGATCAAGCAGATCCCCGGAGCCCCACCCGTGGGCGCGCCGACCGGCGACTGGATGATCGCGCTCGATCCATCGCAGCCCGATGGATGGACCGAGCCGTCGAAGATCGAGAAGCGCCCCGAGGGCGTGCTACCGCCGGAGCCCGGCCCGCCGGTGTCCACCGTCGCGAGCGCGAAGGACCTCGACTCCAACGCGAAGGTCGCGCCCGAACCGAAGGCGCACGACGCCGCGAAGGTCGAGGTCGATCCCACACTGATGGAGCCGCTCCAGCCGCTCCAGCCGATCGATGACTTCGACGACGAGCCGCAGTCGCCGCCGTCGGCATCGATGCCGGCGATGACCGGTCTCGAGGTCCCGACCGGCGGCCAGATGCACACGCCGCTGCCGCACACACCGACGCCGCTGCCGGGACAGGCGCCGGCGTACTCGATGGATCCAGCGCATCTTCAGATGGGCCAGCCGCGCGGCGTGACCGATGCGGGCACCGGGTTCTTCCGCGACACCAACGAAGTTCCCCGCTATCCGACGGACTCCTCGCCGGCGATCGCCGACCACGCCGCGGCCGCGCGCAAGCGCCGGTTGATCGTGATCATCGCGAGCGCCGGCGTGGCGATACTCCTCGTGATCGTCCTCGCGATGGCGCTCGGTGGCGCGAAGACAGCCGCGCCCGACGACGCAGCGAAGGGGAGCGACACCACCGATCGCGCGGTCGAGGATCCGCCGCCGAAGAAGGTCCCGGATGTCGCGCCGCCGATCGCCGACGCCAACAATGGCAGCGCGCAGCAGGCGGCGATCGATCCCACGCCCCCGCCGGATGCCGAGGTCCAGGTCGTGCCGCCCGATGCACCGGAGCAGATCGCCGCGGCCACCGAGTGCCAGGTCGAGATCTCGTCCGCGCCCGCGGGTGCGGAGATCCTGCTCAACAAGGACGTCATCGGTACCACGCCGACGAAGCTGACCTTGCCGTGCGGCGTCGAGAGTAAGCTGACGTTCCGCAAGCAGCGGTTCGTGTCGGCGCAGCGCGCGGTCACGCCGAAGGCCGATGGGCAGAAGCCGGTGCGCGTGGCGCTGGCGAGGGTCACGTTCATCGTCAAGATCAGCTCGTCGCCGCCAGGCGCGACCATCTATCTCGGCGCGAAGTCGCTCGGCATCACACCGGCCGCCGTGAAGCTGCCCGCGTTCGAGCTATCGACGCTGAAGATCTCGAAGGAGGGCTATGTGCCCGACGTCCAGAAGGTCACGCCGAAGTCGAACAACCTGTCGATCCTCTCGATGCTGAAGAAGCAGCCGATCAAGAAGCTGCGCTAAGGACCTTCGAGCGTCAGATCCGCGACCTGCGCGCGGACCTTCGCCATGAACGCCTTGCCCGGATCGCCCTTGTCGTTCTTGTAGGCCGGATCTCGCTCGAGGTAGAGCGCACGGTCGCGCATGCCCATGACCTCGTGGTGTCCGAGGAGGTGTGTGATCCGATGCTGGCTCGCGAGCTGCCGGATCAGCGCGGCATCGGCGGTGACCTGCGCCTCGGTCAGCGGGTACTTCGCTTCGTCGCCCGCGTTCTCGATGCCGATCGCGATGTGGTTGAGGCCGATGCAGTGCCGGGCGAATCGGGTGACCGGCTGGAGCTGATAGATCGTGCCGTCGCGATCCACGACGAAGTGCGCCGACACGTTGACCTTGCCGGCGCGCGCGAGCTCCTTGCGGCTCGCCTCGATCGTGGAGTTGTCGAAGTACCCGCGCGTGGCCTTCGCGGAGCCGCCACCCGTGTAGTGCAGCACGATCACGGTGGGCTCGATCACGAGATCGGTCGCGGCCGCGTCGCTGTGACGGCGACGGTACTCGAGCGTCAACCGCTCGCGCTCGGCGCTCCACGCCATCGGCGCGTCGACGATCGCGACCGTGGGCAGAGCAGCGTCGGCCGGACCAGCGGCATCGGGCGCGGCGGCATCGGGCGACGCGGCCGAGCCCGCCGGAGCCGAGGCGGAGAGCGCCGGAGCGGCGGGCTCCTTGTCGGGCTGCGAACACCCGGCACAGGCGACGACGACCGCGAGCCAGGTGCGCACGCGATCGTCGTAGCAGCCCTACTTCCAGAACGCCAGACGGGCTCGCGGCTTCGGCGGCGGCGGCGGCGCCCCCCCGGCGAGGGCGGCGAGCTCGCCCGCGATCGCGGTCACCGTGGTCGGCAGCGAGGTGCCCGCGGCGATCGCCGCCGAGAGCCGCTGCACGATCTCGTCGACCGCGGACGCGAGCGCATCGTGCGTGCCGACCGAGCGCACGTCCTCGACCCACTCGGCGAGCCGCTGCCGCAGGATCCGCAGGGTGGCGGCCGGTGCGTTCGCCCGCGCCTCGAGCTCGCGCGACAGTGCGGCCAGCGATGCGAGGTACGCGCTCGCCGGTGCACTCCCCTTCTTCGCCACGTCGGCCTTCGCATCCTTCGCGCTGCTGCGCTCCTGCTCCTCGCGCATGATCGGCGACGGCATCGGTGGCGACTTCGGTGGCGACATCGGTCCCGGCATGGACGGGCGACTCTGCGGCGGCGCGAAGCCCGATGCCGCGGACTGCGCCGTCATTCGCCGCGCGCCTCCCATCGGGAGCGCGGATGCCGCGCGCGGACCATGGTAGGCCGGCGAGGCCATGCCCGCACCACCAGCCGATCCCATCATGCCTCCGGCGTCCCAGCCCGCGGGCGACTCGACCGGCTGCACGGCCTGCACGAGCCGACCGCCTGCGTTGACCACCTGGCTACGATCGATCGCGAGGAACGCGGTGAACCGCGACAGCACGGAGTGACGCTTCGAGAGCGCCACGATCTCGTGCTCGAGATCGCCGCGCGATCCGGTCGCGTACTGATCCTCGAGATCGCGGATCGCCTCGCGTGCCCAGCTCGCGGCGAGCCACGTGGCCGCCGTGACATCGCCCTCGCGATCGATCGGCGTGCACATCGCCTCGCCGAGGCTGGTGCCCGTGATCTCGATCCGCGCATTCGCAGGCGCGGCGCCGTGATAGCGACCGAGCACGGTCACCGGTGCCCCCGCGTACACGTCGGGCAGCTTCCGCGGCGCGATGCTCGCGTGCTGGATCGCGAGACCGAGGCCGCGCACTCCGAGGTCGGTCGCGATCGGCGTGCCGATCCGGCGATGGACCTTCGCCATCACCACGTCGAGACGATCCTCGGACTCGACGAGCTCGCACAGCCCGCCCCCGGCGGCCGCCAGCCGCTTGAGGAACGCGGCGTTGACCGCCTGATCGATGCCGAGGGTGAACATCCGCACGTTGCGTAGGTTCGGTGCCAGCTCGCGCAGGATCTGATCCTCGTTGCCGACCTGGCCATCGGTGACGAGCACCACCACGCGCTCGCGATCATCGGTCCCACCGGCGAGCATCGCGGCGGCACGACGCAGCGGCTCCGCGAGCTCGGTGCCACCGCGCGCCTCGACCTTCGCGAGCGCCTCGACCGCCTTGAACCGGTTGCGGTCCGAGGCCTCGACGAGCGTGGGCGCGGGGATCAGCTCGAGGACGTTGTCGAACGGGATCGCGCAGAACCGGTCGCGCGAGGTCAGCGTGTCGATCATGCGAGCGGCCGCGCGGCGCGCCGCGACCATCTTCCAGCCGCCCATGCTGCCGGAGCGATCGACGACGATCACCACATCGCGCGGCTTCGCGGCCATCGTGGACGTGCTCGGCGGCACGAGCGTGAGCGCGAACGTGCCCGCCTTGCCGTCGGGATCATCGACGCACACGAGTCGCGAGCGCAGCTCCGCACCATCGACGCGCCAGCGCACGATGAAGTCTCGATCGAGCCGCTCGCCGGGCTGCGCTTCGATGATCTGCGCATCGCGCAGCGACGACGTCACCGCGTGCAGGCTCGACGAGACCGCGCGGAGCGAGCCGCCCTCGAGCGCGATGCGCATGCCGAGGCGCACGGGGTTCGGGTAGCCGGGGAGGAGAACCGGCGGCGAGATCCGCGATGCATCGGGAACGAGATCCGTGTCGCGCGCCGTGCCGAGGCCCGCCTGATCGCCTCCGAGCGCGACGCCCGGAATGTAGCGTGGCGCGACCACGAGCGGGAACCGGAACGTGACCTCGCCGTCATCGACGGGGAGCGGGCCCACGAGCGAGAGCCGGATCGTCGCGGCCTCGCCGGGCATGAGGTTTCCGACACGCAGCGTGAACACGCCCGGTCGCTCCTCCTCGGTGATCGCCGCGCGGTGGCCCTGCGCGATCGCCTCGTCGTACTGCTCGCGTGCGGCGCCACGCTCCTCGACCACACCCTCGACCACGCGCCCCGCGACCTCCATGCGGAACCGGTGCACTGCGGCGCGATCCGGAAGCGGAAACATGTACGTCGCCTCGATGGCGGTCCCCGTGGTGTTGACGAACGTCTGTGCGATCTCGATCGATGCGATCACGCCGGCCACGCGCGCATCCACGTCCATCGCGGTCAGCGGCAACAGGCCGCGCGCGGTCGACAGGGCGCCGAACCCGGCCTCCGGATCGCGCCCGAACGCGGCGACCTCGTCATCGGACATCACGTTCATCACGATCGGCAGCGATAGTACGGTCACAGGTCCTCCTCCCCAGCATGCGGAATGAGCCGACGGTTCGCCAACTCGATTACGAGCGGTGCCGCGGCCGCGCGAAGCGCGCGAACGTCGGCCTGGGATAGTGCGAGTGCGGTGGCGTCATCCACCGCGATGGTGAGCGTGAGGTTCGGTCCGAGTTGCAGGCGCAGCTCCACGGGAGCGGAGATGGTGCGCGGTGCCGCGGGCGCGCTCGGTGCGGGCGCGGCCTTCCAGAACTCCTTGCGCGGGGCGCGCTTCGCGGAGACCGGCAAGGTGACGCCCGACATCCGTGCGAGCGTGGCGTCATCGAGCGTGGGCCACAGCTCCTGGATCTCCGACAGGCTCTTGCCGGTGGACTGCAGCCGCTTGATCGCCACGACCTGCGCGAGGTGTCGCGCACCGTAGAGCGCCGTTCGCCCACGCATCGCGGCCGGGCGGTCGAGCAGGCCGATCGTGCCGTAGTAGCGGACCGTGCGGTCGTCGGGCACCGCGCGCACCTGGCCGTTCTTCGGCGCGGGCAGCGCGGCGATGCGCTCCGCCACCTGGTCGACGAGCTCGGGAAGCGTCCACTGCAACTGCACCAACCGAATCTAACAGTGAATCTAACAGTGTCAAATAGAATCGGGAATCCCCCGATCGGAGCAACGATTCGTTACTCTGGTTGCAGCGAGGCTCCCGCGGTTCCAGCGACTTACCGCTGGCACGGACCATGGATTGCTCGCAGCCTGGTGACTCCCGTGGCCCGCATCCTGATCGTCGATGACGACCGCTCCATCCGGCGCACCCTGGAGAAGTTCCTCGGTGCCGAAGGGCACCAGGTCACGACGGCGCAGGACGCTCCCGGTGCGATCGCCGCCGCCGATGGCGCGGAGCTGATGCTGCTCGATCTCGGGCTCCCCGGTGGCAGTGGCTTCGACGTGCTCGCCGCGATCGCCGATCGCCCGCGCCCGCCGACCGTGTGCGTGGTCACCGCGCGCGACGACATGCAGTCCACGGTCAAGGCGATCCAGCTCGGCGCCTACGAGTACCTCGTCAAGCCGGTCGACATCGATCGCCTGAAGGAAGTGGTGACGCGCGCGCTGGAGTCCCGCGCATCGCGCGACGACGCGCAGGAGCTTCCGGGATCCACGCATCAGGTCGGCGACATCCTCGGCACGAGCCGTCAGATCCGCGACGTGTGGAAGCAGATCGGCGCGGTGTCGACGACGCGCGTCCCCGTGCTGATCGCGGGCGAGAGCGGCACCGGCAAGGAGCTGGTGGCACGCGCGATCCACGCCGCGTCCAACGATCGCGAGCGGCCGTTCGTCGCCGTCAACTGCACGGCGCTCGCGCAGGGCGTGCTCGAGAGCGAGCTGTTCGGCCACGTCAAAGGTGCGTTCACCGGTGCGGTCGCGGATCGCCCGGGCCGCCTGGAGCTCGCCGGCAAGGGCACGCTGTTCCTCGACGAGATCGCCGAGATCTCGCTCGACCTGCAGGCCAAGCTCCTGCGCGTGCTCCAGGAGCGCACGTACGAGCGCGTTGGCGATGCGAAGGCGATGCAGCTCGAGGCGCGCGTGATCGCCGCGACCCACCGCGACCTCACCGCGATGGTCGCGAAGGGCACGTTCCGCGAGGATCTCTACTACCGGCTGCGCGTCGTGGAGATCCACCTCCCTCCCCTGCGCGATCGCGCGAGCGATATCCCGATCCTGGTCGAGGGCTTGCTCGGCAAGATCAACAAGGACCTCGGCAAGGACGTCCGCTTCGTCACGCCCGCCGCGCTCGCTCGCCTCGCCGCGTATCCGTGGCCCGGCAACGTGCGCGAGCTCGAGAACACGCTGACCCGCGCGCTCGTGCTCGCGAAGTCCGACGTGCTCGACGAGATGCTGCTCCACCTCGGGGCCGCGGCGGCGCCCGGCCACGAGGCCCACGACGCCGAGGGCTCGTTGCCGACCCTGCGCGAGATCGAGCGCCGCCACATCGCGCGCGTGCTCGTCCACACCGAGTGGAACAAGCGCCGCGCGTGCGCGGTGCTCGATATCAGCCGGCCCACCCTCGATCGCAAGATCGAAGAGTACGGGCTCAAGCGCGAGGGTGACGCCTCGTGAACGCCGGCCTGATCCCCCTTGCGATCGCCACGATCGGTGCCTCGTACGCCGCGCTCATGCTCCGTGGCCGCTCGCGCCGCGACAACCTCGTGTTCGGCATCCTCGTGCTCGTCGACGCCGGCATGACCGCATGGCGTGGCCTCAACGTGCTGACCGGTGGATCCATCGTCTCGCGCGGCGTGCTCGTGCCGTGCACGATCGGCACGATCAGCCTCGCGCTGCTCACCGTGGAGTTCGTGACGGCGTTCCCACGGCACCAGCCGATGCGCTGGCGCTGGCGCATTCCTCTCCTGTTGTGGGGTGCGTTCGCGATCTTTCTCGCCGTCCTCCCGGTCCACGGACCGTGGGGCGGCACCACCGCGATCGAGCTCGGCTTCTTCGCGCCGATGACGATCCTCACGTTCCTCCTGATCGGTCGCAGCTACCGCCGCACGCCGCAGCGCGACGCGCGCATCGTGCTCGCGATGCTCGGCTTCCGCTGGATGTTCGGCTTCTTCGCGTACTTTGTCGCGCCGCTGCTCGGCATCTTCGCGCAGGCGGTGTGGGCCGAGACCACGGTGGGCTCGATGATCGGGTTCGTCGTGATCGGCACCGCCGTGCTCCGTACCGAGCTGTTCTCCTCGCGCTCCGCGGTGGCCGAGGTCGTCACGATCGCCACGATCGCGTTGCTCGTCATGCTCGGCGCCGGCGGTGCGGTCGCGGCCGTCCAGGCGTACATTCCCGAGGGGCAGCTCCACGACCTCGCGCTGTTCGGCGCCACGCTGGTCCCACTCGGGCTCACCGCGATCAGCCTGCTGCTCTACCCGCGCGTCGAGCGCCGCGTGCTCGCCGGCCTCGACGAGCGCCGCGCGCGCCGCCTCGGCGTTCAGGGCGACCCGATCCCCGCCGATGCTATCGGCGCGATCACCGAAGCAAAGGCCCGGATCTCCGCGTTCGGCGATGGCGCGACCGTGCGCTGGATCCCGGCCGCCGAGATCCCCGCATCGATCGCCGACCAGCTCCGCCAGCACGGCGTGCTCCGCCGCGACGAGGACGCCACGCTCCCCACCTGCCTCGCCGTGCCAGCGATCGGCGCGGAGAAGATGCTCGTGGGCGCGTTCTACATCGATGACGGCACGCTCGATCGCGACACGTTCCTCGTTTCGCGCGACCTCGCCTCCCGCGTGGCGCTCGCCGTGGAGCGCGCCGAGGCCGTGACCGCGCTCGACGACGCCCGCCGGCTCGCCGCGCTGGGTCAGTTCGCCGCCGCGATCGCGCACGACATCCGAACTCCGCTGACCAGCATCTCGCTCAACGTGCAGATCCTCCGGCGCAAGCTGCAGCTCTCCGACGACGATCGCGAGCACCTCGACATCGCGCTCGAGGAGCTCGCGCGCCTCGACAAGTCGGTCGCCGAGATCCTCGACTTCGCGAAGCCGGTGCGGATCGCGTCGGAGGAGATCGATGTCGGCGAGTTGATCGAGGACGCCGCGAAGGGCCTGACGCCCGTGCTCTCCGAGCGCGGCGTGGCGCTCGCGTGCGAGTCCGCGGACGATCTGATGATCCACGGCGATCCGCAGCGCCTGCGCCAGGTGCTCGCGAATCTCGTCGGCAACGCCGCCGACGCGTCGAAGCCCGGCGCGCGCGTCACCCTGCGCGCCACGCCCGCGAACGACGGCCAGATCTCGATCGAGGTCGAGGACAAGGGCCGCGGCATCGGCGCCGATGATCTGGCGCGGATCTTCGAGCCGTTCTTCACCACGCGGCCCGACGGTACGGGTCTTGGCCTCGCGATCTGCCACAAGGTCGTGCGCGCCCACGGGGGCGACATCCGCGTGAAGTCGACCATCGGCGAGGGCTCGACGTTCACCGTGATGCTGCCCGCCGCGTAGCTACTGCTCGACGATGGGCGAGCGATTCTCGGGCAGGTCGAAGAGACCGACGAGCGCCACATCATCGCCATTCGCGCCGGTGACCGCACCGCAGAACTTCGCCGACGAACGCTTGACGAGATCGCCCGTCGTGCCGAGCGCGGTGAACGCGACGACATCACCATCGGCCTGGCGTAGCCGACCGACGAACACCTTGCGACGATCGACGTCCGTGCGCTCGATCTTCTCGATCACGCCCTCGGTGCACATCCGCTTGCCGCGCTCGGCCTCGGCGTCCTTCTGGACGTGGCCGATCGAGGTCTCGGCCGGGCCATCGACCTCGGCCCACGTCAGCTTCGGATAGCGCGCGAGGAGCGTTCCGCTCGCATCGTTCTTCGCGAGCGCGATCGCGGCGGAGAACGACGGCGCGGCGGCGACCTGTGCCTCGATGGGAGCCGACGGTGGTGGCGGCGCGGGCGTGGGCATCGCCGTTGGAGCGACCTCGACCGGGGCGGGCGTCGGCGGCGGCGCGGCCTCCTGCTTGTCCCGCTTGACCATCACGACGATCGTCACCGCGGCCATGGCGATGAACAGCGCGATCCACGGCGGCGTCAGGCCGCGGTTCGGCTTCGCCGCCGACTGGACCGGGGTGGTGTAGCGGTTCGTCGTGTCGAGCTTCGCCGGGTCGGCGCCCTTCAAGTAGCGGGCGTCCTCGTCGGAGATCGGATCGAGGAGATCCGGATCCGCCGGTTCGCCCGAGGCGAGCCGCTTGATCAGCTCGGCCTCGAGCGCGGCCGTCACGAACCCCCACTGCGGGCCGGTCGGCACGTTGGGGTCGCGCTGTCGGAGGGTCTCGAGCGTTCCGTCCCAGTGCGCCGCCGCGATCAACCGGAGCTTGCCGCCAACGTTCACGCGGATCGACACCGTGCCGTCGGCGTCGCACACGATCTTCCAGAAGAACCCGCTGTGCGGGAAGCGCTGAGGGTCGGGCGTGTAGTGAACGCTGTCGGGGATCGCCCGGTTGTCGCGCTCGGCCCCGAGGTCGAGCAGGAACGTCACGTAGTGCGCCACCGCGATCGAGTGTACGAAACGAGCAGGGGTAACGACCCGTTACCGTGGACAACCGTGCAAGCCCCCGAAACCAGACGGATAGCAAGCGGCACGCGAGATGCTCCTGGTGCGCCGCATGTGGACGCTGGCTCGCAAGCTCCTGCTGCACGATCGCCTCCGGTTCGTCGTCGCGATCGCCGGCGTCTCGGTCTCGGTGATGCTGGTGCTGGTTCAGGTCGGCCTCTACTACGGCTTCATGGACACCGCGTCGTCGCTGATCGACGCGAGCAAGGCCGACATCTGGGTCGGCAAGAAGAGCAACGACTCGTTCGAGTTCGCCACGCCGTTCGACGAGCGCACCTACTACAAGGTGGCGTCGGTCCCCGGCGTCGAGCGCGCGGACCGCGTGCTGATCAACTTCGCGCAGTTCAAGCTGCCCGATGGCGGTGACCTCGGCGCGCAGGTCGTGGGCGTCGACACCACGCCCGGCCAGAGCCCGATGCTCGCGCCGTGGAACGTGGTCGAAGGCGACGCGCAGCGGCTGACCCAGCCCGGCGCGATCGTGATCGATACGAGCGAGGTCAAGAAGCTCCACATCGAGCACCCGGGCGCGATCACCGAGGTCTCCGGCGTGCGCGCCGAGGTGGTCGCGATGACCTCCGGGATCCGTTCGTTCACCACCTCGCCGATCGTGTTCACCGACATCCGCACCGCGCGCAGCTTCATGCCGAACCTCGGCGCCGAGCCGGTGACCTACGTGCTCGTGAAGTGCGCGGCCGGTGAGTCGGTCGCCGAGGTCCAGGCGCGGATCAACGCGCTGCCGCACCTCGCCGCGTACACGACCGAGCAGATGTCGATGCGCACGCGCGACTACTGGTCGAGCCGCACGGGCGTCGGCGCCGGCTTCTTCACCACCGCCGTGCTCGGCATCATCGTCGGGTTCGTCGTCGTCGGGCAGATCCTCTACAGCGGCACGCTCCAGTACATCCGCGAGTACGGCACGCTGAAGGCGATGGGCGCGAAGAACAGCGCCGTCGTGAAGGTCATCCTCTCGCAGGCGATGATCTCCGCCGCGCTCGGCTTCGTCGTGGGCGCCCCGCTCGCGATGGGTCTGCGCGCCGCCATGAAGGGCGCGAACCTGACGGTCGCGCTCAGCCCGCAGCTCTACGTCGTCACGCTCGGCATCACCGCGGTGATGTGCTCGTTCGCCGCGCTGCTCTCGATCGTCAAGGTGCTGCGTCTCGACCCCGCCTCCGTGTTCAAGGCGTAAGGAGCTCCACATGACCGCCGCCATCGCACTCTCCGAGTCCCTGCCCCGCGTCACCCCGCTGCCCGGCCACACGTCGCTCGCGCGGCTCGTCGGCATCGGCAAGACCTACGGCACCGGCGAGAACGCCGTCACCGCACTCGCGAACGCGACGCTCGAGATCCGCCCGGGCGAGGTCACGCTGATCGAGGGTCCGTCGGGCTCGGGCAAGACCACGCTGATCTCGATCCTCGGGCTCCTGCTCACGCCGACGACCGGTCAGGTCTGGCTCGAAGGCAAGAACGTCGCCGGCCTCGGCGAGCGCGAGCTCCCCGGCCTGCGCGCGCGCAACTTTGGCTTCGTGTTCCAGGGCTTCAACCTGTTCCCGGCGCTGACCGCGCTCGAGAACGTGGCGATGGCGATCCAGATGAAGGATCCGAAGTCGAAGAACCCGAAGGGCCAGGCGAAGGCGCTGCTCGAGATGGTGGACCTCGGCTCGCGCATGCATCACCTACCCGCGGATCTCTCCGGTGGTCAGAAGCAGCGCGTCGCGATCGCCCGCGCGCTCGGTGGCAACCCGCCGATCCTCATCGGTGACGAGCCGACCGCCGCGCTCGACACCAAGACCGCACTCTCCGTGATGGAGCTGCTCCGCGAGCTTGCCTCGAAAGCGGGCCGCGCCGTCGTTGTCGTCACCCACGACCCGCGCCTCGAGCGCTTCGCCGACCGCGTCGTTCGCGTCGAGGACGGCTTCATCCAGTCGATCGAATCATCCGCTCACGCCTCTGCCTGAAGGAGCCAATCCCATGAACAAGCTGCTCAAGTCCCTCCTCGTCGCCGCTCCTCTCGCCGCCGGCACCGCCTTCTGGTTCGGCAACCACACCTCCACCGCGCTCGCCCAACCGGCGATCACGGCCCGGCCGACCACGCTCGTGGCACCGGGCCGCGTCGAGCCGGTCCGCGATCCGGTGAAGCTCGCGTTCGAGGCGCAGGGCCGGATCGTCGCGATCGAAGTCGACGAGGGCAACGCGGTCAAGGCGGGCCAGGTGATCGCGCGTCTCGACGATCGCCTCCCAGCGGCGCGGGTCGCCGCCGCGCAGGCGCAGCTCGCACAGGCCCGGGCCCGATACGCGTTCGCGCGCAAGGGACCGCGCGGTGAGGACCTCGCCGCCGCGCGCGCCGAGGCCGAGGCCGCCACCGCCGCCGCCGATCACCGCACGGCAGAACAGGTTCGCAGCGAGACCCTCGGCAAGACTGGCGCCGTCGCGACGGCGGTCGTCGACGCCGACGAGGCCGCCGCGCGCGTGTCGAACGCGCAGGCCGCCGCCGCAAAGGCGCGCTATCAGTCACTCGCCCGCGGCACGCGCGCCGAGCAGATCGAGGAGGCCGCCGCCTCGGTGCAGCTCGCGCAGGCCGAGCTCGATGCCGCGAAGGTCGCGCTCGATCAGACGCTGCTCCGCGCGCCCTCCGACGGCGTCATCCTCCGCCGCACCGCCGAGGTCGGCGCGATCGTGACCACCCTGACGCCGATGCCGGTCGTCACGATGGCCGATCTTCGCATCCTCGAGATCCGCGCCGAGGTCGACGAGGCGGATGTCGCGGCGATCGCCGTCGGCCAGCCCGCGTACGCCACCGCCGACGCGTTCGGCGAGAAGAAGTTCGCGGTACGCATCACGCGGATCACGAACGAGCTTGGCCGGAAGACCGTGCGCGACGACGACCCGCGCGCCCGCGTCGACACGCGCGTGCTCGAGGTGATCGCGCAGTTCGACGGCGTGCCCGGCACGGAGCTCCCGCTCGGGCTCCGCATGAGCGTCCACGTCGCGAAGTGATCAGAACACGTAGCCCGCGCTGACGCCGAACCCGGCGGAGAGCGTGGTGAACGACTGGGACTCTCCCACCTCCGGGCTGGTCGCGCCGATCAAGAAGCTCAGCTCGGGCCCGGCCTGCAGCACGATGCGGTTGCTCGGGAAGAACGCGAACGGGATGCCGAGGCGGATCAGGCCGGAGAACTGGCCGATGCTGGTCTGCATGCCCGGGGTGACCTCGGTGGTCAGCTTGCCGCCCAGCACGCCGCCACCGATCATCGGCCGGAGAAAGGCGCCGAGGCCGAGGCGAACGTGCAGCGCCGCGAAGGCCATGCCGCCGAAGCCGGTCGCGTGGGTGGTCGCGCTCAGCCGGTCGTAGTTGACGAGCGCGGCGGCGCCGACCGAGATGTTGTCGTTGATGAAGTACTGGAACGCCAGGCCGCCGAGCGAGGACATGCGCGTCGTGCCCTCCTGATCGCCGGTCTTCTCGTGGCTGAGGACGAAGATGCCGCCGAGGTCGATCTCCTTGACGCCCTTGCGGACGGCGGTCACTCGCCCGTAATCGTTCGGGTTGGCGTTGAGGGTGTCGGCGGAGGCGGTGCCGGCGAGCGCGCAGAGGATCAGGGCCGTCGAGGACTTCATGCCCCCAGTGGGGAACACGGGCGCGATGTCGCATCGGCCGAGGTCGATTTTCGCGACTATTTCGAGTGGGCCGCCAGCCAGGCGGCGACCTCGGCGCGGTGCGCCTCGAGCTCGTGGCCGGTCTTGGCCGCGGCGTAGTCGTCGCGGGCGGCGGTCGCGAGGGTCAGCGCGCGCGCGTGCTTGCCCTGATCCCACAGCACCGCGGCGAGATCGAACCGGGTGCCACCGAGGATGTACGGATCGTCGGGATGGAGCTCGAAGTACACGAGCGCCTTCTCGTAGTGCACCATCGCATGCTGGTTGTCCTTCGCGCGCCGGTAGCCGAGACCCATGGCGTGCTCGATCCACGCGCGGTTCCGCGGGTCATCGGCGTGGTCGAGGGCCTCGAGCGCCTGGCCGCGGAGGGCGAGCGCGGCGACATTATCCTTGCGCGAGTCCGCGATCGCGGCCTGCAGATCCAACCCCGATGCGACCATGCTCCAGACTTCCTTGCCGGGCAGCTTCGAGATCCTCACGACCTCGGCCGCGTTCACGTCGGCCTTCGCGAGATCGGGGAGTCGCTGGTATGCGAGGGCGAGGTTGTACAGAGCGACCGCGCGCTGCGAGCTCTCGGCGCCGTAGACCTTGACGAGCACCTCGAGGGCTTCGCCGTAGTACTGGATCGCGGTTGGAACATCATTGGTCTCCAGCGCGGCCGACGCCAGGCCCTGCAGCGGGAAGACGCGCTGCGCGTGCTCGGAGTGATACTGCGCGAACAGATCGCGTGCGCGCTCGAACAGCGGGCGAGCGCGCACCACATCGCCCGCGCGCATCCACGTCGCGGCGGTGTTCGAGATGGCAAGCGCGTAGGTGCGATCGCCGGTCAGGCCGCGCGCCTCGTAGATCGCCGCCGCGTGCGTGAACTTCTCGCGCGCGAGCTCGATGTGATCATCGCCGAGCTCGAGCGCGCCCCACACGTTGTAGGTCGGTCCGAGGCGCGGGTGCTGCGGACCGTACGCGGCGCTGATCATCGCGATCGCGGTCTTGCACTCCTCGCGTGCGGCGACGAGCTGCTTGAGCTGCCGGTTCGCGTCGCACAGCGCGGCGTGGATCATGCCGGCCTCGCCGGGCCGCGCCTTGCCATGCGCGGTGAGCGCGCGCTCGAGCTGGGCACGGGCGGCCTTCGCATCGCCGTGCGCGAGCTGCATGGCTCCGACCACGTACGCGTAGCGCGACAGCACGCCCGGCCCCGGATCGATCCGCGCGAACGTCGCCTCGGCGGCGTGCATGTTCGCGGTCGCCGCCTCGAAGCGATGCTGCTGCGATCCCGTCGCGGACACGATCTCGACCCAGATCGAGGCGACGAGAGGGTCGGCGTGCGCGCGCTCGGCGGCGGTCAGCGCCTCGGTCAAGGTCGCCTCGGCCACCTCGCTCTTCCCGAGCGCGATCTCGGCGCGCCCACGGACGAACAGCGCCTCCGCGCGCGTGTGCGTGTCTGGCATCGCCGCGAGCACGCCGTTGGCGAGCGTGACCGCGGGCTCGGGCTCGCCCGCCGCGAGCTGCGCGGTGGCGCGGTCGATCTCGGCGGGGACCGGCGAACCGGCGGAGTCCGCGGTGCACGACGCCGGATCGCGGACGCGTTCGATCGCCTCGGCGGTCACGTCACCGAGGGCCGGCTCGCGCACCACGAGCTGCGTGAGCTCCGAGAGCTCGCGGCGAGCGCGTTCGAGGCACGCGTTGCGCGCATCGAGGACGCGCTCCGAGAGCTCGTGCCGCACACGCGTGGCGTCGCACGCCTCCTGTCGCGCGCCGGTCCACGCGGACCAGTACGCGTCGAGCGCCGTCGACACGCGCGTCGCGAGGTCACCGCGACCGGCGAGCGCTTGCTGGATCGCCGCGCGGTCGTAGGGCGCGGTCACGCGATCCAGGTCGCACGAGGGCGCCGAGCTCGCGCGCATCACGCCCACCGCGAGGCCTCCGCCGACCAGCGCGGCCGCGAGCCCGGCGATGATCGCGATGCGCCGCCGGCGTGGACGGCCCGCGACGGTCAGCGCCGCGAGTAGCTCGTCCATCGACTCCCATCGCTGCGCGGGATCGCGGGAGAGCCCGCGCACCAGCGCCGATCGGATCCGCGCCGGAACGACGCTACCGCCCGGCACCGGGCGCGGGATCCCGGCGGCGATGCTTTTGCGTAGCTCGTCGAGGGTCTTGCCCGCGAACGGCCGCTCGCCATACAGCGTCTCGTAGGTGGCGACACAGAAGCTGAACTGGTCACTCGCCATCGTGGCCGGGCTGCCCGCGAGCAGCTCCGGCGCCATGTACGCGGGCGT
>JBBRED010000012.1:0-49402 GCA_038203335.1 Haliangiales bacterium | reverse complement strand
CCGAGCCAGTCCCGAGGCGCGGGCGGAAGCAGGTAGGGCTGCTCGGGATCGTACGCGCGGTAAGTCTTCACGAACCAGTTAGATCAAACCCGGTCCGACTTGTAAATCCGGAATCGACCGCTACGCGCTACAAGCTCCTAGGGAACGATCCCGATGCACTCGTCGGCGCAGGCGAAGCTCGCCGTGCACGACTTGTCATCGATGCAAGCCTGGCAAGCCTCGGCCTTGTCGCCGTAGGCATTGTCTTCGGCCTTATCGCGGCACTTCGACGCGCACGCGCTCGCATCGTAGCTCGAGTCGAAACAATCCTGGTACCGGTTGCAGATCTGGTTGCAGTCGTACGCGTGCTCGACCGAGGAGCAGGCGGCGGTGGTCGCGGCGAACGCGAGTGTCATTCCGAGAAGTGAGGCGAATCCAAGTTTGAACATGGCCGGGACATGTCCATGGAACGTGCCAAGCGTATGTCCGCGATTCCTCCCCCGGGTCGGTGTGCGAGCCCGCTCGCAGCACATACCGCCGTACATGAATGCTTCGAAATCGGTAACTGAACCGGGCTACGGGGCGGCACGTCCCGGGTATATACGGAGCCGGTGCTCGTTCAGGAACCAGGGCTACGCGTGCTGATCGTCGACGACAACGCCGACGTCATCGAAGTGCTCGTGGATGGTCTCGAGAGCTACGGGCACACCGTGTGCTCCGCGATGACCAAGGCCGAGGCGCTGCGGCTCGTGAAGGAGTTCTGTCCCGCGGTGGCGATCATCGACATCTCTCTCATCGGTACCGATGGCTGGGAGCTCGCCGAAACGATCCGCGCGCTCGACCTCCCGAATCCGCCTCGCATGCTCGCGCTGACCGGCTACACCGAGGAAGTCGACCGTGCGCGCTCGATCCAGGCCGGGTTCGAGCAGCACCTGCTGAAGCCGGTGCGGATGCCGAAGCTCGACGCGATCGTTCGCGGCCGTGGGTAGTGTACGTTCCCCTCGATGACGACGAAGACCATTCGCGCGGCGCTGATCGCGACCGCGCTCCTCATCCCGGCGGTCGGGTTTGCTGGAAAGGCCGCGCCTCCGCCCGTCGGAGTTGGCGCGGTCGATCCGAAGATCGAGTACGAGAAGTACACGCTGCCCAACGGGCTCGAGGTGCTGCTCGTCCCCGACAAGAGCGTGCCGCTCGTGGCGGTCAGCGTCTGGTACCACGTTGGCTCGGGCAACGAGGTCTACGGCAAGAGCGGGTTCGCGCACCTGTTCGAGCACATGCTGTTCCAGGGCTCGGAGCACGTCGGTAGCGACAACCACTTCGCGATCCTGAAGAAGCTTGGCGTCACCGACGTCAACGGCACCACGAACAGCGACCGCACGAACTACTACGAGGTGGTGCCCTCGAACCAGCTCGAGACCGCCCTGTGGCTCGAGAGCGATCGCATGGGCTATCTGCTCCTGCCGCCAAAGGACAAGAAGGACACCAAGGACTTCTTCGGCGCGAGCCTCGCGAACCAGATCGATGTGGTGCGCAACGAGCGCCGCCAGCGGTACGACAACGTGCCGTACGGCAAGACGCGATTCGCGGTGTCCGCGGCGCTGTATCCGGAGGGCCATCCGTATCGCTACATGACGATCGGCAAGCACGAGGACCTGACGAGCGCCTCGGTCAACGACGTGCAGAACTTCTTCAAGACCTGGTACGTGCCGGCGAACGCGACGATCGCGATCGCAGGTGACTTCGATCGCAAGACCGCGCATGCGCTGGTCGACAAGTGGTTCTCGAGCTTCCCGAAGAGCGAGAAGCCGAAGCTCGTCGCGGTGCCGCCGCCCGCGGTCAAGGCGACGGAGTCCACGGTCAGCGACAGCTTCGCGAAGCTGCGCCAGATCCAGTTCGTGTGGATGTCGCCGGCGAACTTCGGCGACGGCGACGCCGAGCTCGACATCGCGGCGAACGCGCTCTCGGAGGAAGGGCCGGGCCGGCTGTATCAGGCGCTGGTCTACAAGGGCCTCGCGCAGGGCGTGAGTGCGTTCCAGGCGGGCGCCGGGTTCTCGGGGACGTTCCAGGTCACGGTCACGCTCAAGGGCGACTCCGATCCGGCGATGATCCGCAAGGTGGTGCTCGCGGAGGTCGACCGGCTGACCAAGGAGCTGCTGTCCCCGAAGGATATCGCGCGGGTGGTCGCCGGGAACGAAGCCGGCACGGTTCGCCGGCTCGAGACCGCGTTCGGTCGCGCCGAGACGCTCCAGGCCTACAACCACTACCTGGGCGAACCGAATCGCCTCACGTGGGACCTCGATCGGTATCGCAAGGCAACCCCCGAGGCGATCCGCACGGTCGCCGCGAAGTATCTCGGCGCCGATCGCGCCGTCATCGTGACGACGAACCCCGCCGGAGGTGGCAAGTGAATCGCGCCCCATTGATCCTGATCCTCGTCGCCGCGTGCGGCGGTGGATCTCCGAAGCCCACGACCGCACCCGCACCGATTCCGCCCCCGGAGCCGGTCGTCGTTGCCCCCACGCCGGAGAAGTCGATGCCCCCCGAGCCGATCAAGGTCGTGCAGACCGCCACGCCGCAGGACCTGGCGTTCCCCGAGGAGGACTTCCGCACCGCGCAGCCCAAGGCCGGCCCGCCGCGGCCGTTCAAGCTGCCGAAGGTGAAGCCGTTCACGCTCGCGAGCGGGATCAAGGTCTTCCTCGTCGAGCAGCACACCCTGCCGCTGGTCTCGATGGACCTCAACTTCGAGGGCGGTTCGATGGTGGATCCGCCGGGCAAGGAAGGCCTCGCCGGGGTCTGCATGTCGATGCTCAGCGAGGGCACCGACAAGCTCGACAAGCTGCAGTTCGCCGAGGCGCTCGCGGACGTGGCGTCGAGCGTGAACAGCTACGCCGCCGATGACTCGATCGGCGTGACGCTCGGCAGCCTCACGCGTCATCTCGATGCGACGTTCGCGCTGTTCGCCGACACGCTGCGCACGCCGGGCTTCCGCGCGAGCGACTTCGACCGGATGATCAAGCGCCGGATCGAGAGCGTCAGGCAATCGAAGGGGAACCCCGGCTCGATCGCCGGGCGCGTCACCGGCACCGTGCTGTACGGCGCGACGCACCCGTTCGGCACCGTGATCACCGAGTCGTCGCTCAAGGCGATCACGCTCGATGACTGCAAGGCGTTCGCCGCGAGCTGGCTGAAGCCGCAGAACGCGCGGCTGTTCGTGGTCGGAGATCTCACGGAGGCGCAGATCCGTACCTACTTCGGCGGCGCGCAGCTCGCCGGCTGGAAGGGCGCGGGTCCAAAGGTCCCCGCGCTGCCCGCCCCGAAGGGTCCGGACGGCCGGATCTTCTTCGTGAACGTGCCGGGCGCCGCGCAGTCTCAGGTCTCGCTGCTGACGTTCGGCCCGCTGCGCACCGCGAACGACTACTTCGCGAACTCGATGATGGCGGCGGTGTTCGGCGGTGGCTTCTCCAGCCGCATCAACATGAACCTCCGCGAGGACAAGGGTTATTCGTACGGCGCCCGCGGCGGCTTCGGCTACACGAAGACGTACGGCTCGTTCAACGCCAGCGCCTCGGTTCGCACCGACGCCACGTACCAGACCCTCCTCGAGATCGATCGCGAGATCACCGACCTCGCCAAGGGAACCCGGGTCGTCACCAAGGACGAGCTCGAGCGCGAAAAGCAAGGCGCGATCCTCGGTCTCCCGGGTCGGTTCCAGACCGCGCAGGCCGCGCTCGGCCAGTACCGCGGCCTCGTCTACTTCGGTCTCCCGCTCGACTACTACAACCAATACGTCGCGAGCGTCAGCAAGGTGACCGCGGCGCAGGTGAAGGACGCCGCGGCAAAGCACCTCAAGCCGGGTAAGGGCGTGTACCTCGTCGTCGGCGATGGTGATGCAAAGGTGGTGTCGCGCGTGGACGGAAAGGACATTCCCTACATGAAGGATGGGAAGCAGCTCACGCTCCGCGAGTCTCTCGCGGAGCTCGCAGCGCGTGGAGATGTGGGTCCGGGTGGTCTCGTCGAGCTGGATCCGGACGCGAAGCCGATCCGCTGACCTTCACCTCCCAACGATCAGGTCGACCCACCATGTGTGGTCACCCTGTTCCGCGGACTATCCGACGGCTACCCACGCCGTAACGGTTCGCAACCCGAGGTCGCGAGCGAGCGGGTGCTACCGTGGAAAACGATGCAGCAACCTCACGTCGCGGTGGGCCAGCTCCGCCGACGACGCGGTTACCAGCGAGGGAATTCGCTGGTCCTCGCGCTGATCATCCTGAGCGCGCTCGGCACGCTCGGCATGCTCACCGTGGGCGGCGTGCGCGCCGGCATCAAGACCACGGGCAACGAGAAGTTTCACACGATCGCCCTCTACGCGGCCGAGAGTGGCGGCGCGGCGGCGATGGACTACCTGCGCACCGTGGTGGATCCGACGACGGGGTTCACTGCCGTCCTGCAGTCGGGGCAGACGAGCCCGGCCGAGATCATCGGCAACAACCAGCTCCCCGGCGCGAGCGGCAACCCGTTCAGCGACGACATGAACGCGTACTACCAGGTCGAGATCACGAACAACCGCGGCGACAGCGGCTACGCGACGAACACCGACAATGACAAGCGCGTGGTCATCCGCGCCACCGGCCACGGACCCGATGGTGCCGTGGCCGTGATCGAGTGGGACGTCGCCTCCGCGGGCGGTCGCATCACCCGACCGTGCCCGGTCTACGCGCAGAAGGGGCAGAGCGAGGACAACTCGGGGCGCAACGACTGTCTCGGCACGATCGACACGTCTCAGTCCTCCTCGTTCGCACCGTAGGCCCCCCATGATCCGCAACACACTCATCGCGACCTGCCTCCTCGTCACCGCCTCTCGCACGACGGCGATGGCCGATGTGCTGTCGTGCCCGGCGGTGTCGAGCGACACCACGTTCTCCGGTACGACCGCGCGCACCGAGTGCTCCGCGACCATCACGCAGGGCTGCACGAGCAAGAGCGGCATCACCTACGACACCGCGTCGAGCTTGCTCGTCCTCCCCGGCGCCGCCGGTAACTTCCAGCCGCCCCCCGGCGCCGCGGTCGCGCAGAACGTCTACTACGGCACGCCCGGAGACTTCGATCGCGACGGCTGGGAGGACTTCGTCGCCGCCGACAACACCGACCGCATCTACCAGATGCGCAACCAGACCATCACGTGCGGCACTGGTGGCTGTTCGGGTAACGCGACGACGGCGCCGACGGCGCAGACCATCCCGAGCGTGTGGTGGGAGACCCTGACGAACACCCGCCAGTCGGCGTTCCGCACGCAGACCTCGAGCACCGGCCTCAAGGTCGGTCTGGGCACGGGCAACCTGGAGTCGCCGATGGCGGCCGGTGACTTCGATGGCGATGGCTGGACCGACGTGTTCGTCATCCACGCCACGCACAACGGTGGCTCGAACCCGCGCTGGCCGAACGCGGCCCGCCTGTTCATGAACACGCAGAACTGCCACGACGTCAGCTACAACCCGTGCGGCGCCGGTTCGCTGTGCACCGGCCAGGCGACGAACGGCGCGTGTAGCGGTGGCGCCGTGATCACCGGCAGCGGCACGCCCTACACGGAGTCCCAGCTGTCCTGCACGACCACCGCGTCGTGCACGAAGTACTTCGCCACGTTCGCGACCTACGATCCGCGCACCGGCACCGCGATCGCGGTCAACGGCAACACGACGTCGACCCCGATCACCAGCAAGCCGGGCGACTTCGGTCCGATCGGCCACTCGGCGCAGAACATGGTCCCGATCGACATCGACGGCGATGGCGACCTGGATCTCCTGATCGGTCACAGCACGGGCACCTGCCCGGGCACGCTGTGCACCATCGCGAGCCAGGTGTTCTACGCGGGCATCGATATCTGGCGCAACGACTGCGCGCAGTCCGCGCAGTGGAACGCGACCACGCGTTCGTGCGTCGGTCACATCCCGGTGTTCAGCCACACCTCCTCGGCCACGTGCAACGGTACGAGTTGCGACAACGCCGACGTGCTGCTGCCAAGCACCGCGCACAACACCACCACGCTCCTGCCCAGCGCGAACCTGGGCATCGATACCGCGGTGAGGGAGAACCTCGGCTTCGCGTACGCAGATATCGATCAGGACGGCGACTACGACCTCGTCGTCGGCTCGCCGGGCTGCTGCTCGAACAGCGCGAACGCCGGCAACCGCCTGCGCGTGTTCCGCGGCACCTCGAACAACAAGACCACGCACACCCTCGATACCGCGAGCCCGCTCAGCCTGTCGACGAGCAGCGGAACGTATCCCGGCTTCGAAGGCAGCCTCACCGGCGTGTTCGTGAGCGACTTCTCCGGCGACGGCTATCCCGACATCGTGACCGGCAGCGACGGCGTGGCGTACTCGGCGGCGCTCGGCGGTCGTACGCGGTACTGGAAGAACACCGGCAACGCGGCGACGCCGTTCGGCACGAACTGGCCGACCTGCAGCGCGACCCCGGCGACCTGCGCCGGTTGCTCGGCGACCTGTAACCCGAGCCCGACGACGAAGATGTCGGAGAGCTGCGGCAACGCGAACTGCGCGAACCAGTTCGCCACGCCACCGACGTTCGGCGACTTCGACATCGGCTTCATGATCGACTACGACCACGATCCGAAGACCACGAAGGACATGGTGTTGACGAACGGCAACAACACCAGCGAGTTCTACGTGTTCGCGAACCGCGCGAGCCCGACGACCTACGCGGCGTGTGGCAACGTGGTGTCCGGAACGCTGCCCACCCCGGCGAACGAGCTCACGGTCAGCGGCGCGTGCATCACGCCCACCGCGTCCGTGCCCGCGAATACCTCGATCTCGTACTACCTGAACAACGAATCGCCGGCGAGCTACCAGCTCGCGTGCACGCAGACCTCGTCGGGCTTCACCCCGGCGCTGACCAACGGCCAGTGCTGTGTCTCGTTCTCGAGCTCGACGGGCCGCACGCTGACCTGGAAGGCGCTGCTCGACTCGAACACCACCGACGGTGCGAACGTCTGCACGTCGATCGGTACCACCTCCCCGACGCTCAGCTCGGTGGTCGCGAACTACACCTACACGACCGTCGGCCAGCACTACAAGGCCGGCGTCGTGATCAACGACGGCATCTCGTACGTCGGCTCGTTCACCCAGCCGGGCAACCGCGGCCACATGTACGCGCTCGCCGATGGCGATGGCACGAAGTACTTCGACGTCGCCACCAAGCTCGACGCGCAGACCTCGCGCAACATCTACACGTCGAACGTCACGGGCACGGGCCTGTCGCGCATCGACTTCTCGCCGAGCGCGCCGAACGTGACCCTGCAGAGCCGCGTCGGTGCGGCGAGCGCGGCCGAAGCCACCAGCGTGATCAACTGGGTTCTGAGCGCGCGGTTCGGCGTGGGCTCCACCACGCACGTGGGCACGAAGCTCGGCGCCGTGCAGGACTCGACGCCCGCCATGCTGGCGAGGCCGTATCGCCCGAACTGGTACGCGTTCCTCTCGCTCGCCGAGAAGTCGGTCTACGACACGTTCGCGACGTCGCGCGCGACGCGGCTCCCGCTCCTGATGTTCGCGTCGATGGACGGAATGATCCACGCGGTGATCTCGAACGCCTCGAACATCCTCGATAGCCACAACGGCCAGGAGGCCTGGGCGTTCGTGCCGCCGTACGTCGCCTCCAACATGAAGTCGGACTGGCAGACCACGACCACCTCGAACACCCTGACCGTGACCTCGTACCCCGATGGCTCGCCGGCGCTCGTCGACTTCAAGAAGGCGAACGGCTCGATCGCCACGGCGGCCGTGATCTCCGATGGCGCGGGCGCGAGCTCGGTCACGGCGCTCGACGTCACCGATACGATCGATCCCACCACGTTCAGCGTGACCAACAAGGGACCGACGCCGCTGTGGTCCTTGCAGCCCGGCGATGCCTCGGCCGGTCGCGCGACGTCGAAGCCGGGCATCGCACGCGTGAAGATCGGCAGCGCCGAGCGGTACGTGGTGATCGCCGGAACCGGCGTCTACGCGACCGACGCGTCGAAGGGCAAGATCATCGCCGGCTACAACCTCGAGACCGGCGCGCTGCTGTGGAAGTACGAGATGGACTGCGCGCTGACCAGCGACATCACCGTGTTCGAGACCGACGACGAGTCGACCTACGAGCCGGGCGCGCCCCTCGTCGATGGCTTCGCCGACCGCGCCGTGTTCGCCGACTCGTGCGGCAACGTCTACAAGATCAACCCGGGACAGGATCTGTCGGGCGGCTTCATGGCGAACGCCGACATGGGGCCGGTCTCGCTCGCGCAGAAGAATGGGCGCGCACGCGCGGCCCTGTTCAGCACCGCGACCACCGCGAATGCGGTGGGCAGCCAGCGCCCGATCGTCGGCACCATGGCGGCGCGCACCGATGCGACCACCGACATGGTGCTGTTCTTCGGCACCGGCGGTCTCGAGTCGCAGAGCCCGACGCTGGTCAACGAGTTCTACGCGGTCTACGCGAAGAACGGCACCATCCGCAACAAGCTGACCGGCGCGTGCACGTCGAGCCGGTGCGAGAAGTTCTACAACGGCGTGCTCGTCACCCCGACGGCCGTGATCGTGCAGCGCAGCGTGGACCCGGTGATCGGCGGCGGCTCGTGCGACTTCGGCTCGAGCTCGGTGCAGTCGTACGGGCTGAACGATCCGTACTCGCAGCAGTTCACGCTGACCTCGTCGGGCGGCGTGCCGTACCGCGCCGTGACCGGCCCGATCTACGGCGACGCCGGTGCGCTCTACTTCGCGACCGTCGCCGGCAGCATCGAGCGCGTCGGCGCACCGCGTAGCGCGGCGGCCGGTGGTGACACCACGAGTGGCGCGATCCACGCGAACGGCAGCGCCGAGACCACCTACGTCAACGCTCCGTTCACGATGCTCGGCTGGAGGACGCTCCTGTGACGGCACTCCGCGCTCGTCGCCGCCAGGGCGGCTTCACCATGGTCGAGCTGCTGATCACGCTCGTGGTCTCGATGTTTGGCCTGATGGGTCTCGTCGCGCTCAACACCACGTTCTCGCGCAGCGGTCAGGCGATGAGCCAGACGCAGGAGGCCGTGTCGATCGGCAAGGGCGTGATCGAGAACCTGCGCAGCAAGCGCACCGCCGAGTTCGTCACCGATCTCACGGGCAGCACCGCCTCGACGCCTCCGTTCGATCGCACGAGCTACACGTCGCAGGCCGGCCGTAACGGCCTCACCTATACGGTCGACGTCAACGTCTCGGCGGTCACCGCCACGCTGTGGCGCATGCGCGTCCTCGTTCACTGGACCGATGACACCGACGGCCGCATGCGCGAGGTTCCCCTCGAGCTCGTGCGTCCGACCACGGAGGCGCTGTGATCGCGCGGCGCCGCCAGCGCGGCTTCACCCTGATCGAGCTGATGATCTCGCTCACCGTCGCGGGGCTGCTGGTCTCGATGCTGCTCACGATCTTCGCGCGCATGTCGTTCGCGTTTCGCGAGCACCAGCAGATCGTGACCGTCCAGCAGGTGCTCGCCGCCGGCCGCACCGCCCTCGAGGCGGATGCCCACCAGGCCGGTCTCGCGGTCTCGCAGGGCTTCACGATCGCGGGCGATACGCTGCGCCACTCGCCCGTCCGCGTGGTCAACAGCGCGACCGGCCCCGACGAGGTCGGCTTCTACTACGCGGATCCCACGGTCCAGGCGCTCGTCGTCGCCGGGCCGCCATTGCCGACCGCGATCGCGGTCACGGTCGACGATTCTGCCGGCTTCGTCGTCGGCGATCTCGTGGTGCTGTCCACCCCGGATACCACCACCGTCGCAAACCCGCTCTCCACCGATGACGCGAACATCGCGCAGTTCACCGCGTGCGTCGTGAAGATCGCGAGCGTCGCTCCCACGGCGCTGACCTTCGAGACCGGCGGCGAGTGGGGCAACGGCACCAACTCGCACTGCAGCGCTCCCGCGGCGAACTCCACGATGGTCTACAAGTTCGTGTCTCACTACTGGCGGATCGATCCATCGCGGCCCGACGTCGGCGCGCTGCAGCTCGATACCACCGGCTCGTTGACCGCCACGACCGCGTTCCAGGACCAGGCCTACGGCGTCACGGATCTGCAGGCCGCGACGTACTTCTTCGACGGTGACGGCACCGATACCGACGACCCGGACTCCGATGCGCTGCGCGACTGGCAGTCGAGCGACGCCCAGACCACGATGACCGCCCCGGGCGCGTTCGGGACTCCGTTCGCACCGCCGTTGATGATGACGCTCAGCCTGGTCGCCCGGACCACCGCGAACGTCGAGGGCGTGACCACGCATGATTCTCCGCGGCTCGTGGATCCCGCGCACACCGATCACAACGCGCTCGGTGATCGCGCGTCGGTTCCGCTGCCGAGCGCCACCGATCCGCGCCTGATGGGCAACCGCATCTACCGGTACCTGACGTTCCAGGTCGACTTTCGCAACATGGGAGTGGGCCGATGAAGGCGCAGCGCGGGTTCACGCTGATCGAGATGATGGTCGTCGTCGCGATCATCTCGATCCTGACCACGCTGGCCGTGGTCACCGTCAAGCCGAAGACGCGGCCGCTGGATATGGCGTCGAAGTTCGCGGGGCTCGTGAGCGAGGCGAGTCGCGCCGCGGTCAAGGGTGGACCCGTGCGCAGCGATGTCGCGCTCTCCGAGGGCAGCAAGCGCCGCAGCCGGATCATCGGCTCGGTGACGAACGGTGTGGTCGGCTTCTCCGTCGAGGTTCTCGCGGAAGACCCGAACACGCCGACGCCGCGCTGGGAGCAGGTCCAGGGCATGTCGATGGCGCGCACCGTGACGGCCGAGGACTTCGCGACGTCGGTCGGCAACCACGCGAGCGTCGCCCTCGAATCCGATTGGACCCAGTTCGAGGTCAGCTGCTTCCCGAACGGTTCGTGCTCGGCGACCTCGTTGTTCTTCTCATCGCTCGAGGGCGCCACCAGCGAGCGTCACGCGCGGGTCTCCGTGCTCCCGCTCGGCAGCGCGGCGTTCATCAAGAACGACTGGAACTAATGGCTCAGGGTGAGGGCGACGGTGCCCTTGTCCTCGAAGATCTGCTCGACCATCGGCCCGTTACGGGGCTGCAGGCGCAGATGCATCGATGACTCGATCTCGAGCGCGCCCGTGGGCAGCGCTCGATCGCTCGCGACCTCCAGCGTTCCCTGCGTGCGGCGGACCAGCGCGACGAGATCCACCATCGCGTCCTTCGCGGCCTCGGTCGCCGTGATGGTCTGTTCCTCGCCGAGCCGCTGGAGGTCGAGCCCCACCTTCCAGCCGGTCTCGGTCCGCGCGAGCAGCGTGTAGGTGGCGGTCTGTTTCACGACCACAGGGCGCTGGGTGAGCGTCGTGACCACACGCCAGCTCGCTCCCACACCGACCGGCTCCTCGGGGACCGGGACCATGACGGTCAGCAGGCGCTGGGTCAGGTCATCGATCGCCTCGCGACTGTGCGCGCCACCGGGGTCGTCCGCGAAGATGATCGGGCCGAGCTGCCCGCGCGCATCGAAGCCGATGGTCACGCGGCGGTTCTCGCTGGCCTTCCAGGTGGTGAGGTACGCGAGGGCTTCGGGCGTGGCGGTGCCGACCACCTCGCCGACCAGCGGGCGAGCCCGGAGCTGACCGGATCCCCTCGACGCCACGGCGATGGCAGTGCGGATCGGCGGCAGCGTCGCGCGCTCGCTCCACGTTCCGGCGTCCATGTGGCGCGAGGTCAGCGCGAGCTCGATCCGCGTCGTCGTCTCGCCCTCGGAGACCGCGTAGCGCAGAGGCGCGCGCTCACCCTTGCCGGGATCGAGGAGCCGGAACGAGATCTGCTTCGGAAGATCCACGAGGGGCTGCGGGAGGCGATCGATCCCGAGGTCCTTCGGTGGTCGAACCTCGACGGGTGGCAACTTGGTTGGCGGAGGCGTCTCGTCCTTCGAGCCACAGGCGCACAGCAGCGCCACGAGTGAATGTGCGATCAGCCTCATCGGTGGGGGCAAGTATCCGACATGGTCCTCGTCGGCGAAAGCGTCCGATCCGTAACGGATCGAATATGCAGTCTTAATCGAGCGCGTGATAGCCTGGATCGTGATGGATCAGGGTCTCATCAAGCGTGTACGGGTGCGCGGGCAGCTGGGGTTCACGCTGATCGAAATGATGATCACGGTCGCCGTGATCGCGGTCCTCGCGTTGATCGTGGTCCCCACGTTCTTCAAGGAGAGTCGCAAGACGAAGAGCGCGAGCGAGGTGACGCCGATGATGGCGGAGCTCGCTACGCGCGAGGAGCAGTACAAGTCCGATCGCGGCTCGTATCTCGTCTCCCCCGCCTGTCCCGCGACGCCGAGCGCCGCGGGCGTCGCCGCCGCGACGTGCATCACCGCCGGCTCGCCGGGCAGCGAGTGGTACCAGCTCCGCATCAATCCCGTCGAGAGCACGCTGCACTGCTCGTATGAAGTCGGCGCCGGCGATACGGCGGGCACCACCGTCACGGGCTTCACGTTCACCTCGCCCGGCTTCAACTGGTTCTACGTGCTCGCGACGTGCGACATGGACAATGACTCGGCGAAGGACGCGCAGTACTTCATGAGCAGCGTCGACTCGAGCATCCAGAAGCTCAACGAGGGCTACTGATGCGAGGACGGCGCGCACAACGCGGCTTCACGCTGATCGAGATGATGGTGGTGGTCGCGATCATCGCGATCCTCAGCCTCCTCCTGATCTCCGCATCGAGCCGCCCCGTTGGTGCCAGTGCGCGCAACTCGTCGGAGCAGATGGTCTCGGTGATCAACTTCGCGAAGCTCCGCGCCGCGGCGACGCGCCGGGTTCACAAGGTCACGTTCGACCAGCGCCACGCCTGGGTGCAGGTCGCCTCGGACACCGGCCTCGTTCCACCGGGCACCACGACCTACTCGCAGGTGCAGACCACCACGTTCCCCACGGGCGTGAAGATCTACGACATCGATAATGCCGCGCACTCGACGCCGGTCGGCAGCGCCACCGACAACACCGCGCTCGCGTACGACCTGTTCATTCGACCCGACGGCCAGTCCACCGCGTCGACCTTGTTCGTCGGCGACAGTGTTCACGAGTTTCGCGTCATCGTTTATCCGATCACGGGCGGCGTCTATGCCCGGGAGCGGTGGTGAACTACATGAGAGGCAGGACCATGCGGACGTTCCTACGCAAACCGATTGCCGCGATGCTGTTCGTTGCCGCGCTCGCAACCCCTGCAGCAGCGGACAAGCAGTTCAACCCCGGCGCGCTCATCCTTCCGACGAGCGGTGCGTATCAGACCGACTGCGGCGCGGTCGCGGTCTACGGCCTGGTCTACGACGTGCTCCGTGCGAACGCGTACATCGCCGCGAACCCGGTGCTGTTCCCGAACGGTCCGATCGAGATCTACTACTCGGTCAACGGCACGAAGGCGTCCCCCAACCGCTGCACGCCGACGAACAAGAGCATCAATCCATTGCCCCTGCTCGATCCGGCGTGGGTCGATGGCTGTGACTTCAGCGTCTACGACAACACGAAGACGCCCGTGAAGCTGGTCGTCAACACGTCGGCGGACTACACGGGCGCTACCACGGACACCCTGATCACGACCCGCGACACCCTGGTCGATGCGGTCGGACCGAACCCGAAGATCTACCCGGGCTATGTCCCGCAGGTCGTCGACTTCGCCCTGGGCGTCAACACCGTGCGTTACCCGGGCGCGCCATTCATCATCGCCGACTCCGATGCCATCACGTTCCTCAAGATCCTGAAGGGCGCGGTGTTGGTGAACGACAAGGCCGACGGCTCCGGCAACACGATCGACTTCAGCCCGTTCCGCGTGAACAACGGCGCCTGCAACTTCTCTGGCGACACGGGCGGCTGGGTCAATATCCACCGGGCGAAGACGATCTTCACGGCCCCGGCGCCGAAGCAGTTCGTCTCGGCGCCGCCTCGCGTCGCGCTGCTCGCAACCACGTCCGGCCTGTCGACCTACGACACCCGGTACTACGGCACGGTGAACATCAAGAACCCGGGCACGCCCGGTGCGTCCGAGGTCGGCAACGTGGTCACCATCAAGCTCGGTTCGAACCACAACCTGGCCGTCGGCGAGTACGTCAAGATCTCGGGCGTGGGCGTCGCGGCCTACAACGGCTTCTTCCAGGTCACCGGCATCCTCAGCGGGAGGAATTTCACGGTGAACAACCCCACCGCCGGCCTCGCGAGCTCCGGTGGTGGCGACATCCAGCGTCCGGGCGCCTTCGAGATCGGCACCACGGTCACCATGATCACCACGAACCCGCACGTCTACTCGGTCGGGTCCACCGTCGCGGTGTCGGGCATGACCCAGGCGGGATACAACGGAATCTTCGTGGTCACCGCGATCCCCACGGCCACGAGCTTCGAGTACACGACGGTCGCCGGCCTCACGCCCGAGTACAGCGGCTCCGGCTCGTCGCAGGTGAACGTCGCGGGCGGAACCAAGAAGGTGTCCGACGGCATTCTTCAGACCTACCTCCGGAAGGCCGGCCTCGCGTTCACGGGCGCCGGTGGTTGTCCCCCCGGTGGTATCAACGTCGGCAACGTGTCGAAGTGCCCGCTCGGCCCCGTGCGCGGGCAGATCTACGACACCTTCGACTTCGGAGACATCACCGCCGGCCTCCTCGATTCGAACTACAAGATGATCTGGACGCCGCACTGGGAGAGCACCTCCGATGGGACCGCGCTCCCGAATCCCGGCGAGCAGCTGGCGATCAACCAGATCGCGACGTTCCTCGACGGGCAGACCGGTCTGATGGCCGAGTGCCACGCGATCGAGGCCTTCGAAGGTTCCTACCTAAACGGTGGCCTCGGCGGGAGCCCGGACCCCACCTCGGGCGGCTCGGCCGGAACGGGAAGCAAGGGCATCCCCTCGGGACAGTTCCAGACCTGCGTTGGTTCCGCCGGGGCGTGCACGGGTGGGAGCACGGCGTTCGGTGTCGACAAGGACGTCGTGAACCCGGCGAAGGATACCTACTGGCCGAACTGCTCGGATCCAAACCGGTCCGGTTCCGACACGTGCATCTTCTTCTCGTCTCCCGGCGATGCATTCGCGCAGCCGGGCGACTTCAGCTGGAACAACCGCGGCGGGTCGGTGCAGAACTTCAAGCCGAACAGCACGACGGGCGCGATCTACAAGCCGGGCGTGACGCCGCTGATCTCCGGTGTCCGAAGCCTGAACCTGGGGTTCCTGAGCTCGCCCGCGGCGGCGCGCGCGATGATCGACGCGGACTACGCGACGCGCAGCAGCAAGGATAACGACCCGACCAAGGGCAACATCATCTATGTCGCCGGTCACGACGTCTCTGGCGACGTCTCCGGCACGAAGCTGATTCTGCAGACGCTGCTCCTCCTCGGCGAGCCGCCGGTCTCCACCGTCATCACGGAGGTTAGCCGCGCGACCCCGATCACCTCGACCATCACCTCGTCGAGTGGCACGGTGAACGCGGTGGTCCAGGGCTCGTTCGAGCTCGTGCAGCCGCCGAACACCACGATCACCGCTGACACCGATGGTCAGCTGTCGGCGTTCCGCTTCCCCGACGTGCTCGGCCACATGCGCGCGATCGACGTGGCGAACCTCAGCACCACGCAGATCGACTTCGCCTCGGTCGCGAACGTGTTCGACGCGGCGACGAACATGCCCGACACCTCGAACAGCTACACCGGCTGCGGTGCGTCGCGGTTCGGTGCAGGCGCCACGGGCAACTGCCGCACGATCTTCACCCACACCTCGAGCTCCTACAACCCGGCGATGGTCGTGCTCGATAGCACCGAGGTCGGTAACGGCGCCCTCCTCGCCGCGATCAACGCGCCGGTTGCTTCCACCACCGGGACCATCACCGCCGCCGGCCTCGCCACGTTCATCCAGCGCATCATCGCGGGTCAGGAAGCGTCGCCCGGCGTGTTCGTTCCGAAGCTCGGCGGCGTCGACCGGTCGACGGTCGCCATTGTCGGGACCAGCCTGGTCGCCGGCGGTGCACGCCCGAAGGTCATCTACTTCGGCGCCTCCGACGGCATGCTCCACGCCGTGTGCGCCAACGAGGTCGCGGGCACCGGTTGCCCGGCTGGCGCGCTGGGCCGTGAGCTGTGGGGCTTCATCCCGCGGCTCCAGCTGCCGCTGCTCCGCAAGAACACGGCCTTCATCCAGGGCTCGCCGCGCACGATGGACATGTATGGCGACTTCGTCTCGGGCAGCAACACCGGCGCGCGCAGCTTCCACACCGTCGTGATGTTCGCGACCGGTACCGGCGACCCGGCGACCGCCGCGCAGATGCCGTCGGTCACCGCGCTCGATGTCACCAACCCGTTCGCGCCTCGCGTGATCTTCGAGTACTCGCTCGCCAACGCGGCGTCGCGCGGCGCTTACGAGCCCGGTCAGGGCCTCGTTCTCGCGGCGGGCCCGGTTCGCATCGGCGGCGTGTACAAGAGCTTCGCCTTCATCCAGACCAACAACGGCGGCACCGGTGGCGTCGGCAACGTCGTCGCCGCGATCGATATGGAGACCGGTCTGCCGGTCTGGCAGAACACGATGAGCTTCCCCGTGACCGGCGTCGGTCGCGGCGGTGGAGCACCGCCCGCCACGGCGATCCCCGGCGGCGCGGTCGGCGTGGACAAGCTCGGCACGGGCGGCATCAGCGATGTCGTGTTCAACACCCTGTACGGCGAGATCTGGCAGGTCGACGCGACCAACGGTGTCAGCCGCCACGGCACGAACCCCCTGTTCCGATACACCACCGACCAGCACCCGTTCGGCTCGTCGCCGACGATCTACCAGAACAGCGGTCAGCTCTACGCGATGTCGGTCAGCGGCGGGTACGCGGATCTCTCGACGGCCTCCACGCTGTGGAGCGCCTCGGACCAGGCCGCCGTCTCGGTCTCGCTGAGCACGCCGTTCGGCAGCGCGCCGCTCAACGAAGCCACGGGAGGATCGTACCAGCCGTGGACCTATCCGCTGGATAGTGGCGACAAGTCGTTCTCTCAGGCGATCGTCGTCGGCGGTACCGTGTTCCTCACCACCGACTCCACCGATGTGAACTCCTCCACGTACGGCGCAGGCGCCACCGATACCGGCAAGGTTTATGCCCTCAACGTGGGAACCGGCGTGCTCGACACCACCGTCGTCGTGCGCGGCGGTGCGGGCTCGGTCAACACGAACACCGCCGGCACCGAGGTCTACAGCTTGACCAAGGATGCAGCGGTCAAGTTCAACGCGACCGCCACCACGGGCGAGTCTCCGCCGATGGCCAGCACCACGAAGATCACGCGTCTGCTCTGGCTCCGTACGCTATGAACCATCGCTCTCAGCGCAGACGTTCGCAGGCGGGATTCACCATGATCGAGGTCATGGTGGCGATCCTGCTCACCGCGATCGCGACGTCGGGAATCATCGGCCTGTACATCGTCGAGACCCGCGCCTCCGGATTCTCGCGGCACAGCACCGAGGCCACCGTGCTCGCGCAGGACCAGGTCGAGATCCTGCGCACCAACAGGGTCGTCGGCGGTCCCATCACCACCGTGGGTATCGACGAGCACGGCAACGCGGGCGGCATGTTCACGCGGATCTACACGGTCACCGCGGGCGCGAGCCCGGCCCAGCCGTACGATGACCTGCTCGTCGAGGTGAAGTGGACGGAGGACGGCGTGACCCGTTCCGTGATCCTGCGCTCGCGGAGGAATCAATGATCCGCGTCCGCCGCCGTCGCGGCCAGGCAGGCTTCACGCTGATCGAGCTCATGATCTCGCTCGTGATGTTCTCGTTCGCGGTCGCGGGTGTCCTCGCCGTCGCCGTCGCGATGGCCTCGGGCTTCCGCGAGGAGAAGCAGGCGATCGGCGCCGAGGTCTCGTCGCGCGGCGGCATGGGCTTCATCGGCGATGCGATCCGCGGTTCGAGCCCCGGCCTGCTCGGCGGCAACGCGCTGACGCTCGAGACGCTCAACACCACGACCGGTGCCTGCCCGGCAGGCCCATTTCTGGTGACCGACAGCTCGACACAGCCCGACGAGATCACGGCGGTGTTCGCGTACGGATCGGTCGTGACCTCGACGCGCTCGGTGTACGACGCTGGCGTCGACAGCACCCTCGACGTCGTGGACGCCAGCCAGTTCCGGAACAACGACTGGATCCTCGTCACGAACTACGGTCGCGGACACGTGGTCCAGGTCTCGTCGGTCACCGGCAACACGCTCACGATGAGCACGAGCGGGACCTGCACGAAGGCGGTCATGTCGAGCTACAACCCCGGCGTGCTGGTCGTGCGCGTACTTCGCGCGAAGTTCTACATCGCCGACCTCGACCTGATTCCGACGCTGTTCATGGACCCGGATGCCGAAGGCCCGGCGGTCGGTGAGCCGCTGGCCGAGGGCGTCGAGGACATGCAGGTCGAGCTCGGCATCGATCCCGCCGGCGACGGCATCGCCGAGGTCGGCGGCGCCGCCGACAACGACGAGTGGAGCGGTAACTACACGGGCGATGCGATGCCACTGCCCGCCGACATCATTCGCGCCGTGCGCCTCACGCTGATCGCGCGGTCCACGGCCCCGGTCACCGGCATCGGTAACTTCTACCGGCCGGCGGCGGGCAACCGCACCGCGGCCGGGTCTCCCGACAATTTCCGGCGGCGCGTGCTGCACTCGACGATCGAAGTTCGCAACCTCGGAGGATCGCCATGATGCGACGTAGCCGCGTACGGCAGCGAGGCAGCGCGATGCTCGTGACGCTGATCATCATCGGCGCACTGCTCGCAGGTGCGGCCGTGCTGGTCTCCGTGCAGCTCGCCTCCAATCGCTCGTCGGATCTGACGCGCAGCGGGATGTCGGCGCTGTACTGCGCCGAGGCCGGCCTATCGGCGGCGCGCCCGTTCGTGGCGCTGAACTACACGCTTCCCGGTGTGGCCTCGCCCACGGGGTGGGGCAGTGCGCTGCTGGCCTCGGGTTCGGCGACCCCGGATCTCACCGAGCCGGACTTCATCTACAACAACATCACCGCCGCTGGTCACGACCTCGATGGTGACGGCAATCCCGACTTCGAGATCTATCTGAAGGACAACGGCGACGAGGGCACGGGCGTCGACAACCAGCAGGCCGACAACGATCTGCAGATCTTCATCGTGTCCAAGTGCATCAAGTACAAGGACACGCCGAACGAGGTGCAGGAGCTGATCATGTTCAACGGCGCCACCTCCTGCAACAAGGAGCAGATCGGCGGCCAGGACAACAACGGAAACAAGAACGACGGCTGCTAGTTCTCACGCCTGGCTCACCCACATCCCACACGGTGGGCCGTACACTGCGGCAGATGCGCTCCCTGGTTCTCCTTGCCCTGATCGCCGGCTGCGGCAGCAACCTGCCGAACTACAACTACGCCGCCGAGCCGGATCCACGGAGCAAGGAGGTCGTGCTCGGGGTTGGTGACGTCGTCTCCATCAACGTGTGGGGCGAGGGGAACAAGGACCTCAACACCGAGGCCACCATCCGTCCCGACGGCACCATCACGATGCCGCTGGTCGGCGACGTGAAGGCCGGCGGCGAGACGCCCACCGCGCTCAAGACCACGATCAAGGGCAGGCTCGCCGAGTTCGTGAAGGTCCAGGGCTCCGAGATCACGGTCGCCCTCAGAACCTGGCGTAGCTATCGGTTCACGGTGCAGGGCGAGGTGGTGAAGACCGGCGTGTTCAGCACGGATCAGTACGTCACCGTCGCCGATGCGATCGCGCTCGCTGGTGGACCGACCCGGTTCGCGCGCCGCGATGGCGTGATCGTGTTGCGCGCTGATCCGAAGACCCACGAGGCGAAGCGGATCCCGGTCGACTACGACCTGATCGCCTCGGGGAAGCGCCCCGACATGAACATCTTCGTGCTGCCGGGCGACACGATCTACATCCCCTGATCGCGCGCTGCGTCGAGGTAGCGCCGGGCTATCGGTGGGTTTGTGACCATTTCGGTCTACTCCGAACGTCTCGACGGCCGAACCACTGGTCGTGAGGCTGGTCCGCTTTCTCGAGGTTGTGTGTGTCGCGATCACGTTGGTGGTCGCCGTGGGCGTGCTCGTCGGCTGGGCGGTCGGCAGCGTGCGGTTGATCTCGGTCGTGCCAGGCATGACGGGGATGAACCCCCTCACGGCCGTGTGCTTCATCCTGACCGCCGCGTCGCTGGCGTGGCGCCCGCTGGGCGCAACGGGATTGCGGCGGGCGTTGATCCTCGGGGCGGCGCTCGTGGTCGGCGGCTGTGGGATCGCGCGGCTGTGCGCCTACATCTTCGGGCGAGACCTTGGACTCGATCAGATCCTGTTCTCGACCCACCTGGATGTCGCCGGAGCCCAGCCGAACCGGATGGCACCGAACACCGCCCTCAACTTCGTGGCGATAGGATTCGCCTTGTTCTCGCTCCTCGCGGGCCGCACCAGGTCGGCACAGGGCGCCGTGGTTCTGGTGATGGTCACCTCCGGGGTCGCGTTGCTCGGATACGCGTACAGCGTGACCTCGCTCGAACGGGTCGCGACCTTCATCCCGATGGCGCTGCACTCGGCCGGGTTGTTCGTCATGGTGTCCGTCGCTACGTCGTGCGCGATGCCGGAGGCCGGGATGATCGCCATGCTGACCCGTCGCGGGCCTGGCGGACGCGTGCTCCGCCTGATGCTGCCGACGTTCATCGTTGGAGCACCGTTGCTGGGATGGCTTCGACTCCAGGGTGAGATCGCCGGGCTCTTCTCTCCGGCGTTCGGCGTCGCCATGCTGATCGGTGCGATCGTCCTGCTCGGACTCGTGTCGAGCTGGAAGATCGCACGCGCGCTGGACCGGGCCGAAGCGGAGCGCCAGCGTGCGGACGAGATCATGCACCGGCTGGCGCACTATGACGGCCTCACGGGATTGCCGAACCGCCTGCTGCTGGACGACCGACTTCGGCAAGCGCTCGCGCGCGCTGATCGGGAGGGTGCGGTTGCCGCGATGCTATTCATGGATCTCGATGGGTTCAAGCGCGTCAACGACACGCTAGGACACGAGGCTGGTGATCGGATCCTCAAGGAGGCCGCGAGCCGCATCCTGTCGGCCGTTCGTACGGTCGATACCGCAGCGCGCCTTGGCGGCGACGAGTTCACCGTGGTGCTCGAGAAGCTGGCGACCACAGAGGACGTGCGTGTGGTCACGGGACGACTGTTGAACCAACTCAGCCAGCCGTACAGCATCGACGGGGTCGAGGTTCAGCTATCGGCCAGCGTGGGTGTCAGTCTGTTCCCGGCCGATGCCCGCACGTCGGACAATCTCATGAAGCTCGCCGACGCCGCGATGTATCGCGCCAAGCGGGCGGGTAAGAACCAGGTCGTCTTCCACGCCGAGGCGGCGGCCGACGCAGGACCGGATTCGATCCCAGCCGCGAAGCACGATGACCTGCGGACCGCGGCGTAACTGGTTTCGCAGCCGGGCGCGTCGCTCATTGGATGACCTCGATGTACGCGAACCGCGTCGGCCGCGTGGCGAACAGCTGCACGCCCATCGGGTAGGTCTCGACGCTGAGGCCGTTGTTCTTCTCCGGCATCGTTCCTAGACGGCACAGGTGATTGCTCGAGCCGGCCACGAGCGAGCTCAGCGTCAGCTTCGTGAACCCCGGGGAGAGCGCGACCGGTGTCGGGATCCCGTTCGTCAGGTTCCACGTGCTGGTCTGATAGAGCAGCGTGCACGACCACTGCGTGGTTCCCTGGCCGGTGACGACGGCGAGGCCGATCGAATCGTTCTCCACAGGATCCGCTGGAACCTCGAATCTCGCCTCCAGCGTCCAGGGCGCTAGCTCGGTGATCAGCGGCAGCGTGTTCGTCAGCCGGTACCCGAACGGATGCCCTCCGTCCACGGTGACCGCAGCATCTCCGCTGGCCTGCCAGTCGCCGATGCGACTCCACGCGGAGGTGATCGTACCGAAGCCGTCGAACAGCACGCGATGCTGCTGGGTCGCGTTGTCGGGATCGCACGCGTCCCCGAGATCATCGCCATCGCTGTTCGCGCCGTTCGCATCGGGCACGGTCGGGCAGCGGTCGCAGCCATCGGGAACGCGGTCCCCATCCTCGTCGTGATCCGGCCCCACCGCGCAGGCGGTGCACGCATCGCAGGTATCGCAGGCGTCGCCGCGGCCATCGTCGTCGCGATCGGCCTGGGCCGGGTTCGGCACGTCGGGGCAGTTGTCGGACTCGTCGGCGATGCCGTCGAGGTCCGCGTCGTCGATGGGCTCGAGCTGGGTCGTGGGATCCAGTGAAAACACCTGGATACACCCGCCCGCCAGCACGGCCGCCGTGAACACCCACCCGATCATCCACGCCAGTCTATGCCGGCATGCGACTGCGCACCCGGTCGGTCCGTCCGGATCCGGCGATGACCTCCACGATCACCCACGCCCCAGGCCCGCAGCTCACCCCGCCGCCGTACATGCACCCGTTCCCGCTGGCGCTGCAGATCAAGATGAAGCGGTTCTACGGCCACATCTTCCTCGCGCCGAACCGCCTGTACTTCGTCTGCGGGAAGCAGGGCGGCGCGTGGGCGGCGGCGATCGGTCAGAGCCTCGGCGGCCTCGTGGGTGGCGCGATCGTGGCCCTCGGCACGCCGGGTGCGGGGAGCGCTCCCACGGTGGTCGACGAGGCACAGGTCCAGGCCGCGATCCCTGCGAACCCGGGCAGCATGATCTTCGAGGCGTCGCAGCTCACGATGATCAAGCACACCATCTGGTGGCGGATGTTCAAGTGGCAGGGGCAGACCGTGGGCCTGCCGCAGGGCATGACGAAGGATCTGAAGGCCGCGCTCGGACCGTGGGCGCGCTACCACAACGTTCCGACCAAGGGGCTGTGAGCCTCACGCCGACGGAATCAGCGGAAGCGTGACGACGAACGTCGATCCGCGACCGAGCTCGCTGGTCACTCCGATCGTCCCGCCCAGCTCGCCGAGCAGGCGACGCACGAGCGAGAGCCCGAGCCCGACGCCGCCGTAGTCGCGTGACGACGAGCCATCGACCTGATGGAACTCGTCGAAGATGCGCTCGAGGTTGCCGGGCGCGATCCCGATCCCGGTGTCCTCGATCGAGATCTCCACGCCGTCGCCTTCCAGCGTGGTGCGCGCGCGCACGGTGATGGTCCCGTCGTCGGCCGTGAACTTGACGGCGTTCGACAGAAGGTTGAGCAGGATCTGGTTGAGCTTCGCGCGGTCGGTGATCACCGACGGCAACGCGATGGCATCGAGCCCGATGCGGAGCTGCTTGCCGGCGAGGATCCACTGCGCGTTCGCGACCGCGGCGGGCAGCAGGTCGCCGAGATCGACGCTCGTCAGGTTGACGCTCCGGTTTCCGGCGTCGAGCCGGGCGAGCTGGAGCAGGTCGTCGATCAACGTCATCAGATTCTTCGCGCTCGCTTTGACCTGGGCCATCGCGACGCGCTGCTTCTCGGTGGGCTCGCCGTAGATGCCCTTGGCGACCAGATCGCTCAGCCCGAGGATCCCCTGGAGGGGAGTGCGTAGCTCGTGGGTGATGTTCGCCATGAACTGCGCCTTCTGCCGCCCGGCGTCCACCAGCTCGTGCGTGCGCGACTCGAGCCGCTGCTCGTTCGCGCGCAGCTTCTTGAGGATTCCCGCCGTGTAGAACGTCGGCGCGCCGATCACGAACGCGACGAAGCTGAACGAGAGTGCGAGGTACGTGATGTCGCGCCCCGCCCATTCGGCCGGCGTCGGAAACTGCGGAAGGATGCCGCTCGCCGTGAGCAGGCCCATCGCCACGAACAGCACCATGCAGAACGCGCCCATCAGCACGGTGGTGGTGAGGTTCGTCAGCAGCGCGAGCACGGTGACCTCGATCGTGTAGATCGCGACCAGCGGGCTCGCGCTATCGCCCGTCGCCCAGATCGCGCCCGTCATCACGACCGCATCGACCGCGACGTTGATGCCGCCGAGCTCGAGCGCGAACCGATCCGTGCGCAACCCGATCAGCGCGAGCGTGTTGGTCACGAGCTTGAGCCCGAGGAGCGCACCGAAGGCCCAGTGCCAGCGAAGTACGCCGGAGAACACCGCGATCGCGGTGAGCACCCCGAAGCACGCCGTCAGTGCGTATCCGCTGACCACGCCGAGCATCAGGGTCTTCGGATTTCGAAGACTCGCCAGCTCGTCGAGAAGCCTTCGGCGGTTCATCGCCTACGGATCGCCGACCAGCTCGTGCACGCACTCGAGCAGCACGTCGAGGTCGAACGGCTTGAGGAGAAAGCCCTCGGCCTTGACGGTGTTCGCTCGCGCGCCCGCGCTCTCGAGGTTGCGATAGACCGCGCTCATCAGCATCACCGGAGTCGCGCGGCCGTGCTCCGAGCTCTTGATCTCGAGGCACGCCTGAAATCCGTTCTTCTTCGGCAGCGCCGCGTCGACGAGCGCGAGGTCAGGGCGCTGCTCGATGAACTGATCGACGCCGTCCTGTCCGTTCGTCGCGACCGACGTTCGATAGCCGTGCGCGCTGAGAAACTCCGCCAGTACGAGCGCGGTGACGCGGTCGTCTTCGATGATCAACACGTGGCGAGGCTGGCGAGCCTGCATACGAAGCATTGGGTGAGTCCAACCTACGCTCGACGACGAATGCTTGGAACAGCGATCCCGCTGTCATCATTTGCGCTTGGTATGCGACATCGGCGCTGACTACCCCAGTGCTACCCGACGGCCTTAGCTGATCGTCTCGCCCCACGGATGAGCGCGTAGCAGCACCGCCGCACGGGCGCGGATGGCCGGAGCCACGCGTCCGGCGACGGCGGCGGTCAGCGCGACCGCGAGCTCGCCCGCGCTGGCGAACCGGTTCTCGCTGCGCTTGGCGAGTGCGACCGCGAGGACCGCGTCGACATCGGCGGGCAGGTTCGCGACGAGTGAGCTCGGGCGCAACGGCATTCGGTAGACCACGTTGAACAAGATCTGCGGCGTGTCCTGGCCGGCGAACGGCCGGCGCCCGGTGAGCGTGCGAAAGATGACCGCGCCGAGTGAGAACACATCACAGCGATGGTCGACCGGCTCGGAGCGAGCCTGTTCGGGGGCCATGTAGCCGGGAGTTCCAACGACAACTGCTTGGGTGAGGGTGCGGCTCGCGCCGAGCAGCGTGGACACTCCGAAATCGAGGATCTTCCAGGTGCCGCCCGTGAGCATGAGGTTCTGGGGCTTGAGATCGCGATGGATGATCCGCGCGGCGTGCGCGGCATCGAGTCCGTGCGCGACCTGCGTCACGAGGTCGATGAGTGCGGGACGTGACAGCACGCCGAGTCGGCGCAGGATGCGCGCGAGGTCCTCGCCTTCGAGCAGCTCCATCACGATATAGGGCACCGTGCCGCCGATCTCACCGGTTCCACGAACGCACACCACGTTGGGCGCGTTCAGGTTGGCGGTGATCGCGCCCTCACGGACGAAGCGCTCGAGCACCTTCGGGTTACGCGCGGCGTCATCGTGCAGGAGCTTCACCGCTGCAATCTCGTCGGTGTCGGCGTGGCGCGCAGCGTAGACATCACCCATGGCGCCCCGGCCGACCACCTTGCCGAGCTTCCACGGGCCGGCCTGTTGACCAGACCACGGTCCGGCGGCGCTCAGTCCCGCGCGGAGCGCCTCGTCGAGGTTCTGGTTCGCCTCGGCGAGCAAGGCCTCGCGTTCGCTCGCGAGCAGCAGCGCTGCGTGGCACTGCTGCGCCGCGGCCTCCATCGTGTTTCGAGACAGGCGCGCGAGTCGCAGCGACAGCAGCAGGACGGCGGGGACCATGACCGCGCCGAACAGCCTTGCGACCCAGGTCAACCCGGACGCGCGAATGACTCCGACGTCTTCCAGGACGCCGCCCGCGACGAGCCCGCTGAGCACCGCGTAGCCGGCGATCGCGTACAGGGTGATCGCGAGCGCGCCGCGGCGGTCGAGCCCGGCTCCGATGCTGCTGATGCCGAGCGTGAGGACGACCGCGACCGGCGAGTTGACGCCGAGGAAGTAGACGAGCTCGAACGAGATCGTCGCTACGACGAACCCGAACCCCCGGAACACCCGGCGCGTATAGCGCTTTGGATCCGCACACAAGACGCGGGTGATCACTGCCGAGCCGCAACCAAGTGCGAGAGCGACAAGCCACGGCATCTTCATCGCGATCGTGCCGGGCAGCGACGGCGTGAACGCCGCGCCGGCGACGGTCAGAACGATGACCGTGGTTGCCCACCCACGCGTGCGAGCGGCCTCCTCGAGGTGGAGCGCGGCCACCACGGCCGGGGCGTGCGACGAGGATCCCGGGCCGGGGCCGCCGGTGTTCTGTGGGATCGTCATCGTCGACTGATCAGGCGCGAACGGGCTCTCCGCATGTGCGGGCGAGCCTGAGAACGCCAATGTGGGCGGCATGTCGCGATCTTCCATCCCGCTTCATGATGCCCGATCTCCGGTGGCTTCAGATGCACGCGTCATCGCGCTCCGGTTCGGGGACCGGGAACGAATCCTTCGCGAGGTAGGCCGCGACGTGGTCCGCAAAGTAGGTCCACGACGTCACGTTGTGGCCCGCGATCCGACAGCGGGGCGCGTGGCGATACACGGGCACCGTCTCGTCGATCACTCGTTGCAACACCTCGGGGAGCTCGGCTGCGTCGAAGAGCTTCCTGCCTCTGGCGCTGTAGATCAGAGTGCCTGGCCGCTCACCCATCGCCATCCACGGCAGCCACGGACCGACGCGGTACCAGACGAGCTGAAGCGTGGGGACGGTCGGTCCAGTCGCGAGCGCGGCCGCAGGTGCGCTGAGGGTAAAGAACTCGCCCGCCTCGTAGCGTGGCATGGGGGAGAACTGCCGGAGCGCAGAATCGCTGGCGAGTGGATTCGGATATTGCAGGGGGACATCGATCGAGATCGTTGCGGTGCCGTCGACGATCGAGATCGGAACGCGCCGCAGCTCGTTCTGGACGAGCGAGTTCGCGACGTGCATCACCGGGACCGTCGCGCCTGTCCACGGGTTGGTCCACGACGAGATCGGTTCGCGCGTGGTGGGATCGAGGTACAGCATGAGCTCGCGCGAGGTGAGGTACCACCGGTCACCGTCGCGGAGACAGCGCGCGATGTTCATCCCCGTGACACCGAACAACTCTCGCGGGGGACCGCCGATGGCGAACGCGAACACACTCCCTGTCCACGTCGTGATCACTTCTGCGCCATCGAGAGCACACCGAACGCGGACCAGCTCGTCAACGGTGGCCTCTCGAACAACCACGGGATCAGCGCGTCTCGCCGAGTGGCTGCCCGATGCGGCTCCACAGGCCGCGATCAGGACGCACGCGGCCGCTTGCCTCATTGTGAGAGTCTCGACAGGCCGAGTGGGGCTGTCAACCGGTTAGCTCGACGAACCAATAGATCTACTACGTCTCGACTCCGCTGCCGGTGCGAGTCAAGCTCCGTTCATGTCGCCTTCCGCGCGCCCCTTCATCGAGAGTACGGAGGAGGCCATCGTCCTCACCTTGTTCGACCTCGCGAACCATCTGCAGCGCCGCGGAGAGCTGCTGGCTTCGGCCGCGCGCTTGACCACGCAGCAATGGCTGGTCCTGTTGCAGATTGCCGGCGACCCGAACTTCCCGGCGGCCCCGCGCGCGATGCTCGGCTCGGAGATCGCGCTCGCCCGAGGGGTGTCGCGCGCGACGATCAGCGTCGTGATCTCGGCGCTGCGGCGACGTGGGTTGATCGCGGAGAAGGTCGATTCCTCGGACGCTCGCCGCCGGCTGCTGACCATCACCGGCGAGGGTGCCGCCGCGATCGCCCAGATCCAACCAGCCAGGCGAGCGGCCAACGTGCGGCTGCTCGCACATCTTGGCAAGCGCGACCGCGAGCGGCTACTGCGGGCTCTCCGCGGATGTCTTGGCACGCTCTGGGTGATCCAGGAGGACGAACATGCCTCTGCGGCGCGTGCCCGGCTCAGCGCTCGAGCGCCCGGTCGCCGACAAAACCGCTCCCGCCCGCGCCGCTGACGGTGCGTCGAAGGCGGCGTTCTAAACGCGCTTGGGCGGCGGCGCGGCGAGGCGCTCGAGTACGGCGGGCAGCAGCTTGCTGCGAAGCGCGACCACGAGCCGCTCGCCAAACCGCACGGCCTGACGCGCGACGTCGGGAAGCGGCGCCGGGAGCGACGCGTGGAGAGCGTGCTGGCGGAACATCTCGATCTCGACGGCGAGCAAGCGCCCGACCGCCTCCAGGTACACCGCCCCGATCGTGATCGGGAAGACCTCGCCGTAGCCCAGACGCCGGATCTCGGCGAGAAGGTCGATCGTGTCGAGATCAGGGCCCGCGTAGCCGGCCGTCGCGCCCTCGCCAAGCAGTTCGAGCACCCCTGCGTGCTCCAGCTTCGTGAGCTCGCCACGCGACACCCCCGACGTGCGAATGACGTCGGTCCGGCGGCGTCGCTCCACGGTGTGATCCGGGGTCACCGCGGGGACCAGGGCGCGCAAGGTCCGGCGCTGGCTGCGAGCGTCGGCACGCAGAGAGGCACTCGGTGCGGGTTCGAGCAGCTCGCCGATCACTCGGAGCGGTAGGAACTGCTCGGCCTGCAGCGTCTTGATCGCTTGGATCCTCGCCACGATCCGGGCGTCGTAGTACGCCATGTTCCGAGAGGTCCGGATGACGGGACCGGGGAGCAGGTGTTCGCGGATGTAGTGCTTGATCGTCGGCGTCGAAACCCCGGATCGCCTCGCGAGGAGCGCCATCTTGACGAGCTCGACCTTCGGCGCGCGCGGCTGGCGGGAGGCACGGCGGCGTGCTCGTGGCATCTCCGCCGATGATAGCCCGAGACGGGCCAGCTACGCGGCCTCCGTCAATCCTTCCGGCACTTCGAATCGAGCCCGTGATCGGGCTCCGGTGTCATCGGGCCCGTACCGCCGTAGCGCGCGCGCTGATCGCTCGTGATCGTGCGAGACACTGCGATCGCGCGCAGCGTCTCCGTCGCCGCACTCGCAGAGCGGTCGTACGTCCCGGGGTCCACCGCGTAGAGGCCAAACGTTGGTGTGAAGCCTTCGGCCCACTCGAAGTTGTCGGTCAGACTCCAGTGGTAGTAGCCGCGAACATCGACGCCGTGATCTCTCGCGCGTGTCACTGCTTCGAGCACGCGGACGATGTTCTCCGACCGGCGCGCGGGAAGTCTGGTCGCGATCCCCGCCTCCGTCACGACCAACGGTAGGTCCGGGTAGCGCTCCGCGTAGGCCATGAGGATGTCGTAAATGCCATCCGTCCAGCCCTCGTATCCCATCGCCGGAACGCAATACGTGGGCTGTGAGGCGGTCAAGCAAGCGCCCATGTCGAGCCCGCCGAAGCACGGCGTGAACGCGAGAGGCGCCGGGAGCAGGGGGGACTTCCCGGTCACGCCGGCGCGAAAATAGTACTGCACTCCGAGCCAATCGAGCTTTCCTCTCCACTCGGGATGCGGCTCGTCGAAGGTCCCGTCGAGGTTCGCGTCGAACATCCCGCGCCGCACGGCATCGACGAACACGTAGTGATAGAGCTGGACGAGGCGTGCGCGTGCGGCCAGATCTTCGGGATCGTCCGAAGGTGCTCCATCGCGGGCCGGGCGCCAGTCCGCAACGGAGAGCGAGAGTCCGATCGAGGCTGCGACACCATCGCCGTCGGCGTCGACCGTGTCGCTCGCGCGAAGCGCGTCATAGATCGCTGCATGCGCGGAGATATAGTCTCGGAGCACCGCAGCGTAGTGCTGCGTCGAGAGGTTGAGCCCGCCCGGCGGGAACACACCGAGAGCGTAGGCCGCGAGCAAGTAGTTGATCGGCTCGTTTACCGTCCCCCAGTCGTCGACGAGATCACCGAACCGCTTTCCAAGCAGCGTCGCGTGCTCCCGCAGCTCGGAGACGATCATCGGGCCGCCGGCGGAGCCGAACCCGCAAAGATTGGTGGCCGTGGGGCCATTCGGGCAGCCGACCGCACGAGGATCGGCGACCCACACCGGGTTCGAGAAATGATGGACCGTGACGAGCGGGTGGATGCCGCGCGCGCGCAGTGCTTCGAGCTCGGCGCGGTAGTGTGAGAGTGCCGCTTCGTCGATCTGATCCTTCACCGGTTCGATCCGGGCCCACTCCATCGAGAACCGATAGCTGTCGACGCCGAGGTCGCTGACGAGCTGGACATCCTCGAGCGCGCGCGTGTACCCGCGCACGGCCTCGCCGACGAACGGCGACTTGGCGAGCCCGGTGGGCGACGTCCACACGTACCAATCCGTCGCGGTGTTGCCATCCTCCACCTGCGTCGCTGCGCTCGCGACCCCGATGCGAAAGCTGCCCTTTCCGGCTGGCGACGAGAGCGGACCGAACGTGCCGAGATCGATCGCGGGCCCGCCGGGCGCTGGCGAAGCATCTTCTCCGCACCCCGCGAGGATGGCGATCACGAGGAACCAGGAGCGCGTGGCACATCGTAGCGCCGGATCCGGCATGCAACCCTTCCCCATCGGTTCCGTCAACACAGCTCGGGTGAGGCGCGGCCTCGCGCGCCCGTCAGCACTAGACAGTCGCACATTCTAGTGGGATCTGGTGAGAAGCGTACGCTCCGCGCATGTCGATCGCTGCTTCCCGCCCCTGGCTCGCAGTCTGGACGTTGGTCGCCGTGTCCTCCGGTTGCGGTGGAGACGACGCTGCCCCGCCGGTAGGTGCGGAGGCCGCTGGTTGCGACGGCACGACGCTGCTGCAGAACCCCGAGGATCTTGCCGCACCGGGACCGTGGGCGGTTGGAGCCCGCACGCTGAAGGTCGGGAACCTCACGGTCGAGGTCTGGTATCCGGCGTCGCCGGGTTCCGACGCCGGCGTCGAGCGCGCGCGGTACGACATTCGCAAGGCGTTGCCGGCGTCCGAGGCCACCAAAATTCCGGATGCCGACAATCCTTGGCAGACGTGCGACTGCTATCGCGACCTGCCCCTCGACGTGGCCCACGGGCCGTATCCCGTGGTGGTGTTCGTTCACGGGACGGCGGCGTTCCGGCACCAATCTGTCCCCTTGGTGACTCACTGGGCGAGTCGAGGGTTCATCGTGGTGGCCGCCGATCATCCGGGCCTCTACCTCGGTGACTTCCTCGGGCGGATGTGCGGAGCCCAGTCACCGCCGCAGAATCTGTCCGCGGATCTCGATGCCCTGATCGCGGCGGTCCGCGCACCGAGCGGTGACCTCGCGTTCGTCGCCGATCATGTCGACTCCTCGCGCGTCGCGGTCATCGGGCATTCCGCGGGCGGGGGCGCCGCGGCCATGGCGTCGACCAAACCGGGCGTGCGCGTCGTGATCCCCATGGCCGCGCCGCAAGTCGCGGTGGCCTCGCCCACGCTCGAATCGGTACTGTACCTCGGCGGCCTCGTCGACGGCATCGCCAGCTGGAATCAGGTGATGACGGCGTGGGGCGGTGCGCCGACGCCGCGCCGGCTCGTCGGGATCTCGGCCGGGGGGCACCTGACGTTCTCTGATCTGTGCGAGGCGAAGAACCCGCGGGGGCAGGATCTCCTGCAGATCGCGTCGGAGCATCAGGTGTGCGGCGCCCAGCTCGCGGGGTTCCTGTTCGATTGCGATCCGACGCATATCCCGGGGCCGAACGGGTGGGACATCATCAACTACGCGACGTCGTCGGTCCTGGAGCCAACGCTCCAGTGCCGAACGGGCGTCTCACCGGGAGACATCAAGTCCGCGTTCGCCGACGTCGCCGAGTATCGCGAGGCGCTCTGAGGGACCGGGCAGCGCTCGTCGCGTCGAGGCCCTTGCTGGTCAGCGCGCGGCAAGCCCGACGGTCGCCGGCGGCAATCCGGTGAACGTGCTGCGAGTCTCGAGAGTTCCGTCGAACCGGATCTTCATGACGGAGATCGTGTCGTCGGCGGAATTGAGTGCATAGAGGAAGCGACCACCGCCGCCCACGTCGGCATCGGTCGGGCCGCCGCCGGTGGTGGCGGTGATGCCAGCATCGGCGAAGCGCTGGAGCCTGCCGTAGTGGTCGACTGCGTAGCCCGAGATCGTGTTGCTCGCAGTGTTGGTGGTGTATGCGAACTCGCCACCATCGGTGAGCGCGATCCAACACGCGGCGCTCTGACCGGTTGGCACCGAGCCACTGACCACGACCGGGGCGCCGCTGGCACCGAGTCTGTACGACGACACCGCAGACGCGCCGGCGGCGCCGCCGAACGCTTCGGACACGATCAGCGTTCCGCGCGGATCGAACGCGAAGCCGAACGGAGTCTGTCCATTCGAGCTCGTGACGTGGGCTGCACTCGCGACGCCGGCGCCGTCGACTTCGAAGGTGGTGAGGCTGTTGGTGGCCTTCTCGGTCACCACGAGCACCCGGCCCGATGGGGCGAAGTCGATCTGCGCCGGGCCGACCGCCGCTCCGCTCAGCATTTGCGTCGATCCGATGATCGGCGTGAGGCGACCCGCGTCGACGGTGAACCCGGCGATGTTACCGGCCACCGTGCCGCGACCGCCATTGACCACGTACAGCAGGTTGCCGCGCACGGTGAGGCTGACCGGATTGGCTCCGCCGGATGACACGATGTCGCGCAGCACCAGTACGTCGGGCAGGACCTCGAACGACGAGATCTCGTTGCTGCCGGCGTTAACGACGTAGAGGCGGCGACCGTTCTTCGAGAGCACGACCGAGCCTTGCGAGCCAAGGCCAGCACCGGTGCCTTGTCCGCCGGTGGGGAACGTCGCGACCTTGCGCAGACTTCCGTCGAGCTTGCGGTGCAGCGCGACGACGCTGTTCTTGACGGCGTCGTTGTCCTCGACGAACACGTCGAGGCTCCAGTCGTCGTAGGTCGTGGCACTTTCGGCTTCGCCGGTCGAGATCTCTTCGGCGGCGGGTTCGGCAACGCAGCCGGCGAGGCCTAGCGTGGTCGCTACGACGAGGGGCCAGAGACGGGGGATGGGTGAGTTCGAGAAGTTCATGGTGGTCATTTCCGCAGCCTCTACGGCGGATCCACGATGTGGTTTCGAGACAAGATCTCAACGCGACGTTCTATGGAACGAAACGAACGGCGCTCGCGCTGAACGATGCCCGTGTGTGCACACGCGAGGCATCACTTTCTAACGTAGTAAGTAGTGCGCTCGACAACCGGGTGTAGGGGCCGGGGAGCCGCGGTCGTCAGCGGCTGCACGACCGATGACTCTGACGCGGGTCACCGACCGACGGCTGAAGTAGCCTTCCGACACCGCCTGGTGACGCGTCACCCGCCTTCCGCGGACGTGATAGCGTCTCGCTGGATGCGAGGCATCGTCGTCACGGTGGTGGTCCTCATGGTCGGTATGCCACGGGCGCACGCCGACGACGTCGCGCCGGCGAAGGAGGGCTCGCCCCCACCGCCGCCACCACCCTCGCTGAGCCGGCCGGAGCGCGACACGCTGTCTCACAAGGGCATGTTCGAGGTCTCGATTCGCGCAGCGGTTGGACTGCGCGCGATCGTGTCGTACGACAAGGCCGACTACTGCGGCGCGACCGACAACTCGACGAGCACGGGCAACGCGCCGGTGTGTACCGGACGCGCACCGTTCTCGTTCGATCTCGAGCTCGGCTACGGCATCGCGCGCCACGTCGATCTTTTCGGTGAGCTCCGGCTTGGCCTCGAGACGGATTTCCACCAGACGCCGCAGGCCAGCGCGCCGGGTCCGCGCATGCTGCACTTCTCGCCCGGTGCCCGGTTCTTCTTCAGCGACGCGAAGTCGAGCAAGCTCTTCACCACGGCGCAATTCGTGTTCGATTTCGCCGGCTACAAGGACGGTGGCGGCGCTGACCGCGGCACCGACTTCGGCGTGCGGAACATGAATGGCCTGTGGTTCGATCTCGAGAAGGCGTACGGCTTCTACCTCTACCTCGGCGAGACGGCGACGTTCACGCGCTGGTTGCGGTTCGAGCTCGAGGCCGGCGTCGGGTTTCAGGGCCGCTACCGGTAGGCCACTCGCGGCATCGAATGCCGATGACGTTCGCCGATCACTTCTCGACCATCGCGACCCGATACGCGACGTTCCGCCCGACGTATCCGCAGCAGCTCGTCGACGTTCTCGCCGATCGCGCGCCCCCGGGCACGGCGCTGGATGTCGGGTGCGGTACGGGCCAGCTCTCGGTCGCACTCGCCGCGCGGTTCCCTCGTGTGATCGCCACCGATCCGGCGGAGGCGCAGCTCGCCGCCGCGACCAAGGCACCAAACGTCGAGTATCGCTGCGCACCGGCCGAGGCGAGCGGTCTGTCTCCCCGCTCGGTCGCGTTGATCGTCGCCGCGCAAGCCGCCCACTGGTTCGACTGGCCGCGGTTCACCGCGGAGGTCGCGCGGGTCGCCCAGCCCGGTGCCCTCGTGGCGCTCGTCAGCTACGGGATCCTCGTGATCGATGACCCGGCCGCCAACTCGATCGTCGAGGAATACTACCGTGGCGATGCCTGGCCGTTCTGGCCAGCGGAGCGCGCGCACGTGGAGAACGGATATCGCGATCTCGTGCTCCCGTGGCCCGCGGTCGCAGCACCTCCACTTGCGATGACGGCCCGGTGGACGCGCGACGAGCTTGTCGGATATCTGACGACATGGTCGGCTACCGTGAGGCTGGTCGCGGCGCGTGGGATGGGCCCCCTGGCCGTGGTTGCTGACGCGCTCGCAGCGATCTGGTCCGATGGCGTGCAACGTACGATCACCTGGCCGCTTACCGTGAAGCTCGCGCGGTGTGCGTAGGCGCACGGCAGGACCTATCCATCCGCTGGGGCCGGCCGAACCACGACGTTGGATGCCCGAGGCAGACGCTCAGCAGATCGCTCTCCGCGAGCTCGGGCACCGCTCGCTGTCGGGAACGGTCGGTCACCTCGTCCCGCTCGCGGCGATCGAGGTGATGATGCCCGACGCTCACGGGTTCTCGAACGCTGCGGTGATCGGCGTGATCGTCCTGTTGCTCGGCGTGCGCTTGCTTGCCCGACAGTGCGCAACGCGTGCCCTGCGAACGATCCGCGAGCGCTGGATGCTTCTCGTGGCGGGCGGCGTCGGCATCAACACGGTGTGGGGTGTGCTGAACGCAGCGGTTCAGGTCCGTGGGAGCTCGAGCACGTCCTCGCTCGCGATGGCGATCCTGATCTGCGGCCTCGCGGTGGGCGGCGTAACAGCGTTCGCGCCGAGCCGCCGGCTTCAAGGCGCGGCGCTGCTCGGTCTCGTCGCTCCGACCATCGTGTGCGGCGCCGCGGGGGCGATCGCTCCCGGGCTGACGGTACTCTACGGGGCGTTCTTCATCTACATGTCGGCACTCGGCGCTCGCGCGTCAGGCGAGTACTGGCACGGCATGGAGACCGCGAAGCTTCTCAAGGAGAACGCCATCACGCAGGAGCGTGCCGCCGCCGCTGCGCTCGCGATGAACGAGCAGCTCCGGGCCGAGATCGCGCACCGCGCACGCGTGGAGCTCGAGCTCCTCCAGGCGCAGAAGCTCGAAGCGATCGGCCGACTCGCCGCGGGGATCGCCCACGAGATCAATACGCCGCTCCAGTTCATCACCGATAGTTGCCACTTCCTCCGCGATGGCATCACGGATCTCGAAGCCGGAACCGCCGACTACGCGCGGCTGATCTCCGAGATCGTGCAGCACCAGACAACGCCTGAAGCCGCCGAGGTGCGCGCCGCGCAGATCCGCGATGATCGTGATCTCGACTTCCTTCGCGAGCAGCTCTCTGGAGCCTCCGCGCGCGTCCTCGATGGCCTCGAGCGGATCGGCAAGATCGTCGGCGCAACGAAGGAATTCGCGGCGTCCAACACCGCCGGCAAGTCACCGACGGACATCAATCGCACCATCGAGAGCACGCTCGTGATGTGCCAGCACGAGACCGCCGCCGTAGCAGAGGTCTCCACGGATCTTGCCGTGCTTCCCCTCGCGGCCTGTCATCGCGGCGAGCTCAGCCAGGCCTTCCTCCACATCATCGTGAACGCTGCGTATGCAGTCGGGAGCGTATCGAAGGAGACCGGCAAGCGGGGACACATCCGGATCAAGACGAGCATGCCCGGCTCCGACAAGATCCGTGTCGAGATCAGCGACACCGGCGGCGGCATCCCGAGCGAGATCATGGACAAGATCTTCGAGCCGTTCTTCACCACCAAACCCGTCGGGGCTGGGGTGGGGCAGGGCCTCGCGGTCGCGCGGGCGATTGTTGTCGGAAAGCACGGCGGGACGTTGGATGTCTCGTCGATCCCGCAGATCGGGAGCACGTTCGCGATCACGATCCCCGTCTAGCTGGTCGCCCTCCACACGATCTCAACATATGGCGGGCGAACTCCGCGTACCGGTACGGTTGGTTAGTTAAGTTCACGAACTAATAGTCCACGCATGAGCTGACCATTGCGCAAACTGGTTGACTGCGGTTGCTGCGCTGGTGTCTGTTCCGCGCATGAGCCAAGCGTCGCGTCGCTGCTTGTCAGTTCTTGTGTTCCTGGCCGCCTGCGGCGATTCGGCGCCCACCTCGCCCACACCGGACGTGGGCGAGCGCCCGGCAGACGCTGCAACGGTTGACCTCGGCGGTGTGACGGCTCGTGCGGCGGCCGCGATCTGCCGCGGCCTGACGCGCTGTTGCGACGACAGCATGGTCGACTACTTCGCCTCCTACCGCGCGGACGAACGGCTCGCGGCCTTCAAGACCAGGCTGCCTCCTGACGTCATCCTCGACGAACCCGGCTGTCGTGTCGTGGTCGCCGAGATGCTCGATGTCGTCTACCTTGGCGAGTGGTTTCGTGCGGTGGCCGCGAACGAGGTGACGTTCGACGCACCCGCGTTTGACGCGTGCCTCGCCGCGCTCGATGCCGCGGCGTGCGGTCCGTCGATGCGGGATACCCTCTGGGATTCGACATGCCTCGGCCTGGCTCCGCCGAGCGGTGGCACGGAGCAACGCGCCTTCGTGCACCGTACCCGCCATGTCGGAGAGGCCTGCGCGCCGATCCGCGACGGCATCGGCGGAGCGTTCTATGGGAGCTGCGATCCGCAACAGGGCTTCTGCTGTTACACGGACGCGACCCACCCTGGATGTCAGTTTCCATTCGCAGGAGATGGAACCACGCGCCCCGGGACGTGCCAGGCAGTTGCCGCCATCGACGCGCCATGTTCGGCGGCGTTGCCATTGAAGCTCTGCGCGAGCGGCAACGACTGTGACCCCGACCGCGGCACGTGCGTCGCACCGATGACCGCTGCGCTCGCCGTCGGGGCGAGCTGCATCGACGCCAGCTACAACCTCCTCGGCACGTGCACGAATTCGTGGTGCGACGTGCTCGGCACCAAGCGCTGCGAGATGCTTCGCCCGGATGGTGTCGCGTGCACCGGTGGAGACGAGTGCAGCTCGGGTCTGTGTCAGACCACGTGCCGGCCAAACACGATCTGCGAGTGACCGGACCAGATGCCGTTCGCCATCGATGCAGCGCGTCGCGTCGCGAAATCTCCGAGTCCGGCCGCGGCTGTCGAAGCGATCCTGGTGCGAAGACCTCTCCCTCTTCCTCCTCCCCCGGACGATGTCGAAGACATGCCGACCCCGGGGGCGGACGATCGGTGTGTCACGACGCAGAGACCGCGAGTGAGCGGAGTCGAGGCCGCCACGACGAGGATTGCGTATCCGCGGTGTCCGCCTTCACGGTGGGGGAAATGCCGAGAACCGCTGCTGCTCGCGTGTGCTCTCATGCTCGCGTTCAGCGTCGCGGCGCTGATCATGGTGCTGTTCGCGGGCTAGACGGACGCCAGCAGGTGTAACAGCAGCGGCGACCACGGCGATCTGTGGAGAAACCGTTGAGATTTGTGCCCACAAACGGTTGGGGCCAACTGTCCCCTGAAGGGTTCGCTCTCATGCGGCAGCGTCGTGTCGCACTGCTAAGCCCGCAGCGATCCTGACCTCACGAGAGCGACACGCACGCATTGTCCGATGGCGTGGAAGTTGCGAGCCGCGAGGATCATGAAGCCCATCGCAGTCGTGTTCTTGCTGGCCATCGCTGGATGTACGGTCGGCGAAGATCAGATCCTCGACCCCGGCGGCGAAGATCCTGCGGACTCGATGGTCATTGCCGCGGGACCAGCGCTGATCTGGCCACGGCTAGCGCTCGACGACAGCAACCAAGACGTCACCACGGTCCAGTACCTGCTCGCTCAAGCAGGGCACGCGGTGGTGCTCGACGGTCGCTTCGGTCCCACGACGAAGGCTGCGGTCGCCAGTCTTCAAGCATCGCGCGGGCTGATCGCGGACGGCATCGTCGGCGAGCAGACGTGGCTCGCGCTCCTGGTCGAGGTGAATGCTGGGGACGCGGGGCGCGCGGTCGAGGCCGTGCAATATCTGCTCAAGAACCGCTACAACGCGAGCCTCGATATCACGGGCGTGTACGGAGCGACGACGAGGGCGCGACTCGAGAGCTTCCAGACCGAGAAGTGCCTCGGCTCCACCGGGATCGTGGGTCGATACACCTGGAACTCTCTCGTCAGCAGGCGCTCGTACTGCAACAACGGCGGAGTCGGCAGCACCGCCGCGCAACGCGTGCTCGCGGCACACAACGCTGGCACGCTCACGCTGTGGGATCAGACGTTTGGTCGGTTCGATGGCGCCGATCCGCTCTCGAACATCACCGCCGCTGCCGAGGGTCGGCGCGCAAAGACCAGCTGCTACGGCACGGCACCATGCACCACCGTCTCGCTCTCGAACGGGCTCCTCAACGGCATGGCGGCCCTGCGCGCGACCTATGGGTACCGCTACTTCGTCACGGCGATCTCCGGAGCGAGCCACTCGGCCGGGTCGTATCACTACGCTGGTCGGGCCTTCGATCTCGACACGATCAACGGTGTTCGGGTCAACGGCGACTCAGCGCTGGTCCGCGACTTCATGGCCGCATGCCGCGCACTGGGGGCGATCGAAGTACTGGGGCCACCCAATGCCGCCGATCACTCCGACCATGTCCACTGCGCCTGGTAGCTCTCGAGGTTAACGGCGCGCGACGGCTTTGGTGCCGGGCCGGCGTCCGCCGTGGTTCACCGTCCCGTCGAAGCGGTAGCCATGGCCCCACACCGTGGAGATCCGTTGGCCGGCCGGTCCTAGCTTTCTCCGCAGGCGAGCGATGTGGCTATCGACCGTGCGATCGCTGACATTGGCAACGCTGAGCGTCTTGGCGAGCTCGATGCGAGAGATCGCGACCCTGGGATGGTCGAGCAGGACCACGAGGATCTCGAGCTCCAGCGGCGTGAGGCGAGCATCGATACCCGCGACCGTCACGTTCCGGCTGCTGCGGTCGACCACGATGTCGTCGAACGCGAGCGTCCTCGGTGCCTCCGGTAAGCGGGCGCGTACCCGTGCGACGAGCTCCTCGACCCAGAATGGCTTCGGAAGATAGTCGGTCGCACCGAGCTCGAAGCTCCGCAGCCGATCGGCGAGCGTGTTGTGGCCGCTCAAGACGATCACTGGCATCGCGGAGCAAGCGCGCACGTGCGCGAGCACGCTCTCTCCCGAGGGCTCGGGGAGCATCAGATCGAGCACCAGCAGCTCGAAGTTGCCGACCAGCGAGAAGCTCAGGGCCTGTGGGCCGGTCGTGGCCAGATCGACCTCGAACCCGGCCACGCGCAACGCACCTACGATGCTCGTCGCGGTCTCCGCATCGTGTTCGGCGACCAGCACGCGACACCGCTGGGGCGTCATGCTGAGGGCACGCACCGGGGTGGATGCCGTCGGTTCATGGAATGCCTTCACCGCTTCTCCACGGTCCGAGCGTATCTCGCCGCCACTTTGAAAGTCGAATGTGATACTGACAGCTAACGACAATCCGGGCGCGGCGCCCGTCGAGCGCGTACGCCGCGATCAGACGTCTTGCATCCCGGCGGCAGGGAACATTGGCTACGAGAGGTGTCCATGACGGTGTCGATCATCGAGACATTTGACGATCTTCTCCTCGCGGACTTCTACGAGCAGCATTGGGTGGAGCTGCTGGGACGCAACGGTGACCAGCCGATTCCTGGCTGGCGAGATCGGTTCCTGGACTTCACACGGCGAGCTCGTAGCGAGCGCGCCATGCACGGATATCTCGCGATGGTCGACGGCATCGCGTGTGGCTCGGCGTCGTGCCACCTGGTCGAGGGCACCTTCCCAGCCTTCAGGTATGCAGACACCGGAGCGTGGGGCTACGTCTGGGGGGTGTACGTGCTTCCAGAACGCAGGGGCCAGCGAATCGGCGCGAGGCTCGTCTCGACGTGCGTCGAGCATCTTTCGCGATGGGGCTGCCAGCGAGTGTCGTTACATGCTGGAGACCGTTCGCTTCCACTCTACAAGCGGCTTGGCTTCGTCGACACGAACGAGCTCGCCTTGACGCGGCGCCGGTAGTCCGGCGCGATGCTCGACATCACGTGTGCGTCCGCGCGACGAACGCCGTGACGATCTCGGCGAGCTGCTCGCCGGCATCCTCCTGGATGAAGTGGCCGCCCTGCACGATCGTGACATGTGGCTGGCCGGAGGCGCCGGGGATCAACGACTGCAAGCGCGCGTCCGCGCCCTTGGTGACTGGATCGGAGTCACCGAACGCGGTGAGGAATGGCTTCGTGAACGTGCGTAGGCGATCCCACGCGGCGCGGTTCGCGGCGCTCGCCGGATCGTCGGAGCGGGTCGGTACGAGCAGCGGGAACTGGCGAACGCCCGCCTTGAAGCGCTCGTCGGGAAACGGCGCGTCGTACGCGGCGATCGTCTCGGCGGCGACCGGCCGCGCGCACGCCGTGGCGACGATGCGCCCGACCGGGAACTCCGGCACGCTCTGCGAGAACGTCTGCCACGCTGTGAACGCGGCCGATGGCTTCTCGTCGCCGGTCGGCATGAACGTGTTGCTCGCGACGACGCGTGCGAACCGCGGCGCATCCTCGGCGACCAGCCGAAGGCCGATCAGCCCGCCCCAGTCCTGGCAGAACAGCGTGAGGTCGCGGATCCCGAGCTTGTCGATGAACGCGGCCATCCAGTCGACGTGCTGCTGGTAGGTGTAGACGTCGCGCGACACCGGCTTGTCCGACCGTCCGAACCCGACGAGATCTGGCGCGATGACGCGCAGCCCGCCGGCGACGAGCCCGGGGATCATCTTGCGGTAGAGATAGCTCCACGAGGGCTCGCCGTGCAGGCACAGCACGATCGCGCCGTCGCGCGGGCCCTCGTCGAGGTAGTGCATCCGCACGTCGCCGAGCTCGGCGTAGTTCGGCGCGTAGGGGAAGCCGGGCAACGATGCGAAGCGGTCGTCGGCCGTGCGCAGGATCTCCATGCCTGTCGGTACCACGGGATCGCCGGACCGATCTCATGCGTACGTTTCGCAGACTCGGGGCTCGCCTACACCTTGCGACAGGTCTTCTCGAAGTCGAGCGTGAAACCGCTCCCACGATCCACCTCGGCCTTGTGGGTGTAGTGAGTCGCGTCGACCTTCGTGAAGATCATCCGCGTGCGTTCGGTGGGTGCCGGATGGTCCTCCTCGAACACGAGCTGGTCTGCGTTCCAGCCGTCGGACGTCAGGCTGCCGAACGTGCCGTCGCTTGCGGCCCAGATGTGGTGCCACACGCCCTTCGGATCGACGCCCTTGAGCTCGGATGTGACCTGCTCGCCGCCGTCGAACACCTCGACGCGTAGCCAGTTCGCGAACTCCGGTGCGACGCGGATCTCGAGTCCGGGATACTTCTTGGTCACTGCACCCTTGCCGTCGTATTCGAGCCCGTCGCACCGCCAGCGGCCCACGTAGAACTCGACCTTCGAGAGCGACGGGCCGAGGGCGGGGAGCCGGTTGACCGGCGCGTGAGCACATCCGAGACCTCCGATGAGGGCGACGACCCAAGGCTTGCCAGACATCACCAACGTACTGGCCTCGGTAGCGTTGGTATTCCGATGACGACGACGGCAACCGAAGCGTCCCGCGAGCTCGCGCTCTACGTGTCGCCGGTGATCGCGAGCTGCCACGGCTGCGACGCATCGCACGCACCGGAGATCGGTCGAACCTCGATCGAGACCGTGCGGCCGTCGTCGCTGCCGTTCGAGACCGAGCCCTCGCCCCAGAGGATGTAGTTGCTGTCGGTGGTGCCCGTCATCGTCAGCGTGCCAGACGGCGTGGTGCACTCGACCACGTCGCTGCCGGTGTTGACGTAGACGAACACGTCGTAGTTGCTGGCCGCCGGCGAGGTGAGGCGGATGGTCGCCGACAGCTTGATGCCGAACACGCCGCTATCGTCCTCGGTGACGCGCACCTTGTACCAGGCCGACTGGTAGCCGCTCGCCGCGCGCATCACGGCGCCGGTATCGCCGCTGACCGATCCGAGATCGATCGCGGTCTGGCACGTCGCGGCGGTCGCGCACACGCTGGAGGTGCCGTCGATCATCGCCCCGTCGATCGCCGCGGCATCGACCTGCTTGCTCCCATCGGCCGCGCCGGCATCGCCAGCGCCGCCAGCTTTTCCGGCCTCGGCGCACGCCCCCCCGAGCAGGGCGGCCGTAACGAATCCGAGGTACCAGCCCGTCCGCACAACCCGACGGTAACACGTGGCCTCCCGGGGGCCCCAGCGCTACCTTCCCCCGGTGGTACGGGATTCCCGGTCTGGGCTGACGCGGCGCCGCCTCCTCGGGGGTGGCATCGCCGCCGCGCTGCTGGCGCTGACCGGCCGCCGAGCCGATGCGATCGGGCCCGGCGCGAAGTTCCGGTTCGGCCAGCTCCAGCTCGGTGCGGGGAGCTCGTGGAACCCGCGGCCGAATGCGCTGCGCCGGATCGGCTGGGAGATCGAGAAGCGCACGTCGATCGACGTGGAGCTCGAGCCCACGGTGGTCACGCCGACCAGCGACGCGCTGCACGAGACGCCCTTCCTCTACCTCGCCGGCGAGCGCGAGATCGAGCTGCCGAGCGCCGCGGGCATCGAGGGGCTGCGCCGGTTCCTCACGTTCGGTGGGTTCTTGCTGATCGACTCGGCCGAGGGCTCGACCGACGGTGCGTTCGATGGCTCGGTGCGCAAGCTGATGGCGGCGGTGCTGCCGCCGGTCGGCGCGCAGAAGGGCCTCGAGATCGTGCCGAGCGATCACGTCGTCTACAAATCGTTCTACCTGCTCGACAAGCCGCTCGGTCGCCTCTCGATCCAGCCGGCGATGGAGGGCGTGGTTCGCGACGGTCGGCTGGTCGCCGCGTACATCGCGAACGATCTCGGCGGTGCGTGGTCTCGCGACGACTTCGGCAACTACGACTTCCGCTGCGAGCCCGGCGGCGAGCGCCAGCGCGAGCTCGCGTTCCGCATGGGCGTGAACCTCGTGATGTACGCGCTGTGTCTCGACTACAAGGCCGATCAGGTGCACGTGCCGTTCATCATGAAGCGGCGGCGCTGGAAGCCCGATGACGGTGCGCAGGCACCGACGCCGCAGCTCAAGAGCAAGCCGTGAACATCGTCCTGTTCTCGTCGCTGGTCCGCTATGGCCTCGCCGGGGCGTTCGTCGTGCTGCTGATCGCGACCGTGCTCGCCGTGCGCTCCGGGCGCGGCGGTGTCGGCGCCGCGCTCGGGGTGGCGGCGCTGCTCTCGGGCGGTGCGCTCGCGGCCGAGGCGCTGGTCGCGCTGACCGTGCGGCTCGCCGCCCCCGGCGCCACGGACTTCAACGAGTATCGCTGGGTCATGCTGGCACCGTGGGGCCGGCTCGGCCTCGCGCTCGGCGGCGCCGCGGTGATCGGCATCGTCGGCCTGTCGTGGCGCGCCACGCGCGGTGCGCCGGCGTGGCGGCGGGCCACGATGATCGGCCTGCGCGCGGGCGCCGCGGTGGGCGCGCTCGTCGTGTTCCTCGAGCCCGCGGTCGAGCTGCGGCAGGTGGCGCGCGAGCCGAACCGGATCGCGATCCTGATCGATGACTCGAGCTCGATGGCCCTGCGCGAGACGCCCGATGGTCCGACGCGCATCGAGCGCGTGCGTCAGCTGATCGCGAATTCGCAGGGCGCGATCGCGAGCTGGGAGCAGAACCACAAGATCGACTACTACACGTTCTCCGAGACGCTCGCGGCCACCAGCCCCTCGGCACTCGCGAACGATGTCGCCACCGGCAAGGCCACGCTCATCCGCAAGGCGCTCGAATCGATCCGCGGTCGCTACGAGGGCCGCGATCTCGCGGGCGTGGTGCTGATCTCCGACGGTGCATCGACCGGCGGCTTCGACGAGGACTCCGGCGATGGCGCCGTGCGCGACTTCCTCCGCTCGCTCGACACCCGCGTGCACACCGTGTGGGCCGCGCGCACGGGCCTCAAGGACGTCGCCGTTGCGAAGGTGATGGCCGACGAGTTCGCGTTCGTGCGCACCGTGATGCGGGTCGATGCAGTCATCCGCACCACCGGTCTGCCGGCGCGGCAGGTGCCGGTGACGCTGTCCACCGATGGCCAGCCGCTGCGGCAGAAGATGGTCGACTTCCCGGCCGGCGAGAAGGAGATCACCGTGACGTTCGAGGTCACGCCGCTGCGCGTGGGGCGCTACGTCTACGAGGTCTCGGTGCCGGTCGCGGCGGGCGAGGCCGTGACCAGCAACAACACGCGCAGCTTCGTGGTGCGCGTGATCCGCGACAAGACCCGCGTGCTCCTCGTCGCCGGCCAGCCCACGTGGGACGTGCGCGCGCTGCGCCAGATGCTGAAGAGCAACACGAACGTCGATCTCATCAGCTTCTTCATCCTCAGCACGCAGGACGACGTGTCGCTCGTGCCGAACGACGAGAAGTCACTGATCCCGTTCCCCACGCGCGAGCTGTTCGAGCAGCAGCTCCTGAGCTTCGATCTGATCATCCTGCAGAACTTCGAGTTCATGCCGTATGGCATCGGCGACTACCTCGAGAACATCCGTAGCTACGTCGAGGGCGGCGGCGGGCTCGCGATGCTCGGCGGTGCGGTGTCGTTCACGTCGGGCGGATATTTCGGCACGCCGGTCGCGGCCGCACTCCCGGTCGATCTCTACGGCCCGTTCGATACCGGGCCGGTCCTCGACACCAGCAAGTTCAGCCCGCAGCTCACCGAGGCGGGGGTGATGCACCCGGTGACCTCGCTGCGCTACGCGGCCGAGGACAACATCGCCACGTGGAAGGGGCTGCCGCAGCTCGAGGGCGTCAACCTCGTCGCGGGCGTGAAGCCGGATGCGGTGGTGCTCGCCACGCATCCGAAGCTGAAGACGAAGGCGGGCAAGCCGATGCCGGTGATCGTCGCCGGCGACTACGGCAAGGGCCGCTCGCTCGCGGTGACCACCGACACCGTGTGGCGCTGGGGCTTCGTCGCGGCCGCGAAGAGCGGAGACAACGGCCGCCAGTACACGAAGTTCTGGGCGAACGCGATGAGCTGGCTGATCCAGGACCCGTCGCTCCGCCTGCTGCACATCGATAGCGACGCCGTGGAGTACGCGCCGTCCCAACCGGTGCGCGTGACGGTGCGGCTCCTCGGCCGCGACTACCAGCCGCTGCCCGCCGGTGTGGTCACGCTCGTGGTCAAGCGCGGCGCGGATCCTGCGACCGCCGAGCAGGTCTCGAGCGCGAAGGTCACCGTGGGTGACGACGGCACCACGGTCCACGAGCTCGGGGGCCTGGCGCCGGGCGTGTATCGCGTCGAGGCGCTCGCCACCGTCGGCGCGCGTCAGGTCGATGCCGCGGACATCTTCCTGGTCCGCGAAGGCGGCACCGAGCTCGATCACCCCGTCGGTGATCTGGCCACTCTCGAAGCGATCGCAAAGGCGACCGGCGGCTCCTCGCTCGGCGTCATCGACACGCTCCCCAGCGACCTCGAGCTCGATCCGCCGCGGATCGTGCGCGTCGATCGACGCACCGATGTCGAGCTGTGGAGCCGCCCTGGCCTCTTGTTTCTGGTGATCGGGCTCCTCGGTCTCGAGTGGCTCTTGCGCCAGCGAAGCGGCTACTTGTAGAAGGAACACGCATGGCGCTCTCCATCGACAGTCTCGTCACGGATCTGATGTTTCAGGGCAACGCGGCGATCGATCAGGCAAAGCTGATCGAGGGCCTCGGTGGCCAGGACATGCTCGAGAGCAAGCAGCTGCTCGATGTAGATCGCCTCGATCCGCGCGCCGAGATGGAGCTGTCGCCCTCGATGCCGTTCCGGCGCCGCGGCGAGCGTCGCCTGATGATCATCGACGACAAGGCGATCGTCCCGCGCGAGGATCCGCAGGCCGATCCGGTGATCAAGACCGATCTCCGGCCCGCGAAGGAGGCGCTGATCGCCACCTGCAACGCGCTGCCGATCCGGCTCGGCCGCCTGTTCTCGCTCGGCACCTGGGGCGATGCCGTGATCGTGGCGCGCACCGCCCGCGATCTGCGCGGCATCGCGCTGCTTCCGTACGCGCTCGATCCGCAGGTCGATGTCGACGGCAAGCGCCGCCAGACGCCGCTGTCGCAGAAGGAGTTCGAGACCAAGATCCTCGCGTACGAGAAGCGGCTCGACGAGCTCGATGACGAGCAGATCATCGCCGGCCTCACGGGCGTCACGTTCGAGCGCCGCGGCGACCTCGTGATCGTCGACGTGCTCGAGCCCGATGGCACCTGGGACCAGCGCAAGTCGATGCTGCTCGAGACCCAGCTCTCGCAGATGGAGCGGTTCTCCCTGCTCCCCGGCGCGCCGCAGCCCAAGGGGCCGGCGCCCGGCACGGAGAACGGCAAGTCCGCGGGCGCTGCGCCGGCGAAGGCCAAGCCGGTCGAGCCGCCGCCCGCGCCGCCGAAGGAGGAGCCGAAGGGCCCGCCGATCAGCGCGCGAGAGGTCGATGGCGCCGTGGTGCTCGTGTTCCCGGCGGAGCGCTTCGACCTCGAGATCGCGGCCGCGCTCGGCAAGCGCGACTGGGACCATGTCGTGCGCCGCTCCGACAACCTTCCCGGCGTGATGCGCGATCGCATCCACCGCGATGGTGCCGCCTGGATCGCGCCGCTCGAGTTCCTCTCCGAGGTGTTCGTCGATGGTAAGCCCCTGACCAAGGCGGACTTCGAGCGTGACTCGCAGAAGCTGGACGGTATGAAGTCGCTCGACGTGCACTTCCCGCGGTTCGGGCCGGTGACGCTCCTCGAGATCACGGGCAAGGGTCGGTTCGTGACCACGGTCGCCGGTGTGGAGACCGCGGCCAAGCTGGTGGCTGGCTGATGCGGCTCGCGCTTGCTCTCGCCGGGGTTGCCGCGCTCGCATCCACCGCGAGCGCCGATGATGACTTCGGCAAGGCGAGCGTCATCTTCGCGCGCGGCACATCGCTGTACCGCGTCGATGCGAAGGGGAAGGGCGAGACCGAGATCGCGACGCTGGCCGCGAAGGCCGCCGTCCGCGCGTTGCGCACCGACGCCGGGGGCAAGGTGCTGCTCGTCGACCTCGGCGGCAAGTGGTCGTGGCTGCCGCTCGATGGCTCCACGAAGACGCTGACCGATCTGCCGTGCGCGGATGGTCCCGCGCAGCTCACCGAGGATGCCGAGCTGCTCGTGTGCCGCAACGCTTCGGGCGGCTCGATGCTCGTCAGCGTGAAGGATGGCCGCACGCGCCCGGTCGACGTGCCGTCGGTCGGCGCTCGCATCGTCGGCGTGGCGCCGGATCGCCGCCTCGTGTGGGCCGACAAGACCGGTGTGTGGTCGGCGCCGACCAAGGACAAGGACTTCAAGCCGAAGCAGCAGGTCGCCGCCGAAACCCCGTTGCGCTCGTTCCTGCCGAGCCCCGATGGGACCCGCGCCGTCGGCGTGTACACCGACAAGGTCTACACGAGCGTGAAGGACACGAAGCCGGCCGAGGTGCTGATGGGCTTCGCGCTCGACGGACAGGCCGCGCGCCGCAAGATGATCAAGACCGGCGTGCCGGTCGAGTGGTCGCACGACGGCAAGTGGGTGCTGGTCCAGGACGGCAGCAGCGCGTGCCTGATGATGGCGAACGGCGGCCAGTACAAGTGCTGGAAGGGCTACACCAGCGCGTCGATCTCGAGCGACGGGCACTACGGCCTCGTCCTCGGCAATCGCGATGGCAGCAAGAAGCAGAGCGCGCCGAAGAAGGGCAAGACACCCACGAAGAAGGGGAAGGCGCCTGCGAAGGACGCCGAGCCCACCGACGAGCCCGAGAGCGCCGAGGGCGCGGGCGGCGGAACCGTCGATGACGTCGAGGTCGCGCCGCCGACCGGTCCGCTCGCGCTCTACCGCACGCGCCTCGAGGGTGCGTTCAACGATCCCCCGGCACTGATCGTCAAGGTCGTCGACGGGGCCGCGGTCTGGGTTCCCGGACCGCCGCAGTGACCTAGTCGCGGACGGCGCGGAGACCGAGGTAGCCCAGGCCGGCGAGCGCGCCGAACTTGAGCAGCGGGCTCGTGCGGATGCGCATCGCGAGGTAGCCGACGCCGAAGGCGATCGCGACGGCCTTGACCGGCGACGCTTCGATGAACGAGGTCGCCTTGTCCATGACCGCGGCACCGTTCTCAGAGATCGACTGACGAACATCGCCGACCCGGGTCTTGATGGAGTCGACGGCGTTCTTGCCCTGGTCGACGAAGGCGGAGACGTCCTCCTTCAGGTTGGCCGCGGTCTCCTTGAGGGAATCGACGCTGTCCTTGACGTTGCTGTTCTCGTTCATGCTGTGAGCTAGAAGCACGCGCTGTGCCCGCGGCTTCGACCTTGCACACATGTCCTGCATGAGTCTTCACGACCACATGACGTCCGCCCCCACGCCAGTCGTGCCGCGCGCCCGCGCTCGCAGTGTGCTCGCGGGGCTCGGTTTTGCGGCGCTCACCTACGGCGTCTCCGCGCTCGGCGTGCTCGCGATGCGCGGGAAGGGCAGCGCGAACAGCCCGTGGTTTCGCTCCCGCCGGAAGCCTTCGTTTCAGCCTCCGAACTGGTTGTTCGCGCCGGTCTGGACCGCGCTCTACGGCGCGATCGCATACTCGGGCTGGCGCGTGTGGCGGTCGCCGAGCTCTCCGGAGCGCAGCCGTGCGCTCGGCCTGTGGGCCACGCAGCTCGCGCTCAACGGCGCGTGGACGCCGCTGTTCTTCCGCGCGCATGCGCCGGGGGCCGCGCTCGCCGATCTCGTCGCGCTCGATGCCGCCGCGAGTGCGTACGCCGCGCAGGCCGCGCAGGTCGATCGCCAGGCCGCGCTCGTCGTCACGCCGTACCTCGGCTGGCTCGGGTTCGCGACCGCGTTGAACGGCAGCATCTTCGCCAAGAACCGGTAGTCGCGGTACACAGTCGGTCCGATGTCGTACCGGCTGCTCGCGCTCGATCTGGATGGCACGTTGCTGCGCAGCGACCAGCAGGTCGATGCCGATGACATCGCCGCGATTCGCGAGCTCCAGCGCGCCGGCGTCGCCGTCACGATCGTGACCGGCCGCCTGCAATCGGGCTCGCTCGGCGCCGCCGCCGCGTGCGCGATCGAGGGCGCGATCGCGTGCGCCGAGGGCAGCCACATCGTCGATCTCGCATCCAACACCACGCTCGCGCATCACCCGATGGAGCTGGAGATCCGCCACA
>JBBRED010000011.1:0-50509 GCA_038203335.1 Haliangiales bacterium | reverse complement strand
GGCCATCACCGCGGCGGTGCGCTCGCGCAGGGGCATGAGCGCGTCCTGGCCAAAGAACCCGGGGCGGTTCGGACTGCACGCGACCGGAACGATGTCCGCGTGCGCGGTGGTGGTGAGCGCGACCAGGAGGACGAGCGACTTCACGCGGCGGTGCGCGAGACCAGCGCGCGCTCGAGCTTCGCGAACCGATCGAGCATGTCCTCGTGGATCTTGTCGGTCTTCTCGTGCAGATGCGCGACCTCGAGCTCGGCCTTCAGGTTGATCTCGTACTCGACATCGGCGCGGATGCGATCGCGCGCGCCCTGCCGGTTCGAGCTGAACAACAGCAAGGTCGACAGCATGATCGCCTCGAGCGAGACGGTCATGGTCAGGAGGTTGAACGGGAACGGATCGAACGCGAGCGGCGTGGAGTTGACGCCGATCCACGCGCCGAACAGGATGACGTGAAGGACGAGGAACGTGATGCTTCCGGAGAAGTTCGCGACCGCATCGGCCACGCGCATCACGATGTTGCCGCGATCGACCTCGATCTCCTCGTTGACGTTCTTCGCCACGCGCGCGCGCAGCAGGGCGTTCGCGTTGCGTGTCATGCCACCGACGGCGGCGAGCATGTCGAGCGCGGCTTCGGGGCGCTTCTTGAACAGCGTCAGCAGATCCTCGCGATCGAGCGCGCACACCTCGGTGCGCTCCGTCGCCTTCGCGCTCGCGGTGCGCGAGCCACCGTCGAGCAGCGACAGCTCGCCGAAGTGGCCGTGCGCACCGACGGTGGTCAGCACGATCTTCTGACCGGCGGTGTCCTTCACGAACAGCTCGACGGAGCCGCTGATCACCATGAACATCGAGTCGCCGGGCTCGCCGATCGCGAAGATCAGCGAGCCCGCCTCGACGACCTTGTGCGAGCACGCGTTCGCGAGCACCGCGCGTTCGTCGTCGTCGAGCGTGGCGAACAGCTTGATGTGCTGCAGGAACGTCGTGTCTTCGATCGCCATGGCGACGATCGTACGACGGCGTGATCGGGCGAAACGCCCGGCGGAGAACGCGCCGCCCAGGCAAATTGCCCGAACGATCTCAGTCGTCGCCGAGGAGATCGCGAGCCGCTGCGCCGCGCACGCCGACCAGCTCGCGCTCGAGCCGGAGCCCGAACACGCTGCTCCCGACGACGACGATCGCCGCGACTCCGAGCGCGAATCCCATCCGCAGCGTCGGGTGGATGACGAGCTTGATGCACTCGGCGGCCGCGAGGCTGTCGGCCGCGATCAGGACGGCCGCGACGATCAGGATCTCGCGGCGCAGTGCGGCCGCGTGTCGCATCAGTTCGCCGATCGCCTTGCCCATTCACGTGAACGCAGCAAAGGCCGAGCCACGGGCGTCCTCGTCGGAGAACCGCGCCGTGTTCGGGCAATTTGCCCCGTCGCCACGGCGAAACGCCGTGCCATGCTGCGCGCAATGCAAGCGCGCGCCGACGCTCGGACCGAAGATTCAGCTCCCGCACCGGCCGCCGGCTGGTCCGCGCTCGTCGTCGACGACGATCCGGGCGTTCGCCAGTCGGTGCGGTTGTGCCTCGAAGCCGATGGCGCGCGCGTGCTCGGCGTCGGCTCCACGCACGCGGCGCTCGAAGCGCTCGAGCGCGGCCGGTTCGACGTGATCCTCCTCGATCTCTGGCTCGGTCGCGACAACGGCCTGACCGCGATCCCGCAGATGCTCGCCGCGCATCCGGGCGTCGGCATCGTGGTGATCACCGCGTACGCCACGTTCGAGACCGCCGTCGAGGCGATGCGGCTCGGCGCGATCGACTACGTGCCGAAGCCGTTCACGCCGGAGCAGGTTCGCCACGCCACGCGCCGCGTGATCGCGACCGAGGCGCTGCGCCGCCGGGTGAGCAGCCTCGAGGAGCGCGTCGAGGCGACCGAGGGCGACGATCTGTTCGAGACCCAGAGCCCCACGTACTCGGCGTTCCTCGCGAGCGCGCGACGGGCGGCGTCGTCGGAGTCCGTGGTGTTGATGCGCGGCGAGAGCGGCACCGGCAAGAACGTGCTCGCCCGGTACATCGTGCAGCACGGCAAGCGCGCGGAGCGGCCACTGGTCACCGTGCACTGCCCGATGCTCGCCGGCGATCTGATGACGAGCGCGCTGTTCGGCCATCGCCGCGGCTCGTTCACCGGTGCGATCGACAACGCGGTCGGCAAGGTCGAGGAGGCCGCGGGCGGCACGCTCTACCTCGACGAGGTCGGCGATCTCACGCCCGACGCGCAGGCGCGCCTCCTCCGGTTCCTCAACGACCGCACCTACGAGCGGCTGGGCGAGGCCACGGAGCGTCGCGCCGACGTGCGGTTGATCGCGGCGACCAATCGCTCCCTCGAGGAGGAGGTCAAGGCCGGGCGGTTCCGCGAGGATCTGTTCTTCCGCCTCAACGTGATCACGCTGACCTTGCCGCCGCTGCGCGATCGCAGCGAGGACATCCTGCCGCTCGCGCAGCACTACCTCACGCTGTGCCGCATGCAGCAGGCGCGGCCGAACCTCGAGCTGTCGCCGCGCGCGCGGGCGTCGCTCGTGCGCGAGCCGTGGCCGGGCAACTTGCGCCAGCTCCGCAACGCGATCGAGCGCGCGGTGATCCTCGCGCCGGGTCCCCTGCTCGAGCCCGAGGACCTAGGCATCGAGGCGCCTCCACTCGAGGGGGAGCGGGTCCGCGGCGCACCGGTGGTGCTCGGCGGCGACATCACGATCGAGCAGCTCGAGGTCGAGCACATCGCGCGCGTGATCTCTCGCGCCACGTCGCTCGAGTCCGCGGCGCGCATCCTCGGCATCGATCCCACGACCTTGCAGCGCAAGCGGAAGCGTTACGGGCTAACCTGAGCCCAGATGCGTAGGGCGCTGCGGGCGCGATTTGCCATGGCGGGACTCGTGATCCTGCTCGCGGTCGTGATCACGGGTGTGTGGAGCACCGTCCTGTTCATCCGGCTCGGCAACGTCGTCGATCGCACGCTGCACGGCCGCCAGAACATCATCGATCTCACCGCGACGATGGCGGGTGCGCTCGAGCGCGAGGACGATGCCCTCGTGCTCGGCATCGCCGGCAAGGTGGATCGTGCGCGCGAGGAGCTCGCGATCCAGCGCGCCACGTTCGATCGCGCGGCCGAGCAGCTCCTGCAGCAGGTGACGCCCATCGAGCGCGCCGAGGTCGACTCGATCGTCGCCGACGTGGTGGTCTATCGCCGCGAGGCCGATGCGCTCCTCGCGGAGCCGATCACGGCCGATGCGCGCGACCGCTATCACCGCGAGGTCAACTCGCTGCTCCGCCGCGCCGTCGATGGCTGGGGCCCGCTGCGCGAACAGAGCTTCGAGGCGATGCGGGACGCGGGCATCGCCGCCCGCGACGAGGCGCGGCAGGGTCGCTGGCTGGTCGGCATCGTCGCGATCGGCGCGCTCGGCCTCACCCTGATCGTGGCGCTCGCCCTCGCGCGCAGCGTGCTGCGGCCGATCCGCGAGCTGACCGCGTCCGTCGAGGCGATGCGCAACGGTGACTTCACCCAGCGCGTCGTGCCGCGCCGCGATGACGAGCTCGGCCAGCTCGCCAGTGGGTTCAACCGCATGGCGGAGAGCCTGGTCGCGTGGGAGTCCTCGAACCTCGCCGAGGTCATGCGCGCGAAGGACACGCTCGAGGTCACGATCGCCGCGCTGCCCGATCCGGTGATCGTCGTCGATCCCGATGGCGCGGTGGTCTCGCTCAACGCGCCGGCGCGGACCGTGCTCGCCGCCGCGGGCATCACCGAGCTCGCGCGCGCCGAGTCGTTGCCCGCATCGGCCGGCGAGCTGGTCCGTGCCGTTCTCGCGGGCACGCCGAGCGCCGATCCGGTCGCACCGCTCGTGGTGGTGCAGGGCGCCGAGCGCCGCACCTATCTCCCGCTCGCCGTCGCGATCCCCGGCTTCTCGGCGGGACGCGCGGGCGCGGTCGCGATGCTGCACGACATCACCGAGTTCGTGCGCATCGACACGCTGCGCGGCGAGCTGATCGCCGTGACCTCGCACGAGCTGAAGACGCCGCTGACCACGCTGCGGATGAACCTCCTGCTCCTGGGCGAGGAGATGGGCGGGCTGTCGGCGCGGCACCGCGAGATCCTCGGCATGGCCGTCCAGGGCTGCGAGGAGCTCGCCCGGACCATCGAGCGGCTGCTCGATCTCTCGCGGATCGAGTCCGGCAAGCTGCGCCTCGTGATGGAGCGGATCGATCTGTACCGGCTGGTCGACGAGGTCGTGGGCATGTTCGCGCCGCGGTTCACCGAGGCCGAGCTGGCGCTCGAGGTGGTCCGCGGCCCGAGCGAGGCGATCGTCAAAGGCGATCCGCTGCGGTTGGCGATCGTGCTGTCGAATCTCCTCACGAACGCCATCAAGTACACGCCGGCTGGTGGCCGCGTGACCGTCGAGATATCCCGGCTCCCCGACGACATCCAGGTCGCGGTCACCGACACGGGCCCGGGGATCCCCGAGGACCTCCAGGACCGCGTGTTCGAGAAGTTCTTCCGCGTGGAGCACGTGCGGCCGACGGAGCAGGGCCCGAGCGGCGCCGGCGTGGGCCTCTACATCTGCCGGCAGATCGTCGAGGCGCACGGCGGCGAGATCCACTGCGAGCCGGTCCCGGCCGGATCGCGCCTCGCCTTCCGGCTACGCGCGGACGCTCAGCCGTCGTAAATCGCGATCCGATCTTTACCTCGCTCGCCGGAATGGGCAGGGTGGGCGAGAGATGGTGCCGCCCGACGACAGTATCCCGGAGGCCATCCCGGATCGCCCGCAGGACGCGACCGGTGAGATCAGCACGCTGCCGCCCGCACAGGCGCAGGCGATCGCGGCGGAGATCAAGGCGATCGCCGAGAGCCGCGGTGAGGACTCCGACGTCGTCGAACTGGTCGAGCCGTTCGAGCCGTCCCGGCGCAACAAGCGCACCACGATGCTGCCGCCGATGCCCTCGGTGGCGGAGCAGCCGGCACCGCCCGAGCCCTCCGACGAGGAGCTGTCCTCCGAGGAGCTCCGCGATGCCTGGCCGCTGCTCGATCTCGACGAGCGCGCCGACGGTCTCCGCGTGCTGCCCCGCGAGGACGCCGAGGACTTCTTCATCGGCCTCAACGCCGGCGATCAGGCCGCGCTGCTCCAGCACTTCCGCCCCGGCCAGCGCCGGCAGTGGATGCGCCTCCTCGAGCCCGACGACGTCGCCGACTTGATCCAGCGCGTCCCGGAGCCCAACCGGCCGATGCTGCTCGCGCTCCTCGACTCCGCCACGGGCAAGGAGGTCACGGCCCTCCTCGCCTACGCCGAGGACGAGGCCGGCGGTCTGATGTCGACCCGCTATGCCCGCCTGCGCCCGGCGATGACCGCGGGCGAGGCGATCAGCTACCTCCAGCGCCAGGCGCGCGACAAGATCGAGACCATCTACAACGCCTACGTCCTCGATCCCGAGCAGCGCCTCCTCGGCGTGGTCTCGTTCCGCGATCTGTTCGCCGCCGAGCCGAAGAAGATCGTGGCCGAGGTCATGGTCATCGATGTGGTCCGCGTCACCGACGAGATGGATCAGGAGCACATCGCGCGCGTGTTCGCCGAGCACGATCTGACCGTCGTCCCCGTCGTCGACAAAGACGGCAAGATGAAGGGCATCGTGACCGTCGACGACATCGTCGACGTCGTCCAGGAAGAGGCCACCGAGGACGCCCAGAAGTTCGGCGGCATGGAAGCCCTCGACGTGCCGTACCTCCAGTCGAGCCGGCGCGACATGATCAGAAAGCGCGGTCGCTGGCTGATGATCCTCCTCGTCGGCGAGATGCTCACCGCCACGGCGATGGGCTTCTTCGAGCACGAGCTGATCCCGATGCTCGCGCTGTTCCTTCCGCTCATCATCTCGAGCGGCGGCAACTCCGGCTCGCAGGCGTCCACGCTCGTCATCCGCGCGATGGCGCTCGGCGAGGTCCGCGCGACCGACTGGTGGCTCGTGCTGCGCCGCGAGATCGCGATCGGCATCGCCCTCGGCACGCTGCTCGGCGTGCTCGCCGCCGTGCGCGTCGTGATCTGGGGCGCCGCGGGCAGCTACGGCGATCACTACGTGCTGATCGGCATCACCGTCGCGCTCAGCGTCACCGGCTGCGTGCTGTGGGGCACGCTCGCCGGCTCGATGCTGCCGTTCCTCCTTCGCAAGATCAAAGCCGACCCCGCGAACGCCTCCGCCCCACTGGTCGCGACGCTCGTCGACGTCAGCGGCATCGTCATCTACTTCACGATCGCGAAGATCATGCTGACCGGCGTGCTGCTCTAGGTATGATCCGGTGATGCGCGACACGACCACCGAGGCGGGCGAGGTCCAGCGTCGCGTGTTGCGCGGGCTGTCGATGAGCCGCAAGGCCGAGCTTCTCGACGATCTCTGCGAAACCACGCGAGCGATCGCGCTGACCGGGATTCGCACGCGCCATCCCGAGTACGACGAGGAGTCGGCGAGATGGGCCCTGTGGCGGAGCCTGTACGGAGACGCGCTGTTTCGTCGTGCGTGGCCACACGCTCCGCTCCTGGCGCCATGACCATCGGCAGCCTGCTCGGAGTGATCACGCGGCTGCTCGACGACGCGGGCATTCCGTACATGGTGGTGGGCTCCTTCGCGAGCTCGCTGCACGGCGAGCCGCGGTCCACCTTCGACCTCGATGTGGTCATCGACCCCGATCGGGCTCGCCTCGAGACCCTGCTCGCGAGCGTTCCCGGGCGGTTCTATGTCGATCCCGACGTCGCCCAGGATGCGCTGTCTCGCCGGTCGATGTTCAACATGATCGACCAGGACACCGGCTGGAAGATCGACCTCATCATCCGCAAGGACCGAGCGTTCTCCCGGGAGGAGCTGAGTCGCCGGCAACGTGCGACGATCGACGGCACCGACGTGTTCGTGGCCTCGGCGGAGGACGTCGTGGTCTCGAAGCTTGAATGGGCCAAGGAGGGCGAGTCGTCGCGACAGCTCGATGATGTTCGCCGGTTACTCGGCGTACAGACTGCGCTCGATGGCGAGTACCTCGCCCGCTGGGTCGACGCACTCGGTCTCGAAGCTCAGTGGGCTGCCGTCACGGGCTGATCACAGCACGGGGCCGTCGCCACCCGACTCGGTCACGCAGCTCGCCTTGACGTGGATGTCGGCTCCAGGGATGACGCCGCCGCGCTCGATGTACAGCCCGAGGTGCGGCGTGATGGGCGTCATCGAGCAGTGCTCGAGATCCTCGTCGATGTGCCAGCACGGGATCCGCGACCGGGTCGCATCGCACTGCGGAAGCACGGCGAGCTCCTCGGGAGGCTTGTTCGCGGCGTAGCGCACGTCGACGACGGTGCAGTCGTACTGCGGGCCGTCCGTGTCGAGATCGGCATCCAGCGGCTTCTTGTAGAAGCACACCTCGCCGAACGCGCGCCGGAGCACCTCGGCCGTCTGCCTCATCGCGCCCGAGAGATCCTCGTTGCAGATCGACGCGTGCGAGTTTCGATCGGGAAACTGATCGAGGACGTCGCGCGTGCGGATGCCCGGGTATGCGTACTGCGGACCCATCGGCCCGTTGTACTGGCACGATTGCTTGAGCACGCTGACGTTGCCCTTCTTGATCACCTCGAACGGACCGGTGTCACCGAGGATGCCGGCGACGATCACGTCCCTCTTATCCGGCTTGAGGCTCTTCAGGAAGTCCACGTAGCGATCGGTCTGCGTCACCACCGTCGAGTCGTACTTCGGATGGCAGTCGGTGCGTGGCCCGACGATGTCGAGGTCGTTGCTCGGGTTGTCGCACTCGATGCCCTCGCGCGTGCACTTGAAGTTCACCTTGTCGCCGTACGCCGGGTCGCCGGTGTTGCCGTCGAACAGCGTGCTCTTCGCGAGCGAGCAGTCGTCCTCGTCGGCGACGATGATCACGGCAAGGAACGCGTTCGGTCGCAAGAACCCGGCGTTCTCCGGGTTGTTGTCGAGCGCGCGCTTGACCGCCTCGAGGTGCTGCTCGATGCCGCAGCCGTTCGCGCCGACGCTGGCGAGCTGGTCGAACGCCTCGGTCAGCGTGCCCGTGTAGTTCCGCACGCGGCCGCCGTTACCGTCGTCGATATCGGAGAGGAAGGCACCGCCGCCCATCGTGCGGCGCATCTTGCCGCCCTCGCCGCCGTTCACGCAGGTGCCGACCGGCGAGCCCTTCGTGCCGTCGATCGCGCTCGTGCCGAGGTTCGGCGTGACGACGCCGATGTGGATGTTCGGCAGACCTCCCTGGATCCCCTCGAGGACGCTGATGAACCGGCCGAAGTTCGCCTTGAGCGACGCTTGCTCCTCGACCATCGAGAGCGAGTCGTCGATCAGAAACAGGATGTCGACATCCTTCCGCGGGACGGCGGGGAGGTCCTTGACGTCGACGGTACCCTGCACGACAGGTACACCTGCGATCGTTCGATCCGGGCAGCCCCCGAGTAGCGTGACCAGCGTGACCAGCGTGAGAGCATGTGGCGCGCGCATTGTTCGTTACCTCCGATGTGCCTCGTTAATGCGAGCACGCAGGAGATTCCGTCACCGAAACCGAAAACCGGCGAGACCATCGCTGGGCTCGCCGGTGATCTCAGCCGAAGCCGAGAGGAGAATCAGCTCGGGTCGCCTGCCTCGGTCACGCAGTTCGCGATGACGTGAGTCTCGGGCGCCGGCGACTGCGTGCGCTCGATCTTGAGCGTGAAGTGCTGGCTCGCCGGGCAGTTCATGAGGTCCATGTTGATGCGCCAGCACGGCTTGATCGTCATGCCCGCGTCGCACTGCGGGATGATGGTCTCGGTCTGCGTCGGCTTGCCGAGGTTCGTCACGTCGGAGACCGAGCAGTCGTACTGCGGGCCGGCCGTGTTCGGATCGACGTCGGCGAGGCGGCCTTCGATGCACGGGTCGCCGATGACGCTCTTGAGGAGCTGAGCGATCAGCACGAGACCGTCAGACAGGTTCTGCTGGCAGATCGTGGTGAACGTCGAGCGGTTCGGGAACTGGTCGAGGAGGAACTTGATGCGGGTCGGGGGATCCGCGACCTGCACCGAGCCGCCACCACCGGTGTACGTGCACGAGTGCGCGAGCGACTGGATCGCCGTGCCGCCACCCGGCGGCGTGCGGAGCTCGGTCTGGAACGGCTCGGTCGTGCCCATGATGCCGGCGACGATGACCTTGCCCGGGTCGGTCTTCAGCTTCTTGAGGAAGTCGACGTAGACCGAGACCTTCTCGAGGTACTGCGAGGCGTCGTTCGGGTGGCACTGCGTCTTGGTGCCGACCTGGTTCATCTGGTCGCTCGTGGTGCCGCCCTGGTCACACGTGATGCCGAAGCGCGTGCAGCGGAACGACTGCAGCGGGCCCTGCGCCGGGTTCTCGGGGGCGAGGAGCGTGGAGTGCGACATCGTGCAGTCGTCTTCGTCCGCGATGAAGATGACGGCGAGATACGCGTCGGGGCGGAGGAAGCCGGCGTTCGCCGGGTTGTTGTTCAGCGCGCGCTTCGCCGCCTCGAGGTGCTGCTCGAAGCCGCAACCACCGGCGCCGACCTTCGCCATCTGACCGAACACCATATCGAGGTTGCCCGTGTAGTTCTTCACGCGGGTGCCGTCGGTCTGCTTGATGTCGGAGATGAACGTGCCGGTGACCGGCGCGCCGGAGATCTGGAGGTTGCCGCTCTTGCCCGTGCCGGAGCAGCCACCGTTACCGATCTGGCCGATCGCAGCGCCGGGCGCCGCGTCCTGCGTGCCCTTCGTTCCGACGTCGGACGTCACGACGCCGATGTGCACGTCGGGCAGGCCGCCCTGAATCGTGTTGAGGACGTTGATGAAGTTCGGGAAGTTGTCCGCGAGGTTCTGCTGCTTGTCGGCCATCGACGGCGAGTCGTCGATGACGAACAGGAGATCCACGTTGCGGTTCACCGTGACCGGGATGTCCTTGTACTCGACGCGACCCTGCAGAGGCTGAACCTCCGAGATCGTGCGGTCGGGGCAGCCGGCCAGCAGGCCGCAGGCGGCAATTCCGAGAACTGATGCAGTCAAACGCTGGCGCATGGGAACCTCCAAAGCTCGAGCAGCATAGAGCAACTGCGTGGCCAAGTTGAGTCACCAGCAGTTTCAGACGCTTACTTTTCGCCGGGTCGCGGCGTGCTGCCAACCAAGTTGGCGATCTGGATCGATCGTTGGCAGCATAACCAGCTGGAATCTCAGCGTTTGGCTTCCCTTCGAAGCCGCCGGTACATCGGAACCAGATCGCGTTGGTCGAGCGCGGCCTCCAGAAGCCGGAGCGTCTCGAGGATCCGGTCCTCGTCCAGGTCGGCGATCCGAACGAGGCCGCGGACGTCTTCGAGGTCTCGAGGACGTCCGGCGAGCACCTTGAGCGCGACGAGGTGCTCGGCCGCGATGACGGGAATCTCCATCGTCCCCATGCGCTGCCGCACGGCCTCCGAGAGAAACCTCTCCTCGATTCCAGGTCCCGCGAGCACGAGATCGAGGTTCCAGCCGCTCGCGCGATGCCGCACCGGATACACCCGCGCTTGCATGGCGAACGCGACGTCGTCGATCAGCGGAGTAAACCCGGCTCTTGCGAGTGGGGCGACGAGCGCGGAGAGGTCGCGGTCGCGGAGCTCGACGGTGATGTCGATGTCATCCGTGGAGCGGGGGACGCCGTACGCGGCCACCGCTTGTGCGCCGAACAGGTACCACCGCAGACCTTCGCGCTTCGCCAGCGCCGCGAACGCGAGTAGCGGCTCGGCTGCCTTCGGCGCGATCGTGCGCGATGTTCGGCGCGGTTTGCGCGAGGGCCCTGGCGACGCGGCGATGCGTTTCGAGGTCTTCTTCACGGTCTCTCTTGCTCGGCCAGGAAGGGTTCCAGAACTTCATCAAGGAGCGTAACTCGCTGCTGATTCGCAAGGAGTCGCCAAGACCCTTGGCCTTGCGCGCGCGCACGGCAAGTCGCTTGTATTCGGCGAGAACGTCCCAGCGTTTCTCCACCAGACCTGCGACGATCTTGTTACGGGCGGAGCTGACCACGCCGCCAGCGTAGCACTCACCTCACTCCACGACGGCTTCGAACATCACGGTCGCGGGAAACGGAAACGCGCGCGGCTTGAAGTGGAGCGCCTTTCCGCCGCCGGCGTACGAGCACCCCTGCGGCTCGTCGCGGATCTCCCAGCAGCGGTCCGGCGTTGCCGCCGAGCACGCGGGGAGCACGATCTGATCGTCGCGGTCCGCCGGGTTCACGATCCACGCGCGCGCGTCGAGCGGAGCGGCGAGCACCGGCTCGATGCACGGAAGGCCGAGGGACCACAGCACCTGCGTCGTAGGCTCGACGAGCGGCGCGAGCGGTTCGCACAAGGTCGCGCGCGCGTTGCGATTCGGAAATCCGTCGGAAAACGCCGCGAGCCGCGGTGCTGCCGTCGCCGAGATCCCGTCGGCCGCACACGCGCCGAATGCGCCTGCGACGATCACCTTCGCCGGATCGGACTTGAGCGCCTTCACCGAGTCGATGACCTCGGCGATGGGCTGATCACCGTGATCGTCGCCAGCGGTGAGCACGATGATCGCGAGCGTCGCATCGCGGCGAAGGAACCCCGGATTCACCGCCGGGCTGAGAGCGCGGCGGGCCGCATCGAGCGGCGACGCTTCGGCCGACCCGGTCGTGCCCACCGCGGTCAGGTCGAGGAACTGATCGACGAGCGGCCCATCGTAGTTGCGCTCGCGCTCCCAGCCGAACTGCGGCGCGTCCACGAGGAAGCGCGCGTGGCGCAGCCGGCCCTGGTCGGCCGGATCCGTGGTCGTCACGCCGATGTGGACGTCGGCGAGCTCGCCGAACACCGCGTGCGAGAGGCGTTCGATCATCGCGCGGTAGTCGGCGACGAGCTTCATCTGCGCCGCGGCCATCGCCGGGGAATTGTCGATCACGAACAGCAGATCGAGCTGCGTGTTCACGTACATCGGGATCTCGATGCGCGTGACCACGCTCGTCACCGGATCCTCCTCGGGCGGCATCGTCTCCGTGCATGCAGAGAGAGCGAGCGCGAGCGCGAGTAGCGACCTCATTCGGCGAGGCACTCGATGTCGGAGATCACCGGGAACGGGTACTTCCGCGGCGTGTAGATCACGGTCGGCCCCCACGGCTCGTTCTCGCTCCCCACGGCCCAGCATCCGTTCGTCCACTGATCCGAGCACTGCGGCAGGATGCGCGCCTGATCGCTCGTCGGATCGAGCAGCCACGCCGTGCACTCGGGCTGCAGGCCCGGGAGATCGGGGCGCGTGTCGGCGAGCGGAGCGCCGAACGTGGGCTCCTCGAGCGTCCACTTGAACAGCTGGTGCGTCAGCGTGATCGTCTCGCGGAGATCGCCGCACACGCTCGCGTGCGAGCTGCGGTTCGGAAACTCGCCGAGGAACGCAGCGATGCGCGGTGCGCCCGCGGCGCCATCGCACGGGCCGGTCGCCGCCGTGACGAGGATCCGGCTCGGATCGCTCTTCGACGCGCGCACCGCCGCGGCGACGTTCGCGACCAGCGAGGAGCCCTGATCGTCCGCGCCCGTGATGATCACGATCTGCAGATACGCGTCGTCGCGAACGAAGCCCGGGTTGACACCGGGGGCGAGCGCACGCTCGAGAGCAGCGAGCGGCGCGATCCCGCTACCCGTGCTCCCGACGTCCGCCAGGTTGACGAGCGCATCGCCGAGCGCCCCCGTGTAGTTACGAGCGCGCGTGGTGTCGAACAGCGGCGTGTCCTGGAGGAACGCGCCGCCGCGCAGCCGTCCAGAATCAGCGAAGTCGGCCGTGATCACGCCGATGTGAAGATCGGGGAGCTCGTGGAGCCACGGGGTTGGCAGGTCGCCGACGATCCCGCGGTATCCCTCTGCGAGGTGCGCGCGCAGCGAGGTCAGCGCCGCCGAGCTGTCGACGACGAACAGCATGTCGAGCTTCGCCCCGTACGAGAGGTTGTGCTGGACGTGCGTGGTGCGGCTGACCACCGGCTCGCCCGGAGTCGGCTCCGCGGTGCAGCCGGCGAGCGTGAGAGCGACGAGGCTAGCGAGCGGCGCATTGGCCGATGACATGGGTTCTCCTGGGTGCTTCATTCGATCAGGCACTCGGCGATCGCGGTGGTGGTGGAGCAAGCGGCTCGCCACTCCTCGGATGAACGATTGCGCGAGGTTGTCTGACGCGTCCCGCCAACGGCGTTGGCTTCCCGCCAACAGGTGTCTCCAGGCGAGCGTGCTACCCTGGAGGCTCGTGACGAGCGGGATCGCCGCAGCGACCGGGGTTCAGCGGGTGTTGCTCCTCGGGCCCGACGACGACGCCCGACGCGCACTTCACCTGATGCTGGATCGCGCCGGCAAGCAGGTCGCGGCGATGACGGAGATCGATGGCGTCGCGCGCTACCTCGCCGCGAATCCGTGCGACGCGGTGATCGCGGCGGGCGATCTGGCGGCGCAGCTCGTCGGGGTGGCAAATGGCAACACGCCGCCGGTGATCGCGGTGCTGCAGCAGCGCGATGTCGGTGCATCGAACGCGCTGCTCGCCGCCGGGGTCGACGACGTGATGGCGGAGCCGCTCGACGAGCTGGGCGTTTCGCTCGCGCTTCGCCACGTGGCCACGGTGGTGCGGAAGATCCCCGCGGCGGGTCCGGCGACGAGCACGCTGATCGGCGATGGCGCCGCGATGCTCGAGCTGCGCGCGGTGATCGAGCGCATCGCGATCCCGAAGACCACGGTGCTGATCCTTGGCGAGAGCGGCACCGGCAAGGAGCTCGTCGCGCGTGCGATCCACGATGCGAGCCTGCGGCGCGGTCGTCGCTTCGTGGCGATCAACTGCGCCGCGATTCCGGCGACGTTGCTCGAGAGCGAGCTGTTCGGTCACGTGAAGGGCGCGTTCACCGATGCGTCGCGCGACAAGCCGGGATTGTTCGAGGATGCCGACGGGGGAACGCTGTTTCTCGACGAGGTCGGCGAGATGCCGATGCCGCTACAGAGCAAGCTCTTGCGCGCGCTCCAGGAGGGCGAGGTACGTCCGATCGGCGGCAGCGCGTCGATCAAGGTCGACGTTCGCTTGATCGCCGCCACGCTGCGCGACCTGCGGGCCGAGGTCGAAGCGGGACGGTTCCGCGAGGATCTGTTCTACCGGTTGAACGTGGTGCCGATCGCGATCCCACCGCTGCGCGATCGTCCGGAGGACATCCCGCAGCTGGCGAAGTTCTTCGTCGCGCGGCACGCGCAGCGCCACGGCCGCGGCACGGTCGAGCTCACGGACGAAGCGCTCGAGGCGCTCGCGGAGCAGCCGTGGGCCGGAAACGTGCGCGAGCTCGAGAACGTGCTCGAGCGCGCCCTCGTCCTCTCCGACGGCCCGGTCATCGATCTGACGTTCCTCGGGTCCGTGATGAACGTGCGTGCGGCAGCACCACCTGCCGACACCGAGCTCGCCGAGCTCTCGATCAAGACGGCGACGAGGGAGCTCGAAGCGACCCTGATCGCCCGCGCGCTGGGCGTAACCCAGGGAAACCGCACGAATGCCGCCAAGCTCCTCGAGATCAGCCACCGCGCGCTCCTCTACAAAATGAAGGAGTACGGAATCAGCTGACTTATCGAAGCGCAGACTGTTTTTGGAGATTTGGCCGGATCACCCTAAAATTATTTGCGACGGAGTTTCATGGCCAAACAGTGCATAGGGCTCGATATCGGATCCAGCAGCATCAAGGTGGTGCAGCTGCGCAAAAAGGGGTCCGGCTGGGCACTGCAAGCCTTCGGCATGCAGCCTCTGGTTCCGCAGACGATCGTCGACGGGACGATCATGGATCAGGGTGCGGTCGCAGATGCCGTCCGGCAACTGTGGTCGCGGCTCAAGTTGAAGACGAAGGACGTCGCGATCGCGATCGCGGGTCACTCCGTCATCATCAAGAAGATCAGCGTGCCGCAGATGTCGAGCGAGCAGCTGCAGGCGAACATTCGCCAGGAGGCGGAACATCACATTCCGTTCGGTCGTGACGACGTCGAGATCGATTATCACGTCACGAATCCTGCGAACTCGAGCGGTCAGACCGAGCTGCTGCTCGTCGCCGCGAAGAAGGAAGTCGTCGCCGACTACATCCAGTGCGTGCGCGACGCGTCGTTGATCCCGCAGGTGGTCGACGTCGCCGCGTTCGCGAGCCAGAACGGCTTCGAGGCGAACTATCCGCTCGATCCGCGCGAGACCGTGGTGCTGATCAACATCGGCGCCGCGATCTCGAACATCAACATCGTGCGCAGCGGCGTGTCGCTGTTCACGCGCGACGTGACGATCGGTGGCAACGCGTTCACCGAGGAGATCCAGAAGCAGCTCGGCATCGCGGCCGACGAGGCCGAGGCCTACAAGGTCGGCGGCAACCAGACCGACGACGGTGTCGTTCCGCAGGAAGTCATCAAGGTGATGGACGGCGTCTCCGAGGTGATGGCGGGCGAGTTCCAGCGCTCGCTGGACTTCTTTCTCGCCACCACCGCCGACGCCAACGTGACGCGCATCGTCCTCGCGGGCGGAAGCGCGAAGGTCGGCTCACTCCACCGCGCCATCGAACGCCGGTCGCGGCTGCCGCTCGAGGTCGCCGACGCATGGCGTCGCGTCGAGATCGACGCTACCCTCGATCGCGTGTACCTGGCGGCACACTCACCCGAGGCGCTGATCGGCGTCGGCCTCGCGATGCGCGCGGCGGGAGACAAGTAGCGCCATGATCAGAGTAAATCTCCTCCCAACGAAGAAGGCGAAGAAGCTCAGCTTCTCGAACTCGTCGCCCTCCGATCCGTCCCTCAAGCAAGCGCTCGTCGGTGCGGTCGCGCTCGGCGCCGCCGCGGTCGGCGTGTTCCTCGCGCTCGACATGCCGAAGCGAGCTCGCCTCCACGAGATCCAGGACGCGAACAGCCAGCTCCAGCAGCAGATCAACGAGAAGAACAAGGCGCTGCAGGGCTACACCGAGCTGAAGAAGGCCGAGGAAGAGTCGAAGAAGCGAGCCGGATCGATCAATCGACTGCTCGCGACGAAGGTCGTCCCCGCGCACGTGCTGCACGAGCTCGGCAAGGTCCTCACGAAGGAGGGCCCGACCATGACCGAGACCATGGCGAAGCTCGCCGGTAACACGGCCGATGGCGATCCGAACAAGCGATTCGAGGGCGAGTGGGATCCCACGCACGTGTGGATGACCGCGTTCATCGATAACGCCGGCGTGTTCCGGCTCGACGGCGGCGCACAATCCGAGAAGGACGTGACGCAGCTGTCGAAGCGGCTCGCGGCCTCGGTCTACTTCATGGACGTCACCCCCGCCGGCGGCGAGCGCATGCTCGATCGCGACAGCGGCCTCCAGTATTACAAGTTCACGATCACCGGAAGGGTGGCCTACTAATGGCGGCCAGCAGGGGCATGATGGCCGACTTCGGACGCCTTCCGGTCCAGAAGAAGGCGCTCGTGTTCGTGGTGATCGGCCTCCTCGGCGGACTGCTGTACTGGCAGTTCGCGTGGAAGGGACTGAACCGCGATCTCGATGCGGCCGAGGCCGACAACCAGGCGAAGGCGCAGCTCAACAAGAAGCTCGCCGACGACATCCCGAAGTACGAAGAGCTCAAGTCGCGGATGAAGGAGCTCACGCAGATCATCACGGAGAACCAGAAGGCGCTGCCCACCGAGGCAGAGGTGCCGGCGTTCTTCGAGACGCTCGAGCGCAAGGTCACGGAGTCGGGCGTCGAGATCAACAAGTGGCGCAAGCTGCCGGAGACGCCGGTCGAGACGTTCGTGCGCGTGCCCGTGGAGATCGAGGTCTCCGGCACGTTCATGCAGATCAAGCGGTTCTTCGCGTCGCTCGTCCAGCGCGGTGTGCTCACCACGTCCGATAGCGGCGTCGAGGAGCGCGAGCGCATCATCTCGATCGAGAACCTCCAGCTCATCCAGCCCACCGTGCGCAACCGCGAGATCGTGCTCGTCGCGAGGTTCATCGCGGTGACGTTCCGCCAGGAGGACAAGGCGGAGACGCCGGCCGCGAAGGCGGGCTCCGCGCCGCAGCCGGGTCAGAGCGGCGGTTCCACGACCCCGCCCATGCCCGGCGCGGGAACGCCGCAGGGTGCGAAGGCTCGCGTCGAGGACTCCATCGACAAGGGTGACAAGATCGACCGCAACGCGACCGGTGTCGACGAGGCAAAGACGCCCGCCGGCAGCGCCGCCAAGCTGAAGGGAGGCATGTGATGACCATGCGCTACCTGTTGCCGCTCCTCCTGCTCGCCGCTCCCGCATGCGGCGAGGACGAAGCACCGCCGCCTCCGAAGGCCGGTACCGCCGGTGCGAAGCCGGGCTCGGCCCCGAAGAAGGCCGCGCCGCCGATCACGCCCCGCGTTCGCGTCGAGGATCGCGTGCGCGATCCCGACGAGCAGAAGGGCATCCGCCACGCGTTCAAGGACCGCGACTTCGCGGTCGATGCGAACAACCGAGATCCGTTCCAGTCGTTCGTGCTGAACCAGGGCCTCGTCGGACCGGTGGCCGAGGTCAAGATCGACGTCACCAAGCAGTGCAACCGACCCGAGCAGATGGTCGCGTCGAACTACAGCTACACGGATCTGCGGCTGGTCGGCATCGTCGCGCAGGGCACGCAGCGCAAGGTGCTGATGATGGACTCGGGCAACCTGGGCCACATCATCAAGCGCGGGGACTGCGTGGGACGCGAGAAGGCGTTCGTCCAGGACATCGGCACCGGCTACATCACCTTCAAGGTCGCGCCCGACGAGACCGGCACCACGGGTGTCGTTCGCCAGGGCGAGGAGCGGTCGGTCCAGCTCTACCCGAATCTGATGCCGATCGTGTCGCAGCCCACCCTCGACAACGAAGCAGCGAAGGCCCAGACGCCCGACGTGGCGCCGCCGCCGACGCCGACCCAGACCCCGGTGCCGAAGTCGGCCCCGATCGATCGGACCGAGAAGCTGCCGACGCCTCCGTCAGCGCCTCCCGTTCCGACAAAATGATCGAAAATTTGTGATCCGCCTCTAGGCGGGCGAAAATTTTCGTAGCCACGCGGCTGATCGCGGGGAGTGCGTCGAGAACCGGCGCAATGCCCTTCGTCTGTCCGCCGAGCGCTCAGGAGTCTCATGCTGCTGACTCGTCCGAAGAACACGATCGCCACACTCGCCGTCTTTGCCGCTGCGCTGCTCGCAGCCGGTCCGGCATTTGCCGACGGAAAAAACGAAATCCGCGCCGTCACGTTCGACGACGACGCGGCTGGAACAACACGGGTGCACGTGCGAGGCGCTTCGACGCCGACGTTCACCGTGTACAAGCTGGAACGACCCAGTCGTGTGGTCGTCGACGTGCCGCAAGCGCGGCTCGCCGAGGCGCTCCGCGGCCATGAAGGCGCGAGCGTGTTCACCCCGAGTACGTGGGCGGTCTCGACGATCGCCGCGCAGCAGCTCGACGATGGCGGCCAGATGGTCCGCGTGATCGTCACGCTCGCCCGCCCGGGTCGCTACGACGTGAAGACCGATGGCAACGAGGTTGTTGTCATGGTCAGCGCGCGTGACGCGGCGCCAAAGGTCGCGAGCCCCGAGGCGCTCGCGAAGGCGCAGGCGGAGAGTGAACAGGCGAAGAAAGCGCAGGCGGCCGCCGAGCAGGCGAGCACCGCGGCGCAGTCGGAGGCCGAGCGCCTCCGCAAGGCGGCGACCGAGCAGACGGCGCGGGCCGAAGCAGCCCAGCGCGCCGCCGACGAGGCGAAGCGCACCGCGCAGCAGGCGAGCGCGGCCGATGTGTCGAAGGCCAAGGCGATGGCCCAGGCCGCGCAGACCGAGGCGACCAGGGCAAAGATGATGGCCCAGGCCGCGCAGGCGGATGTGGAGCGCGCGAAGGCGATGGCGCAGGCGGCGACCGCCGAGGTCGGCAAGGCGAAGCAGGACGTGGCCACGGCGCAGGCCGAGGTGCTCCAGATGAAGCGGACGGCCGAGCAGGCGCAGGTCGAGGTACAGAAGGCGAAGCGCGACGCACAGACCGCGCTCGCGGAGATGGATCGCGCACGCAAGGAGACCGACGTGGCGAAGCAGGACGCGTCGCGTACGAAGGCCGAGGCGGATGCGGTGAAGGCCGAGGCGGCGCAGGACGTGGCGCGCACGAAGGCCGAGGCGAATGCGGTGAAGGCCGATGCGGCGCGCGATCTCGATGCGGCGACGCGCGCGAAGGCCGAGGCGGAGCAGGCGCGGCGCGATGCCGAGGTCGCTCGGGCCGAGGCGGCGAAGACGAAGGACTCCGCGGCGCGCACGAAGGCCGAGACGGCCGCGGCGCGGCTCGAGGCGAACGCGGCGCGGGCCGATGCCGATGCGGCGAAGGCCGAGGCGGAGCAGGCGCGACGCGACGTGGCGCAGAAGCGGCAGGAGGCGGAGGCCGCGCGTGCCGTGGCGGCGCAGAGCAAGACCGATATCGCACGCTCGAATGCGGATGCGCAGCGCGCCCGCAGCGAGGCGGATGCGGCGAAGGCGGATGCGGCGCGGGCGCGTGCCGAGGCGAAGGTGGCCAAGGCCGAGGCCGAGGCCGCGAAGTCGGCGTCGGCGGCGGAGAAGCGCGAGGCCGAGGCCGACAAGCAGGGCGCCATCACCGCGCGCGCCGAGGCCGAGAAGATGCTGCGCGATGCGAAGTCGCAGCTGACGACCCTCGACAGGAAGTCGATCGATATCCAGGCGCGCGAGGACAAGGCGCGCGCGGCCCACGCGGCGGCGCAGGCTCGCGAGGAAGCGGCGAACGAGATCGTGGCGAGGGCGACGCGCGAGCGCGACACCGCCCAGGCCGCGGCGCAGATGGCGGCGAAGGCGCGAGATGCCTCGACGACGCAGGCGGCGTCCGAGCGCACGAAGCTCGTGGCGGATGCGAAGACCGCCGAGGACCGGCTCGCGAAGGCGAAGCAGGCGGCGGAGGCGGCCGAGTCGCGGCGCGTGGCGGCGGAGACCGCGGCGGGCGCGGCGCTGAAGGATCTCGATCAGACGCGCGTGACGCTCGCGGGCGTCGAGAGGCAGCGCACCAGCGCGGAGCGCGCGGCGAACGATGCATCGCGCAAGCGCAGCGAGGCCGAGGCGGCCGCGTCGGATGCGGCGCGCCGGCGGAGCGAGGCGGAGATCGCGGCGGCGAGCGCCAGCAAGCAGAAGACCGAGGCGGAGAGCGCCGCGGCGATGGCGAGCAAGCAGAGGACCGAGGCCGAGCAGCAGCGGATCGTGGCCGAGCAGCAGCGCAAGGCCGCGGAGACCGCGGCGAAGGAAGCGCAGATCGCAGCGACCGCCGCCGAGAGGCAGCGCTCGATCGCGGAGTCCGCGGCGGCGAAGGCCGTGGGCGCGAAGCACGACGCGGAGGAAGGCCTCGACGAGCTGATGGCGCGTCGCGAGGCGGCGGAGAAGGCGGCGTCGGCGCTCGAGGCGCGCAGCAAGGCCGAGGCGAAGGCGCAGGCCGAGGTGGCGTCCGCGAAGGCGCGCCAGGCCGGTGAGGCCGAGCTCCAGGTCGCGCGTGCAGCGGCAACCCAGCTCGCCGCCGAGCGCAAGCAGGCCGAGTCCGAGCTGGCGGATCGCCGCAAGGCCGTCGCGCAGCAGCAGTCCGAGTCCGATCGTCTCCGCGTCGCCGCCGCCCAGGCGCGCGATTCGGCCGAGCGCGAGGAGAGGCGCCGGGCGCAGCTCGCCGCGCAGCGGATCGTCGAGGAGAAGGAGCTCGCGGTGCTCGAGGCGAAGAAGGCGAAGGCGGCCACCGCGGTCGCTCAGGCACCCGTCGTCGTGAAGGCCGCGCCGGCGAAGATCGTGAAGACCGCGTTCGTCAACGACATCGCATTCAAGGGCGATGCGGGCTCGGGCCAGGTCGACATCGCGATGACCGGCGACGGTACGGTCGCGCTCGGTGAAGTGACGCCCACCCACATCGAGTTGATCATCGACGGTGCCGAGCTCGCGCAGAAGCTCGAGCGCAAGCTCGATGTCACCCGGTTCGGTAGCCCGATCCGCGCGGTGTCCTCGTTCCGCGATCGCCGCACGGCGAACCGCGTGCGCCTGATCGCCGAGCTGTCCTCGCCCGTGACGCCGACGATCGACCGCGATGGCTCGACCGTTCGCTGGCGGTTCGCCGGTGACCAGGTGGCGAAGCGCATGCCGCGCACGCAGAACGTTCCGTCCCCCGTGGTCGGTGGGTTCGGCGCCGCGTCGACGCCGATCTCGCAGCAGACCGTCACGCAGCTGCCGCCGCAGGGCGCGCGCAACCGCAAGATCTATCGCGGTGCGACGGTCGACTTCGACTTCAAGGACGCGCCGATCCACGATCTGCTCCGCACGATCGCCGATACCGGCAAGGTCAACATCGTCGTCCCCGACGGTATCGATGCGAAGGTCACCGTCCGTCTCAAGCGCGTGCCGTGGGACCAGGCGCTCGAGGTCATCCTCGCGTCGCACGGTCTGTGGTACCGCCGCGATGGGAATCTATTCCGAATCGCGCCCCGCAAGGAGCTCGACGCCGAGGACGAGGCCGAGGCCGCGCGCCGCGACGCGATGATCAAGGCGGAGACCCCGCGCTCCGAGCTCGTGCCGCTGAACTATGCATCGGCCGCCGATCTGAAGAGCAAGCTCGAGCCGATGCTGTCGCCCAAGGGCCGCATCGAGGTCGACGAGCGCACGAACGCGCTGATCGTCGTCGACGTCGCCGGCAACCGCGCCGAGATCCAGCGCCTCGCGGTCTCGCTCGATACGCAGACCCCGCAGATCTCGATCGAGGCGCGCATCGTCGAAGCGCGGTCCACGTTCCTCCGCCAGCTCGGCATCCAGTGGGGCGGCAACGCCTCGGCGAGCGCGGCCGGCGGTAACTCGACCGGCCTCGTGTTCCCGTCCTCGGTGGCGATCGGCGGCGGTGCCGACGATGCCCAGACGAACCGCCGCGGTACGGCGACGCCGTCGGACTTCGCGGTCAACCTGCCGTCTCCGGTCGGCACCGGCGAGGGTGGTGCGATCGGCTTCGCGCTCGGTTCGGTCGGCGGCAACTTCAACCTGAACCTCCGCCTCTCGGCGCTCGAGGACTCCGGCACGGTGCGCATCATCTCCGCGCCAAAGGTCACCGTCCTCAACAACAAGGAAGCGAAGATCAGCCAGGGCGTCTCGATCCCCATCTCCGTCGTGTCGGCGGCCGGTACGCAGACGCAGTTCGTCCAGGCCGATCTCGCGTTGACGGTCACGCCATACGTCTCGCAGAAGGACTGCGCGATCGCGATGAAGCTGAACGTCACGAAGAACGAGCCCGACTTCGTCAACGTCGGTGCTCGTGGCGACCCGACGATTCTCCGCAAGGAAGCCTCGACGCAGATGCTCGTCGCCGATGGCGAGACCTCGGTGCTCGGCGGCATCTACACGCGCAACACCGGTCTCGCGTACAAGAAGGTGCCGTTCTTCGGGGATCTCCCGGTGATCGGCTGGTTCTTCAAGAACCGCCGCGAGAACGATGACCGCACCGAGATCCTCGTGTTCATCACGCCGAAGATCACGAACAAAGCACTGCTACGCTGCCAGTAGTGCGCGGAGCTCGCGACGCGGCAAGTGTGGTGTTCCTGATCGGCTTCATGGCCGCCGGCAAGTCGTCGGTCGGTCGTGTACTCGCCGCCCGCAGTGGGCGGCGCTTCGTCGATCTGGATGATGTGATCGCCGCGATGGGAGAGCCCGTCGCGCAGCTCGTCGCTCGCGACGAGGCCGAGTTTCGCCGCCGTGAATCCACTGCTCTCCTTCAGGTCATCGCCGATGCCAGCGACGGTCCCGTGATCGCCACCGGTGGGGGCGCGGCCGCGTTCGGTGACAACCTCGAGCGCATGCGCGATGCCGGTCTGGTGGTCGCCCTCGGGGTGGATCTCGACGAGGCCGCGCGTCGTGCGGCGGGCGGACCATCGCGGCCGCTCCTCGCCTCGGCCGCCGAGCTCGCGGCCGCACGCGCGCCCATCTATCGGCGGGCGCATGCAGTGGTCGACACCACCGGCCGTACGATCGACGACGTCGCCACGGCCGTCCTCGCCGTCGAGGCCAGCGCGGCGCGCCTCCCGCCCGGAACCCACGCCACGTTCCTCGCGCTCGGCGACCGCACCTATCCCGTGGCGCTCGATGCCGGCGCGCCGACCATGGATGCGATCCGCGCGATGCTCGGGCCGGTGTCGCGGATCGCCGTGATCACCGACGACAACGTCGCGCGCTACTGGCCGCTCTCCGGCGACGTCACGATCTCGCTGCCGCCGGGCGAGGGCAGCAAGTCGTTCGCGACGTACGAGCGCGTGTGCAACGAGCTGATCGCCGCGGGCCTCGATCGCGGCTCCGCGATCGTCGCCGTCGGCGGCGGGGTGATCGGCGATCTCGCCGGGTTCGTCGCGGCCACCCTGTTCCGCGGCATCCGCGTGGTCCAGGTTCCGACGACGATCGTCGCGATGACGGATGCGGCGATCGGCGGCAAGACCGCGATCGATGTCCCCGCCGGCAAGAACCTCGTCGGCGCGTTCCACCAGCCGAGCCTGGTCGCCTGCCACATGGCGACGCTGGCCACGCTGCCCGCACGCGAGCGCCGCGCCGGGTTCGGCGAGCTCTGGAAGTACGCGCTCCTCGATGGTCGCGCACTCTGGCACGGCGTGAGCGCGTGCGCCGCGTGGGCCGCGGGTCCCGAGCAGGCGCAGCCACCCGCCGTGCTGCGCGAGGTCATCGAGCGCTCGATCGCCTACAAGGCCGCGGTGGTCGGTCGCGACGAGCGCGAGCGCACCGGGCATCGCGCGCTGCTCAACCTCGGCCACACGGTCGGTCACGCGATCGAGTCCTCCGGGGACCTCCTGCACGGCGAATGCGTGGGCCTCGGCCTCCTCGCCGCGTGCAGGATCTCGGCCGCGCTCGGGTACGCGCCGGTGGAGCTGGAGGCCGAGGTCAGCCAGGTTCTGAGGGCGACCGGTCTCCCGGCAGACCTTGCCTCGTGGCTGCGTGACGACGTGCTCGCGCGCGTCCAGGTCGACAAGAAGCGGATCGGCTCCAAGCTCCTGTTCCTCGTCGTACGCGAGGTGGGGCGGTGTGAGCCCGTCGAGATCGATGTCACCGAGGTGCGAAGAATTTTGCGTTCACCGACGACGGCTTGATACGATTTTCACTTCGGAGGAGCCATGCAGCGCGCGTTCATACTGATCTCACTCGGTCTCGCCATCACTGGCTGTTCGGCGGACGAGGGTGACGAGGGCATCTTCATCACGAAGAACGTCGCGCCCGGCGATGGCTGTACGTTCACCGCGTCAGCCAACGAGCTGTTCCTCACGCACGGCACGATGAGCCTGTCGGGAGGCTCGTACAAAGTTCGACCGCAGATGGTCAGCAAGATCACGGCGGGGGAGACGAACATCCAGGCACGAACGATCCTCGTGCGCGGTGCGCGCGTCGACGTCGAGGTCACCGACAAGTCGCTGACCGTGCCGGATAGCGTGCTGCACTTCGAGTCGCGGTTCGCCGCGCCGATCGCCCCGAACGGCGGGATCACCGACGGAGAGTTCGTCGGCCTCAGCACCGAGTTCATGGATGCGATGCGCACGGCGTACGGCTCGTCGGCCGACTTCGAGACCGAGGTCATCATCCACGCGGTCGTGTTCGGTGATCTCTCGGGCTCCGAGGTCACGAGCCAGAGCTTCCAGTTCCCGGTCACGGTGTGCGCGAACTGTGTCGTCAACGTACTCGGCACGTGTCCGCTCGTGCCCGGAACCGTGGTGACCTCGTCGCCCGGCGTGTGCGGCATCTACCAGGACAGCTTCACCGACTGCTGCACGCTGAACGGCGCGCTGGTGTGCCCGGCGACGGTGGGCATGAAGTTCGCGCTCACCGTGACCGTGACCGGCACGATGAGCGGCACCGCGACCGCCGCCGGCACCGGGAGCGTCGCGTCCGCGCCGGCAGGCATCAATTGCCCCGGCGACTGCGAGCAGACCTACAACCAGGGCACGATGGTCACGCTCACCGCGACGCCCACCGCGCCCTCCACATTCACGGGCTGGACCGGCAACTGCGCGGGCATGGCGGCGTGCACCGTCACGATGGACGCGGTCAAGAACGCCACCGCCACGTTCAATCGCGCGGTCCCCTAGAAACCGGCCCCAGCGCTGGCGCTGCCTCGGGCCGGTCTAGTAACGTTCTCACTAAGGTGGCCTTTGTTCGCTGAAACGCTCAAGAAGGTCGTCGACAACGTCGACGGTGGAATTGCTGCGATCATCATGGGTCTCGACGGCATCCCCGTCGAAACCTACGTGCGCCAGCAGGATCGCGTGGACGTCACCACCGTGGCGATGGAGTTCAGCTTCATCCTCACGCAGGTCCGCAAGGCCGGTGACAGCCTCGCGGTCGGCGCCCTCGAAGAGATGGTCATCAAGGCGCAGCGTCTGCTGCTGATCTGCCGGATGATCTCGCCGCAGTACTTCATCGCGATCGCGATCTCGCCCGAGGGTAACTTCGGCAAGGCGCGGTTCCTCGCGCGGCTCGCGACGCCGACCTTGGTTGCCGCGCTGTAGTGGCTGCCAAGCGACCGGCGATCACCATTTCGGTCCTTCACGGGCCGAACCTCAATCTGCTCGGAACGCGGGATCCCGCGGTCTACGGCACCACGACGCTCGCGGAGATCGACCGCGAGTTGACGCGCCGCGCGAACGCCGTTGGAGCGATGGTGCGCTGCGCCCAGTCGAACCTGGAGGGCGAGCTCGTGCAATGGATCCAGGAGGCGAAGGGCTGGGCCTCCGCGATCCTGATCAACCCGGGCGGCTACACGCACACCTCGGTGGCGATCCGCGATGCGCTCGACGCCGTGGGCCTGCCTGCCGTCGAGGTTCACTTATCGAACCTGCACGCGCGCGAGCCATTCCGGCAGGTCTCCGTGACGGCGGCGAAGTGCATCGGCCAGATCTGTGGCTTCGGGGCACAAAGCTACTACCTGGGACTGGACGCGGCCCTCGCGCATGTGGAAGCTACGCCTCGTCATGGCCAAAAAAGGCAAAGAGGACGCTGATCAAGACCGCTCGTCGATCGTCGAGATCGCGCGCGGCCTCGCCGAGATCCTCACCGAGCACCACCTGAGCGAGCTGGTCGTCGAGACCGAGGGCACCACGGTGACCCTGCGCCGCGAGAGCAACGTCCAGATGACGATGGCCGCGCCCATGCAGATGGGGCAGATGCCGATGCCGCAGGCGTTCACGCAGCACCAGGCGGCGCCGCTCGCTTCGGCCCCGACCGCGGCGCCGGCCGCCGTGGTCGACGACAAGGCGCACGTCGTGACCTCGCCGTTCGTCGGTACGTTCTATCGCAAGCCGAACCCCGACTCGCCGAACTATGTCGCTCTCGGCGACAAGGTCGACAAGGGCGCCGTGCTCTGCATCGTCGAAGCGATGAAGCTGATGAACGAGATCGAGGCGGATGCCGCCGGCACGATCAGCGCCATCCTCGTCGACGATGGTTCGCCCGTCGAGTACGGCCAGGCCCTGTTCAAGATCACCTAGCCATGTTCCGCAAGGTCCTCGTCGCAAACCGCGGAGAGATCGCGCTCCGCGTGATCCGCGCGTGCAAGGAGCTCGGGCTCGAGTCCGTGGCCGTGCACTCCACGGCGGATGCCGATGCGCTGCACGTGAAGTTCGCGGATCAGGCCGTGTGCATCGGCCCGCCGCCGTCGGCCAAGAGCTACCTCAACGTCCCGCAGATCATCTCGGCCGCCGAGGTGACCGGCGCCGATGCGATCCATCCCGGCTACGGCTTCCTCTCGGAGAACGCCGATTTCGCCGAGGTCTGCCGGAAGTGCGGCCTCAACTGGATCGGTCCGTCGCCGGATGCGATGCGTCTGATGGGCGACAAGATCCGCGCGCGCGCCGCGATGGCCGAGGCGGGCGTGCCGATGCTGCCGGGCACGAGCGGCATCCACGACGAGATCCAGCTGCTGGAGGCGGCGGAGAAGATCGGCTTCCCCGTGATCCTCAAGGCGAGCGCCGGCGGCGGCGGTCGCGGCATGAAGATCGTCTACGAGAAGGAGAAGCTCCTCGAGGCGTGGTCGATGGGACGCACCGAGGCGCAGGCCGCGTTCGGAAATCCCGAGATGTTCATGGAGCGGTACTGCCAGCGCCCGCGCCACATCGAGATCCAGGTGATCGGCGACAAGCACGGTCACTACACGCATCTCAACGAGCGCGAGTGCTCGATCCAGCGCCGGCACCAGAAGGTGATCGAGGAAGCGCCGAGCGCCGCGCTCCCCGAGGCCACGCGCAAGGCGATGACCGAAGCGTCGGTGCGCGCGATCGAAGCGATCGGCTACACGAACGTCGGCACGATGGAGTACCTGCTCGATACCGACGGCAGCTTCTACTTCATGGAGATGAACACGCGGCTGCAGGTCGAGCATCCCGTCACCGAGCTGGTGACCGGATTGGATCTCGTGCGCGAGCAGATCAAGATCGCTGCGGGCGAGCCGCTCTCCTTCGATCATCGCGAGGAGCGGAAGCCGCGCGGCCACGCGATCGAGCTCCGCATCAATGCCGAGGACCCGGTGACGTTTGCGCCGTGGCCTGGGAAGATCACGGCGTTACACATGCCCGGCGGTCTGGGTGTGCGTGTAGATACGCACGTGTACGCAGGCTACGTCGTTCCACCGAACTACGACTCGATGCTCGCAAAGGTGATCGTGCACGATGTCGATCGCCCGGCGGCGATTCGTCGTGCGCGCCGCTGTCTCGACGAGATCGTCGTCGAGGGGATTCGGACCAACATCCCGTTCTTGCGACGGATCATCAACAACCCAGATTTTATCCGAGGCGACTTCGACACCGGATTCGTGGGTCGCTTGCTCGCCGAGCGTTCGTCAGCGGCCTGACCATTGGTACGGGTTACCCGTGCACAACCTGTGCAGAGGTTCCCGTGATCACATGTGGTCGGAGCGATGCGCAAGGCCCCAGAAACGCTCGTGGATTTCCTTGACCGGCTGCCTTTCCGGGCCGTACCCTTTTACAATGCGCGGGGCATATTTCCGTGTGCCTGTTCGCGCGCGTGATGCACACCACCAGGAGCCTTTAGGGGATCGTGGCCTTTAACAAAGAAAAGGTCATGGATGCGGCCCGCAAGTTTGTCGATAAGGGACAGATCGACAAGGCGGTGAAGGAGTACCTGCGGATCGTTCACGAGGATCCGAAGGACGTCCGGGTGTGGCTCAAGATCGGCGACCTCTACGCCAAGAAGGGCGCGAAGCAGGACGCGACCGAGACCTATCTCAAGGTCGCGCGCTTCTATCACGAGCAGGGGTTCTTCCTCAAAGCGGTCGCGGTCTACAAGCAGATCCTCAAGCTCGATCCGCGCCTCGTCGACGTGATCCTGAAGCTCGCGGAGCTCTATCGCCAGCTCGGCCTGATGTCCGATGCGATGCAGCACTTCGAGTCCGTCGCCGCGCACTTCCATCGCGAAGGCAACACGAAGGAAGCGCTCGCGACCGTCAAGAAGCTCGTCGATCTCGATCCCGAGAACATCGCCACGCGCATCAAGCTCGCCGAGCTGTACTCGAAGGAAGCCCTCGTCGACGAAGCGGCCACCGAGTTCACCGTCGCGTGCGAGCAGCTGCGCCGCCAGAACCGCCAGGACGACTTCCTGAAGGTCGCGGAGCGTCTGCTCTGGCACAAGCCCGACAACAACTCGCTGAACCGCGAGCTCGCCGGGCTCTACCTGCGCCGCAACGATCCGCGCCGCGCGCTTCAGAAGCTGCAGGCGTGCTTCAAAGCGGATCCGCGAGACGTCGAGACCCTCGGCCTGCTCGCGCAGGCGTTCCAGGCGCTCGATCAGAAGGCGAAGACGGTCAGCGTGCTCAAGGAGCTCGCGCGCGTCCACGTCGAGAACAAGCAGCGCGACAAGGCGACCGAGGTGTTCCGCAAGATCCTCGAGTTCGTCCCCGGCGATCCGGATGCGAAGGAGTTCCTCGGCGCGAACGTGGCCAAGCCGCCGGCCGTCGTGGCACCGCTGCCCGTACGCCCACCGTCGCCGCCGGCGCGCGCATCGACGCCGATCCCCGCCGAGGTTCGCGCGGCCACGGCCGGCGCCAAGTTCAACATCACGGGCGATCTGCCGGCGTTCAATCACGCCACGCCGCCGCCCACGAACATGACCGGCTCGATGCCGCTCGTCGACGAGCAGTCGCTCTCCGGCGTGGACTTCGCGCTGCCCGAGTACGACGACGCGGACTTCTCCGCCGACATGGAGCCGGCGCCGGATCCGCGCGTCACCTCGGCTGCAGGCGAGCGCCACGCCGAGGAGATCTCGAAGATCCTCGCCGAGACCGATGTCTACGTGAAGTACGGCCTGCATCAGAAGGCCGTCGATCATCTGCGCCGCGTGTTCGGGCTCGATCCGGAGAACGTCGAAGCGCACGAGCGCCTCAAGGACATCTTCGTCTCGCAGGGCCGCGAGCAGGAGGCCGAGGTCGAGCTCCTGAAGCTCGCCGAGGTGATCGCTCCGAGCGATCCCGATCGCGCCGAGGCGTATCTCCAGGAATTGCTCGCGATGAACGGCACGCACACCGGTGCGTTCGAGCTCGCGCGCCGGTTCCGCCTGCGCGTCGCACGCATGAGCTCGGTGTCGTCCGAGGTCGAGTACGTCGGCGGCGGTGGCGTCGCGGCGATCGATCCCGACATGGAAGAGCTCGCGCTCGACGATGTTCCGCGCAGCAACATGGGACGTCAGATCGGCGTCGCCCGCCCGCGCGACTCGATCGACGAGTTCGATCCGGCCGAGCTGATCGGCAATCGCGTCGCGCACGGAAGCCCGGCGCCGGGCCGTCCCCCGCAGCCGCCTGCGAACGGCTACGCCGACGAGCAGTTCGACATGGACTTCGAGCCGTCGTCGTCGTCGACGCGGCAGATGTCGCCCGAGCACGCCGAGGCGCTCGCGAATCATCAGGTCGACGAGCTCGATGATCCGGTGATCGTCGATCGCCCGCCGCCGCGCGGCTGGAACCAGCCTCCCGATCCGTACGGCCACCAGGCCACGTACCAGGCCGTGGACGCGCAGCTCGACGACGATGCCCTCGGTCAGGACATCGATTCCGAGGTCGCCGCCGAGCTCGCGGGCAGCGATCTCTCGTTCGATCCCGACGACGCGCGTGCGTTCGACGCCGCGGTCCACCACGCGCCGAACGGATACTCGAACGGCTTCGACGACACCGAGCTGCCGTCGCGCCCGAACCAGATCGCGGCCGTCGAGACCACGTCGCACGACTACATCGACGAGTCGCTCGCCGTCTCCGGCAGCTACGACCCGTATGGCACCGAGGCCGTGCAGACGCCGCCGTACGATCCCACGCTCGCGCACGTGGTCGATACGAGCCAGGCCGAGCTCGCCGATGATCCTTTGGCGGAGCAGCCGCGCGCCGAGTCGCTCGTCGAGGACGATCTCGACGAGGCCGACTTCTACGCGGGCCAGGGCATGTACCAGGAGGCGCTCGACGTCCTCCACGTGCTCTACCAGCGCCACCCGAACCACCGCCTGATCCTCGCGAAGCTACGCGAGGTCGAGGCGCTCGCCGGCGGTGACGAAGGCATCGAGGTCCCGCACGACTCGATCGAGCACGAGCTGCCGTCGAGCTCCACGGGCGCGATCGATCTCGACGAGATCGAAGAAGTGCAGGCCGAGGATCTCGAGGAGCTCGACTCGGTTGGCAACGTCGCGCCCGCGAAGAAGAAGCGCGTGCCGACGGTCATGCTCGAGAAGCCCGTCGACGAATCTGACGCGGAGACGCACTACGATCTCGGCCTCGCCTACAAGGAGATGGGGCTGATGGACGAGGCGATGAAGGCGTTCGAGAAGGCGCTGCGCGCACCGGGCCGCGAGGTTGGCTGTCGCGTGATGATCGGCATGTGCCTCCGCGATCAAGGAAACGCGAGCGAGGCGATCAACCAGTTCAAGGCCGGCCTCCACGCCGAGCCCACCGACCGCGAGCGCCAGAGCATCTACTACGAGATCGGCAACACGTACGAGGCGATCGGCGACGTCGGCGAGGCGCTGTACTACTTCGAGATGGTCGCGAAGCGCGATCCGAGCTTCGCGGACGCCGGCCAGCGCGTGCAGCACCTCCGTGCACAGGGCACGCGCCCGCTGCATGCCGACGACGACATCTGATCTCACCGCCGACGATCCGCGGCTCGCCGCGTTCCACGCCGGCATCTACTGGGACGCGTTCGCGGCGCAGCACGAGCCGCTGGATGCGTGGCGCGCGTCGCTCGCGAGCGGTCTGCTCCGCGTGCGCCTCGCGCTCGATGGCGACACGATCGTCGGCGGTATCTGCTTCGAGCGCTATCCACGGAGCGGCGTCGGCCTCGTGACGTACCTGGTGGTCGCTCCGGCGGCGCGGGGGCGCGGGCTCGGAGAGCGCCTCCTGAGCGACGCGGTGCGCGAGCTGGCGACTCCCCTCGTCCTCGGCGAGGTCAACGACCCGCGCGTGCACGGTGACGGCTGGGAGCGCCTCGCGCGGTTCCAGCGCTGGGGAGCGCGGGTGCTCGACGCGAGGTACATCCAGCCCGCGCTCGGGCCGGGGCTGGCACGCGATCGCGGTCTCGCGTTGATCGCCTTCGCGCCGCTCCCGGCGGTCGTCGACGGTCCCGTGGTGCGGGCGTTCATCGAGGAGCTGTACGCCTCGACGGAGGGCGGCGAGCCCGATCCGGAGATCTCGGTCCCGGACCGGAGCTCGCTCCTCGAGCTCAGCCCGCCGCGTTGACGCAGCCGCGGACGAGCGACATGTACTTGGTCCAGTTCCAGTACTTGCCCGGATCGGAGTGGTGCGAGACGCCGCCGCACTTGCCGACGATGCCGCGCGCGTCGCTGCACAGCGTGTGCGACGACAGGTTCGACGGCACGTTGAAGTGGCCGAAGATGTGCGCGCGGTTGACCGGGATACCGTAGCGATGAGCCACGGCGCAGGCGAGGCGCGCGGACGCCTGGTACTGCCGATCGGTGTAGTAGCCGCCGCCGTTCTTCCGGAACGCGAAGCCCTCGTGCTCGATACCGATCGAGTGCCGGTTGAACCAGCCGTGGCCGACGTGCCACGCGTTGTTCGCCTCGCGCACCATCTGCACGATGTGACCGTCGCGCGCGCGCACGATGTAGTGCGCCGAGGCCTCGCGCGCCTTGCTCTTGAACACGGCGATCGCGCTCGCCATGGTGCCCTCGATGTCGTGGACCACGATGTAGCGGATGCCGTAGCCCTGGCGGCTCGAGAAGTTCGGCGAGGCGATGAACTGGATCGCGGGGTAGTGGCCGGGGGCCACGGCCTCGGCGGTCTCCGGCGTGGGGGCGGTGCCCTCGAGCACGAGCTGCTCGCCATCGCTGGTGGTCAGATCGAAGCCCTCGGTGATCACGCCATCGAGATCGGCGAGCGCGAGGTCCGCGGCCTCCGCGTCGTCGGTGAGGCCGAGAAGTTCGATCGTCGACGCGCGGATCGCGTCGGGTGACGTGCCGTGCTCGGTGAGGAGCGCGGCGGCGCCGGCGATGTTCGCGCCGTGCGCGGTGCGGATGTCCTCGGCGGTGCGACCGGTCAGCTCCACCGCGCGCGCGACTTGCGCGTCGGAGAGGTACATGACGCCCCAGCCGGCGGGAGCGTCGTCGTGATCGCCCATCGGCGCGTCGTCGGTGGCGACGGGATCGCCGGTGTCGTCGAGCGGCGTGTCCTCGCCGAGCGTGTCGGCAGGATCGGTGGGCATCGCCGCGGTGGTGTCTTCGAGCTCGGCGGCCTCGAAGCGGCCCTGCTGGAATCCGATCGCGGAGAGCCAGTCGGCCGAGACGCCGTAGTGATCGGCTGCTTCGCGCAGCGCGGTGTTGCGCTCGCCGGGAAGGCCAGGGCTGGTGGGCTCTCCGGCGCAGGCCGCGAGAAAGATGATCAGAACACTCGATACAATGGACATAGAACGGCTCATGAGCCTCCCTTGGCTACCCTCGTGCGCAATTCGAGCAAACCGAAGGCCACCCTCGCGCTGTGCAAATCCAGCGAGTTGACGCGAGCGACGCGGCGGTCTGCGCACGCCCGTGTGCAGCCTGGGGTGGTAAGCCTGATTCATGCCCACCCGCACCGAGTCCGACAGCATGGGTCCCGTCGAGGTCGACGATGCTCGCCTGTGGGGCGCGCAGACGCAGCGCTCTCTCGAGAACTTCCGGATCGGTACCGAGCGCATGCCGCACGAGCTGATCGAAGCGCTCGCGACGATCAAGAAGGCCTCGGCGCAGGTGAACTCCGCGCTCGGCCTGCTCCCGAAACAGACCGCCGCGCTGATCGTCGCCGCGGCGAACGAGGTGATCGCCGGCGCGCACGACGGAGAGTTCCCGCTCGTCGTGTGGCAGACCGGCAGCGGCACGCAGACGAACATGAACGTCAACGAGGTGATCGCGAACCGCGCGAACGAGCAGGCCGGGGTGGGCCGGGGCAAGAAGGCGCCCGTGCACCCGAACGATCACGTCAACCTCTCGCAGAGCAGCAACGACGTGTTCCCCACGGCGATGCACATCGCGCTCGCCGGGCGCGTGGATGCGTATCTGCTGCCGAAGGTGATGCAACTCCGCGAGACGCTCGATGCCAAGGCCACCGCGTTCGCCGACATCGTGAAGATCGGCCGCACCCACCTGCAGGACGCCACGCCGCTCACGCTCGGTCAGGAGATCAGCGGCTGGGTCGCGCAGCTCGATCACGGCATCGCGGCGATCCGCGCCACGCTCCCCGCGATTCACGAGCTCGCGCTCGGTGGCACCGCCGTCGGCACCGGTCTCAACACGCACCCGAAGTACGCGGTCGCGGTCGCCGCCAAGCTCGCGGAGCTGACCGGCCGGCCGTTCGTCACCGCCGGCAACAAGTTCGCCGCGCTCGCGTCGCACGATGCGGTGGTGGCGCTGCACGGCGCGATCAAGACGCTCGCGACGAGCCTGATGAAGATCGCGAACGACGTGCGCTGGCTCGCGAGCGGTCCGCGCTCCGGCCTCGGCGAGCTGACCATCCCCGAGAACGAGCCGGGCAGCTCGATCATGCCGGGCAAGGTCAACCCCACGCAGTGCGAGGCGATGACCATGGTGTGCTGCCAGGTCCTCGGCAACGACGTCGCGATCTCGATCGGCGGCGCGATGGGCAACTTCGAGCTCAACGTGTTCAAGCCGCTGATCGCGAACGCGGCCCTCCAGTCGATCCGGCTGGTGGCCGACACGTGCGCCTCGTTCGAGGAGCACTGCGCGCGGGGCATCGAGCCGAACCGCACCGAGATCGATCGCAAGCTCCACGGCAGTCTGATGCTGGTCACGGCGCTGGCTCCGCACATCGGCTACGACAAGGCCGCGAAGGTGGCCAAGCACGCGCACGAGAAGGGACTTCTCCTTCGCGATGCGGCGATCGAGCTCGGATATGTGACGGGTGACCAGTTCGACACCTGGGTGAAGCCCGCCGACATGGTTCGCCCGGGCGACTCGGTCTAGAATTGCCCGTGCTCCGGTTCATCGCCCTCGCGCTCGTCGCGGCCTGTTCGTCCCCGGCCACGCCGCCGGATGCGACGACGAAGCACTGGTCGGAGGGGCCGGAGATGCCGGGGCCGCGGCTCGAGCCCGGGGTCACCGCGATGGGGCAGCGCCTCGTGGTGGTCGGCGGCTTCGATCAGAACGTCAGCCAGGGGTTGCGGATCACGAGCGACGTGATCCTGCTCGATCCCGTGATGAAGACGTGGAGCGCGCTTCACGCTGCGCCGGTGGCGTGGACGCACGTCAACCTCGCGGCGTTCTCGACCACGCTGTATCTCCTCGGCGGGGAGGAGACATCGCAGTTCATCGCGAAGGGCGAGGCGTTCGCGCTCGACACGCTCGCCCAGCCGCAGCAATGGCGGCAGCTGCGCGCGATGCCCGCGGGTCAGGAGCGCGGCGCGGCGGGCATCATCGTCTCGGCGCCGCACATCTATCTGATCGGCGGAGCGTCCACCACGGGCGCGCTGGCGACCTGCCTCGACTACGACATCACGCTCGATACGTGGACGATGCTCCCGGATCTACCGGCGCCGCGCTCGCACCCCGCGACGATGCGCATGGCCGACGGCACGTTGATCTCCGCCGGTGGCCTCGCTGCGCTCGATGCGTTCAGCGCGACGACCGAGGTGTGGGCGCTGCCCCCGAACGCCACGGCATGGCAACCGCGTGCGCCGATGCCCACGCGTCGCGGCGGTTGTGCGTACGGCGTGATCCGCGGTCAGCTCGTGTGCGCGGGCGGCGAGGTCGATCAGGCGGCGTTGCAGACGGTGGAGTCGTACGACGCCGTGCATGACACGTGGACCACCGGGCTCGAGCCGATTCCGGGCGCCACCGCCGGAACGCAGGGCGGCGTGATCGCGAACCAGCTCTACGTGCCGGGTGGGTCGCGGACCCTGAACTTCTCCCCCGAGTCCACGCTCTACATCTTCACTCCGCTGGAGACCTTGTAGATCGAAAGCGGCTACGCTGCCGGCATGTCGTGTCCGCGCTGCCATGCCGACGGGCCGACGGGCCGCATGGGCTGGTGCCTCGAGTGCGAGTGGCAGTACGACGCGTGGATCCGCGGCTACGCCGGCGACATCGTCGTGCCGGTGATCGCCGGCATGGGGATCCTCACCACCGTCGCGATGCTGCTGCCGTTCCTCGGCGTCGGGCCGCTGATCGCCGCGGTCGGCGCGATCGCGGGCTTCGGGACACTGGGAGGAATGTTCCAGCTGCGGCGCAAGAAGCGCCGGCACCAGTTCCTCACGGCGTCGCTTCCACGTGCGTACCTGTCGAGCAAGACGTAGGATCGGTCCCATGCTCGGGATCCCGGTGGGGCTCGTGGTGTTCGGTGCGGGCGAGTGGGCGATCCACAAGTACCTGCTCCACGGGCTCGGCCGCGATCGCAGCAGCCGGCTGTCGTTCCACTATCACGATCATCATCAGGCCGTGCGGCGCAACGGTGGGTACGACCCGGCGTACGAGGGACCGATGTGGAGCACGCCCACGCAATCGCGGGAGGCCGTGGGGCTCGCGCTCGTGGGGCTCGCGCACGTGCCGCTGTTTCCGATCGCGCCGTTCTACGCGTCGACGATCTGGTACTGCCTGTATCGCTATCGACGCGACCACCGCCACGCGCACCTCGATCCCGAGTGGGCACGCGATCACCTGCCGTGGCACTACGACCACCACATGGGCGACCAGGACATGAACTTCGGCGTCGCGTGGTCGTGGTTCGACGTCCTCGTGAAGACGCGCGAGGTGTTCGTCGGCTCCCGGAAAGAGCGCGCGATCCACGCCAAGCACGCGGCGCGCGCCGAGACCGCATCGTCGGGGGCCGCCCTGCGCGCCCAGCGGCGAAGTCCGCTGCGCTGGCTGATCCAGGCTGCGCGGCGCTGACGCGTAGTAGACTGACCGCGCGATGGAGGCGTTCGTTCAAGGCTGGGGTCTCACCCTCTTGCTGTGCGGGTTCATCGTCCTGGTGTTCCTGGCCGGCTGGTGGCACGTCCACGGCGAGCTGACCTGGGTCCGTGCGCTCACCGATCATCTCGGGGACGCGCTCGTCGCCGACGAACCCGGCACCGCGAAGCCGCCCGGGTCGCTGGACGTGCAGGCGATCCGCGACGAATCGCACTCGATCCTCACCGCCAAGGATCCGGCGTGGGCGCAGAAGCAGGTGCGGTCGTGGCAGATGCGCGCGAACCGGCTCGAGCCCACGCTCGCGTTCTGGGTCGATCTGCTGCGCCAGCTCGGTCTCCTCGGCACCGTGCTCGGCCTCGGGCTCTCGCTCGCGTACACGGGCAGCGACGTCACCAAGCTCCTCGGGCCGCTCGCGCTCAAGGTGTGGACCACCGTCGCAGGCCTCGCGTGCAGCATTCTCCTGTCGGCGAGCTTCAGCATGCGGCTCACGGCGTGGGTCGATGCCGCGGAGAAGAACCTCGAGGCGTGGGACGCGCAGCGCCGCGCGAAGCGCGAGGTGGCGTCGTGAGATCGCGCCGTCACGCGTATCGGCGGCCGGACCTGACGTCGCTCTTCGACGTGCTGTTCATCATCATCTTCGCGTCGCTGATCCGCGCGGCGGCGGCCCAGAACGCCGCCGAGAAGGCGCTGGCGCCGCCTCCTGCGATCCCGACGAAGCCCGCGCCGCCGCCCGATGTCGCGGCGCTGCGCACGCGCGCGCTCGCCGAATTCGACAAGCAGCTCGCGACCCGCACGCCGCTCGTGATCCGCATCTCCGCGAAGGGCATCGTCGATGCGATCGAGGTCGATGGCCGGCGCATCGCGCTCGATGTTCCGCTGCTCGAGCACAGCCCCGATCCGGACGTGGCGATCGCGTACCTCGGTGATCGCTCCGCGGAGCTCCGGCTGTGCCGCGTGGCGACCGTGCACCTGAACGTGGCCGACCTCGCGAGCTACCTGGTGATCGTCGCACCCGTGCTCCCGCTCGCGGATCTACCGCACGCGCTGTTCGTGGGACTCCACGCCGATCTCGATCGCTGCTTCTCCGAGCAGCACGGGCTCGCCACCATCGTCGACCCTGCCGCACTCACCACCCCATGACCCAGCCGAACGACAATCACTTCGCAAAGAGCGTGGCAAAGCAGCTCGACCGCCGCCGCATGCGGCGCAGGCTCGTGTTGCTCGCGCTGTTCGTTGGCGCGATCGCGCTCGCGATCACCTACCTCACGTGCGGTCGCGGCTGGGGGGTGGGCGGCGCGGGCAAGGGCGAGGGCTCCGGTCCCGGCCCGGGTTCGGGCGCCGTGCGCGCCGATGCGGGACCGAATCGCTGCAGCATTCGCGTCAGCGCCGATGGCATCCTCGTCGACGGCGCACCCGCAACACGCGAGGCAGCGGTCGCCACGTGCAGCGCGACCACCGGCGCCGATGTGGTGGTGACCGGCGACGCGCGTCAGGGCGACTGGGACGCGCTGCGCACCGCGCTCGAGGCCGCGAACGTCCCGATCTTCACGAAGCAGCGCTGAACGACCTACGGCTTCGAGGTCGGTGTCATCAGGGTGTTCGAGATGGCGAGCTCCGAGGTCGCGTGACCGGGGCGCTGGTCGGCGCTCACCGGAATGATGACCTGGACCTCGCTCGGCGAGACCTGCGGCACCGGCTTCGGCGGCCGGTACGCCGTCCACCACGCGAGCGCCTTCGCCTCGGTCCACGCGTGCTCGGCCGGGATCTCGATCGCGCGGAGCATCGCGGCGAGGTGGCGCGCGTCGGTGGGGCGATCCTCGACGTCCTTCGCGAGGCACGTACCGATCGCGGCCTCGAGCTCCGGTGGGCACCAGCCGCGCATCCTCGTCGCGAGCGGCGGCACGGGCTCGTAGACGTGCTTGTGCAGGATCTTCGCGTCGGCACCCTGGCGCGGAAAGACCTCGCGGCCGGTGAGCAGCCACCACGCGACGCAGCCGAGCGCGTAGATGTCAGCGCGACCATCGAGCTGCATGCCGAGGATCTGCTCGGGCGCCATGAACCCGGGCGTGCCGAGCATCGCGCCGAGCTGGGTCAGCTTCGGCGTCTCGGGGATGGCCTCGGTCGAGATCGCCCGGGTCATCACCTGGGGCGTATCGTTCGCGGTCTGGACGATGCCGAAATCGAGGAGCTTGATGATGTCGAGCTCGTCGGCGGCGCGGCAGAGGAAGAGATTTGGCGGCTTGATATCGCGGTGGAGCAGCCCGGCCTCGTGCGCCTCGGCGAGCGACGAGCATGCCTGGATCAGCATCTCGATCACGCGCGCGGCCGGCTGCGCACCCTCGCGCACCACGAGTGACTCGAGGTCGAGACCGTCGAGCAGCTCCATCACGTAGTAGAAGACGCCCGCGTCGGTGACGCCGTAGTCGTAGAGATCGATCGTATGGCGCGATCGCATCGAGGCGAGCACCTGCGCCTCGCGACGGAACCGCTCGCGGATCTCGGGCTCCGACACCGGATCGGCGAGGGCCTCGGCGCGGATCAGCTTGATCGCCGCCGAGCGAGCGAGCAGCCGGTGCTCGGCGCGCCACACCTCGCCCATGCCACCCGCGCCGAGCCGGGCGACGAGCTTGTACGAGCCGAGCTCGCGCGCGCGCGCCTCGGCGGTTCGTGCCTGCGCGCGCGATGCGGCGACCTGCCGGCGCATGCGGACGAGGTTCCACGCGAGGACGAGCGCGAGCCCGACGGCGATCGCGAGGGCTCCGGCACTCGCGATCACGCTCGAACGCTCCAGCGCGTGCGTGGGACCGAGCAGCGTGCGCGTGGGGACGATGGTCGCGACGTACCAGTCGAGCGGCACGCTGACGCCCGCGCGCAGCCCGCCGATCGGCGCGACCGAGGCGAGGTAGCTGCCGCTGGTCGTGTCGAGATCGAGGATCGAGAGCGAGGTGCCCACCTCGGGCCGCGCGAGGCGAGCGAACAGCGCATCGAGGGACGGATCGTGCAGGTCGGCGAAGCGGAGCAGTTGATCCGTCGCGGGCAGCGCGAGCTTGTCGGCCGCCGGGTAGGCGAGGATGATGCCATCGCGGGTCGAGACCAGCGTGTGCGCCTCGTCGAGCGTGGAGCGCGCGACGAACGTGGACAGCGCGCCGACGTCGAAGTCGACGGTGAGCACCGCGACGAGCTGCTTCTGCGCGTCGTACACGGGCTCGGTACACGTGATGCCGGTCTCGTGACTGCGGAAGAACGTGTAGGGCTCGGTCCACGCGCGCGTACCCACCCGCTCGGCGAGCTGGTAGAAGCCGCGACGACGCGGATCGTAGTCGGTGGCCTCGTCGCGTAGCTTCGTGATCGAGCCGCCGGTGACGGCGTAGCGCACCACATCGGTGCCGCGCGCACCGACCTTGCTCTCCTGCACCTCGACGAGTCGCTTCTCGTTGAGGTACGCGCCGCGAAACGTGCCGTCGGGGAAGCTGAGGCTCGCGTACGCCACGCCCGGCCGTCCGACCATCAGGTCGTGCAGTCGAACGAGAACGTCCTCGACGGGGCGCGCAGGATCCGCGAGCACGCGAAGGCGCTCGAGCATCGGGCTCGCCTGATCGAGCGCGAAGGCCACGTCGATCCGCACCGACGTCGCCTGCTCGGTGAGCTGGCGACGCGCCATCGCCTGGGAGGCGGAGCGCGTCGCATCGCGCCCGACGAGCAGGATGCCCACGCCGACCGCCACGACGAGGAGCGGGATCGTGATGATCACGCCGAGCGGAGATGCGAGAGCGCGACCGAGCTTGAGCGCGGGCCGGCCGGGGAGCGACTCCAGGGCGGTGTGCTTAGTCACGCGTCTCGTACACGGTGCGCGCAGGGAGCTCGAACGCGGTCAAGAAGCCGCCCTTTCCGCACGCGGTGTCGAGGCCGACGCACGCGGGACCGGCCCACATGTCCGTCGGATCGTCGGGCGTGTGCGTGGAGAGCTCGTTTGGCAGCGTGCGCGTGGTGGTGTGCCCGAACACGACGAGCTTGCCGCGATAGTTCTCGAAGAAGTCGCGATCGCGCAGCCACAGCAGCGCGCGCGGCGGCATCACCTCCGATGGATGCGGAAAGAAATCGTCCTGCATACGCTTGATGCCGGCGTGCACGTAGATCGCGTGCTCGTCCTCGTACCAGTGTGGCAGCGTCTTGAACCACGCGATGACATCGGCGGGAAGGAACGATCCGTCGAGCATCGACTCGAGCTCGTCGGCCTCGGGCATCTCGTCCTCGCCGGGAATGTCCTTGCCCTCGAACGAGCGATAGCACTCGTAGCAACCGTTTCCGCGCGGCAGCAGAAACTCGGGCCAGCCGGTCGTCACGACCTGCAGCCACGCGTCTTCGTGGTTGCCGCGCAGCGAGATCACCTTCGCGGGGCCCTGCTCGGTGAGCTGGCGCACACGCGCGACGACTCCCGCGGAGTCGGGCCCGCGATCGATGTAGTCGCCGAGAAACACGATCGTGTCCTCCGCGGTCATCGCCGGCAGACGGGTGAACAACTTGTCCAAGGCCGCGAGATCCCCATGGATGTCGCCGATCGCGAAGGTCCGACCTGACACCTGACCATCGTAGTGTAGGAATCGCCCACGATCACGGTGTGGGGTGTGGGTTCTCGCCACTCCGCAGATCGTGCACTTTCCGTTGGTTAGCGTGGCACGACCCGTGGAATCATACTGCGCATGTCGACCAGGCTGGTTCTCGCGCTCGCCACTGCCCCACTGTTCCTCGCGGCCACCGCGCATGCGCAGGCGCCGGGAGATTACTCGGGGGACGATTACGCGGGTCCTTCGGCCGCTCCGATGGTCCAGCCGCAGGTCGTCGTTGCTTCGCCGCCGACCGTGGGTCGGTTCTCGGTCGCGCTCGGCGTCGGTTCGATGAGCCTCGCGCCGCAGCAGAGCGAAGTCGATCAGAGCACCGACTTCGCGATCGGCGAGCTCGCGGTTCGCTATCGCGGCTGGCGCCACCTCGAGCTCGAGCTCTCGTTCGCCGGCGGCAACCAGCAGCTCACCGAGGCGCAGGGTGGCGGCGATGGCGATCTCAAGATCGCGCACATCACGCTCGCCGCGCGCTACCGGTTCGGCGTCGAGAACCACTTCAACTGGTGGCTGATGGCCGGCCTCGGTGGCACCACGATCGCCCCGAAGGGCGCGTCCTCCGGCGAGGCCCAGATGCAGCAGCGCGCGCACGGCATGCTCGGCATCGGCGCCGAGTATCGCTGGACACACTTCGCGATCCAGGCCGAGGCGAAGGGCATCGGCGTGGGTCCGACCGAGTCCGAGCAGCAGTACGCCGACGACACCGGCATGGAGGCCAACGGCCTCGGCGGTGGATCGTTCACGCTCGCCGGCGCCTATTACTTCTGATCCGGCTTCTCTTCAGGGCGCGTCGACGGTCGCCTGGACGGCGGCCTCCGCGACCTTGCCGAACCGGGAGCGGACCGCGTCGTCGAACCAGGTCGTGTAGGGCAGGTGGATGAAGCCCGCGCGCCCGCGGCCCTCCATCGCGCCGATGTCGGCGAACATCACGTTGTTGCAGATGTAGCGGCCGGGGTCGGTCGAGGGCTGCGGCGCCTCGCCGAGGTCGACGAGCGCGGACTCGATCGCGTCGAGCGGGAGCAGCGTGTCGCGCGTCGCGGGCGCGGTCATCGAGATCAGCTGCGCGGCGCGGAGGATGCCGCGGTTGTCGGGCGCGCCGCCGGAGAGCTCGCCGGTGTCCTGCAGGTTGTAGGCGGTGTGCTCGAGGGCGATGTCGTTGCCGCCCTGGCCGAAGCTGATCACGTGCTGCGGCTGGCAGCGAGTGATCACGTCGGTGACGAGCGCGGCGGCGCGGTCGTACTCGACGGGAAGCGTCATGCGCATCACCCGCGCCCCGCGGAGAACCTCGGGACGCAGCGCGGTGACGGCAACGGCGGAGACGTTCTCGTGCCAGCCGTCGGCGGGGAACGGCTGGAAGCCGGTGATCAGGACCTTCGCGCCGTTCGGATCGCCCTCGAATGCGCAGGGCGCGACCGCCTTGCGGATCTGCATGCGCGACGTATCGCCGTTCGAGTGCACGCGAAGATCGACGACGTCGGCGCGGTTGGGTAGCACCGCATCGAGGCGGAACTTGACGATCGAGCGGAACGCCGTGGTCTGACGCGACACGTACCGTGGATCCGCGGCCTCGAGAGCGGGTCGAAGATCGACGCCGTTCGCCTCGAGCCGCTCGATCTTCTTGCCCTTCGGCAGCTCGATCGTGACGTAGTCGGAGTCCTGGTAGATCCCCGAGCCGGGCGAGACGACCACGCCGAGGTCCTTCGGGAACACCTCGACGTACTGCAGCTCGACGACGGCACCCGCCGTCACATCGAGCGAGACCTTCGCGACGCGAACGACCTCCTGGATCTTGATCGGCAGATCGATCCAGCGATCGGAGCCGCGCAACCGCGCGACCGTGAGCGTCTCGCTGCCGAGCGCGCGGCCGCTGTCGTCCTTCGCCGTGATGGTGACGATGTCACCCTCGGCGGCGTGCTGCCGAACGCGGAGGCGCGCGCTCACGGTGAGCCCACCGACCTCGGCGCCCTGCGGCATCGTGACATCGCAGCGCGAGGTGAGCTGATACACGCTTCCGCGCTTGGTCCCGCACCCGAGGTGCGTGCCTTCGACGACCTTGGCGTTCAGCGGGTGCCCGGCGTCGTCGAACTTGCCGTCGACGAAGTCGCGCAGCAGGCCGTCGTTCGGGTCATCGGCGACGGTCTCGGTGGAGGTGGCTTCGGCACAACCGACGGCAACGAGACCGGCGAGAGCGAGGGCGGACAGGACAGGACGCAAGAGCACGAGCCACCCTGGAGCAGTGGTCGTGCCAGATCGAAGGATCGAGATCTGCGGTAGTTGCGCCGATCACACCCGGCAACTCGACTTGCCACGGCAGGGACGCTGGACCCAGATCAGAGCTCGATCGTGCCGCGGCCGAGCTCGATGACCGCGCCGGTCACGAAGATCGCGCCATCCGCGTCGACCCGCAGCCCGAGCCGCGATGGTCGGCCGACCGCCTCGCCCTGGCGCAACGTGCGCATGATGGGCAACGCCTGCTTCGTCGCGACGTGCCAGCCGCCGAGGTTCGCGCACGCAGAGCCGGTCGCGGGATCCTCGATCACGCTGCCGCTCAGCGTGAAGAAGAACCGCACGAGATCATCCTCGCCGGCCGCGCCCTTCGCCCAGAGGTACGCCATCGCTTCCTCGCGCGTCGGTGACATGCCGTGCTTCGCGAGCAGCTCGTAGCTCGGCGCCGCGGCGCGCACGAGGTCCTTGCTCGCGATCGGAACCACGAGCTGCTCCGAGCCGGTGTTGACCCACAGCGGCTGATCGCTGACGGCACCCTCGGGAAGCCCGAGCATGCGCGAGAGCTCCGCGTTCGATGCGTCCACGGCACGGGTCTCGGGAGGTCGCGCCGTCTTCAACGTCCACGTGGTGCCATCGGTCGTCACCGGCACGAGGCCGGCCTTCATCTCGAGGGTCACGCTGGTTCGGCCAGCGGCGATCACCGACGTGGTCCCCAGTGTGGGATGACCGGCGAATGGCATCTCGAAGCCCGGGGTGAAGATGCGGACGTGGGCATCCGCGCCCTCGCGGCTCGGCGGCAGCACGAACGTGGTCTCCGACAGATTGAACTGCCGGGCCAGGGCCTGCATCTGCGTCGGTGTCAGGCCGCGGGCGTCCTCGAACACGCACAGGGGGTTGCCGGAGAACCGGTCGTCGCCGACGGTGAACACGTTGACGATGCGGAACGCGTAGCCCATGCCTCGATGTACGCCTGGCACCGACCGGGAACAAGGCACAGGCGCGTACCGCCGGCGCCAGCACACCGACGGTTACCTCAACAAACGACCCGCCGGGACGATGTCCTTCTCACATGCGCCTCACCGTGGTCGTCGCTGCTCTCGCCCTGTCGGCCTGTCATCCGAAGCTGAGCGCGGGCTACGACGCCTCGGCGCACGTGCGCGGCCCGCTCGCGAACCTCTCGACGATTCCGCGCATCGCCGGCTTCACCGGTGACCTCGAGGGAGCGACGCCCGCGCCCGAGGGCCGCACGGCGAACCTGGGCCTCGCATTCGGTGATCGCAACTTCCAGATCGGCATCGGCGTGCGCGCGAACAACATCGCGAAGTCCACGCTCGATGTCGCGAACGGTCCGCAGTTCCTGTCGGCGGCCGCGTCGCTCGACTTCCGGTACAGCTGGGTGCACATCGGCCCGTTCTCGACGAACATCGTCCTCGCGCCGACGCGCACCGTTCTCGTCGATAGCGCGAACGCGACCTACTCGTGGGGCAACGGGCTGCGCTACGGCACCGGCATGATGGTGAAGCTCAGCGTGTTCGGCCTGTACGCGGATCTCTATCAGGAGAAGATCGTGTTCGGCGAAGGCCCGGCGTTTGGCAACAGCACGCGCACCGGCGTCTCCGTCGGTCTCGCGTTCCAGCCCTGACCCTCGAGCTGGGGGTAGCAAGACGCCTGTCACGCTGGCCCGCGGGCCGCGTTCTACTGGGCATGACCGATGTGCGCGCGAAGGCGAAGATCCTGCCGATCCTGGGGCTGAGCCTTCTCCTGGTGTTCCCGATCGCCAACGTGACCGCCGCGATCTTCGCGCCGAAGGCGAAGACGCGCGCCGAGATCTGGGAGGTCGAGCGCGCGGACATCATCGACACGCGGCGGTCGATGATCGTGGAGCTACGCACGAAGGTGGATCACTGCGAGGTGACGAACGCCCACGAGCTCGCGCGCCTGCTCGCGATGGATGGTCGGTTCGACGAGCTCGGCTTCTTCGCGCAGGGCTACCAGGCGCAGTGCGGCACCGACCCGGTCGTCGACCACTGGGGCAAGGCGCCGCGCCCGCGTGCGAGGTAAGCTCCTGGGGTGCCGGCCAGTGTTGTCGATGCGGTCGAGACGCCGTTTCCGTGCCCGTGCGATTGCCACGCGCAGCTGACGCTCGACGAACGCGCGGCCGGCATCACCGCGCTCTACCGGTTCGACGATGCGATGCGCGGCTGGGGCCAGACCGTGATCTGGGACCTCGCGGCGCCGACCCTGTGGCGGCTGCAGCAGCAGCTCGGCGAGGTCAAGTGGGTCGCGGTGCGCGACGGCGCGTGCATTCACGCGCGCCTGCTCGGGTTCTGCGTCCACGAGACGATCCACGCGTTCTGCGGTGACCCGTCGCAGCCGAACTACGGCACGCCGGTCGGCTTGCCCTACGGAGTGCCGGAGGCGGTGCCCGCGACCGAGGAGGCCGCGTTCCTCCATCCGTTCAACCAGAACGAGGCGCGCGCGTGGGTCGGGCTAGCAGCGGTGGCGTATCGCCTGTTCGGGATCGAGTGGACGCTGCTGCCCGCGCGCGACGTGGGCACCTACGGATTCGCCGGCGGCAACGCGCTGTGCGATGTGCCCGCGGGCTATCGCCGCGTGCCGCACTTCGATCATCACCAGCACACGAGGCGCTATCTCGCGCTCGCGCACAAGCTCGAGGACGAGGCGCGCGACTGGTTCACGGCCGCGAAGCTCGACGAGATCCATACGGCGTTCACCGCGGCCGAGGAGCGTGGTCGTGCGCTGCGGCCGCTCGCATTTCCGAACGCCCGCGAGGCCGCGCGGATCAAGCCGAAGAAGCCCGGGCGCAACGACCTCTGCATCTGCGGATCGATGCGCAAGTGGAAGCAGTGCTGCGGCGCGCAGGTCGCCGATTGATGCGGGCATGCGTGCTCGTGCTGCTGTGCGCGTGCGGATCGGACGCGCGGTCGACGTCGTCGCCGCCCGAGGAGGTACCGCAGACCGAAGCGCGCGACGCACAGGTCCGGATCGAGCGGCTCCAGAAGGATCTCGCCGCGCTCGACGAGCAGATCGCCGCCGCCTCGCAGGACCGGGTTCCGCTGCTGCGGCGCGATCGCGCGCAGCTCGATCAGCAGCTCGCGCAGGCCCGCAAGGCGTACTGCGTGACCGAGCCGCTGCCGGCTGGCTGCAAGTAGCGCGGTCGTGGCACGCTCGCGCGCGTGAAGCACCTCGCCTGGGTCGTCGTCGTTCTGTGCGCGTGCTGCGGTGGCAACACGTCCGCGCCGCTCGCGCTGGTCTGCAACTAGACCGGCGGCAGGATCTCGGTGACCGCGATCGACACGTCGGGGAACGCGAGCATCTGAATCGTGTCGCCGCGGCGGTACGTGGTGATCGTGCGCCACACACCCGCATCGCGATCGCGGCGGACCTCGACGAGACCGTGCACGAGATCGACGATCCAGTACTCGTCGACTTCGGAGATGCCGTAGAGCAACGCCTTTTCGCTCCGGTCATACGCGAGCGAGCTGCTCGCGATCTCGATCACCAGATGTGCACGCGAAGGGTGTTCGTGCCAGTAGCTGCCGAGCGGCGTGACGTAGATGTCGGGCTCCGGCTCGGAGTCCTCGGTCGCGGCAATCGGCGCCTGGCAGTACACCCTCGCGCGCCCTCGAAGCGCGAACAGCATCTGTTCGTGAACCAGGGCAGTCGACTCGACGTGCTTCTGGTCGATCGGACTCATCTCGACCACGAGCCCGAAGATGAGCTCGACGCGCTCGCCGACGAACGCTCCCTTCGCGACCAGGCCGTCATACTCTGCGCGCGTGTAACGACGCAGCGCCTGGTTGCGGATCGGGATCGATTCGACGGACATCGCTTCCATGACTGTACTCCTCGCACGCCACTGCGAGGAGCATGTCGCGTGCGAGCCGCAGCCAACCGTGATTTCCCGCGCTTCGCTACCGTCGGTGGCCGGCCACGGGCAAATGGCTGTACGGCACGCCACCCTCGCCGGACCAGCTACTCGAGGTCGGAGATCGCGGCCTTGAATCGCTTCGTGCGCACGGCGGGCACCGTGACCTTCGCGACCTTCGAGACCTTCTTCTCGAGCTTCGCGATCCGATCCGCGGCCTTCGGGTGCGTGGCCGAGAAGCCACCGGAGCCGGTGGCCTGGTGCGCGGCGAGCTTCTTGAGATACGAGACGAACGCCGCCGGGTCGTAGCCGGCCTGGATCATGATCTCGAGCCCCACCGAGTCGGCCTCGAACTCGGTGTCGCGCGAATAACCCTTCACGAGCAGCGAGTCCATCATGTCGTCCATCGCGCCGTTGAATACGTTCGTCAGGTTGCCGAGCGCCTGCTGATCGAGCGTGACCGTGGAGTCCATCGTCTCCTTCATGACGCCCGCGAACCGCGACTTCTGGATCGAGCCGAGCGCGTGGCCACGGCGAACGTGCGCGACCTCGTGCGCGAGGATCGCCGCGAGCTCGTCCTCGGAGGATGCTTGCTCGACCGCGCCCATCGTGACGAAGATGTAGCCGCCGGGCGCGGCGAACGCGTTGATCGTCGCGTCCTCGAGCACCACGAAGTGCCAGCCAGCGAGCGGCGTGGGCCGATCATCGGCGTGGTGGATGTCGAGCGACGACAGCGCGACCACGTTGCCGACCGCGTTGATGTACGCGGTCATGCCCTCGAGCTTGCCGGCGTCGAAGCCGGAGGCGTCGCGGTACTTGTAGTTCGACTTCGCGAGGATGTTCGTCGCGACCGAGCGGCCCACGTAGTACTCGTTCTCCGGCGTCAGGTCTTTCCGTGCTTCCTTGATGCCGTGGTAGGCCTTGCCGAGCGAGTCGGGGGTGAGCTGGAACGTGCACCCGGCCACCGCCACCGCGGCGCCGAGGAGGATCGCGCGCATCATTGCCCGCCTCCCAGCTTGCCTTCGGCGACGAAGGCCTCGAGCTCGCCCGGATCGATCGAGGTCTTCTCGATCTTGTCGACGTGCGAGAACTCGAGGTTCGGGTTCTTGCTGCGGTACTCGCCCTCGACCTGCGGCGTGAAGCCACGACCGGCGAGCTCGACCTCGTCGCGCGAGGCGTTGCCCGCACCGTCGCCGCCCGGCTTCGACGACAACGTGACCTGGCGCTCGGTCAGGTTGGTCTTGTGGATCCAGCCCTCGACGCCGCCGCTCACGCGGTACCAGTCGCCCTTCGCTTCCTGGAACGTGAGCTGCGAGCCGCGCGAGACATCGCCGGCCGCGGGTCCGATGAACTTCGGTGCCTTCATCACCTTCGCGGTGAGCACACGCACGGTGACGATCGAGCCGGTCTTCGGCGCGGCGAACGCCAGGCTTGCGACGAACAGGACGGAGCAGAGGATCAAGAGCCGACGCTTCATCGTTATTTCTCCTTCATGTGCCAGACACCATCCCAGCCATCCCCAGGAGGCTCGGATTCGAAGTACGTGCACCGCTCCACGTAGAGCTTGCTCGGTGGGTCATCCGAAAGCTCGGCGAAGATCAGCTTCGCCTCGGAAAACTTGCAGGCGCGATAGAGCGCGAGGCCTTCCTCGAACCGGCGCGCGGTCGCGACGAGCTCGGCCGGCGCCTTGTCCTTGAGGTCGAGCACCTCGAACACGCGCACGGCCTTGTCCTTGCCCTTGACGGCAACGAGGTCGAGCTCGCGCACGTCGCACGCGCCGTTCAGATCCGCGAGCGTGCTCTCGCTGATCATGAGGTACGTGCCGTACGGCTTGTTCGCGCCCTCGAGCCGGGCGGCGAGGTTCACCATGTCGCCCATCACCGTGTAGTTGTACTTGTGCTTGGAACCCATGTTCCCCACGACGGCGCCACCCGAGTTGACGCCCGCGCGGGCATGGAGCTCGTGGCCGAACCGGGCGAACCAGCCGGCCCGCAGCTCGGCGCAGCGCTTGCGCATGGCGATCGCGCAGCTCACGGCATGCAGCGCGTGTTCCTTGTCGCGCAGCGGCGCCCCCCAGAACGCCATCACCGCGTCGCCGATGTACTTGTCGACGATGCCGCCGTGCGCGAGCACGAGATCGGTCATCTCCGTCAGGTACTCGTTGAGCAGCGTGACCAGGTCCTTCGCCGAGAGGTTCTCGCTGATCGTGGTGAACCCGGCGAGGTCGGAGAAGTACACGCTCATCTCTCGCTCGTCACCCCACTCGAGCGAGAGGTGCTCGGGGTGATCGATCAGCTCCTGCACCAGCGCGGGTGAGGTGTAGCGGCCCAGCGCTTCCTGCACGAACCGCCGGCTCTGCCGCTCCACCGCCGACATCACGATCAACGTCACGAACGATGCGATCGCGCTGGCGATCGCCGGAGTTGCCACCGCGAGCCACAGGTCCTTCGTCTCGAGCGCCCAGCCGGCGAGCAGCACGTAGCCTCCGCTGATCATCACCGTCGCGAGCAGCACCAGCGGGAACGCGATGATCACGCGCTTGAACGCGCGCGACACGGCGGTCATCACCCCGGCCGCGAGCACACAGAGGACCAACGTGATCAGACCATCGGTCGCGGGCGAGGCGCGCTTGATGTACAGGCCGTCCTCGAGGTTATCGAGGACGTTCGCGTTGATCTCCGCGCCGAGCTGCGCCTCGGACATCGGCGTGGGACGCAGATCGCGCAGACCGTGCGCGGTGGCCGCGACGATCACGTACGCGCCCTTCAGGTCCTCGTCCTTGATGATCGGCGGCTTGCCCTCGTCGATCAGCGCCTGCGAGCGCAGGATGTCGTAGGACGAGATCGTGCGGTAGCTGCCGGCGGTGACGAAGCGGATCACGAACCGGCCACTCGCATCGAGCTCGAACGTCTTGTCGCCGACGGTCAGCGTGTGACCATCGAGCGAGAACCTCTCGCTCGGATGCGCGACGAGATACGCGGCGAGCGGCAACGATGGGAACAGCCGGCCGTCGTGCTCCACGAGGGGCGCGTGCTCGCGCATCACGCCGTCGATGTCGTTGGTCTGGTGCACGTGGCCGAGACGCGCGGGCGCGAACGCGAGCACGCCGAGCGGCGGATCGATGCCTTCGCGCTTCGGCACCGGCCCGGTGCCGACCACGCCTTCGCGCTCGGCGACCAGCTTGCCGATGTCGAGCTCGGTCGCGAGCTCCGCGGCCGCGAGCGGGCGCATCGTCGGCTTCGGCGCCGCGGCCTCGGCATCGGCATCCGGCGCCACCACGTCGCGCGCGTTCTCCGGGCGCGCGAGCCGCGTCCACATCGAGGTCAGATCCGCTTCGTTGGTGAGCCCGCCGTACCACACCACCACCGGCCCGGTGCCGA
>JBBRED010000010.1:0-54785 GCA_038203335.1 Haliangiales bacterium | reverse complement strand
TGCGGACCGAGCGCGGTGCACGGGTGGTCGCACGCTCGCTGCCTCCACCGCTCAGCGGCGACGCGGAGGCACCTTGCTCCGACGCGTGGGTGTCCGCGATCGCCGGGTCATCGGCATCCGAAGACTCCGGCGCATCCGGCGCCTCTGGTAGATCGGGCGGAGTGTCCGCCACGTCGCGTCGACCTAGCTAGCCGACCACTCGACGTGGCCGGTCTTGCCCGCGGCCTTCGCCTGCTTCATCGCCTTGCCGAGACGGCGGCCGAGCTCGTCGGCACCCGTGTTGAGGTTCAACCCCTCGGTGTTGGTGATCGCCGCGACCAGGTGCAGCGAGGCGGGATCGCCCGACAGCGCGGCGCGCTTGCCATCGAAGGCCGCCTCGGCGCTCGTGACGAACGGGCCGGCGTGCTCGGGCGCGAGCACCGAGATGAAGTCGGAGCCACCGATGTGACCGACGAACGCGCCGCCGCCCGAGATCGCGCGCGCGGCGTCGAGCAGCCACTGGCCGAGATCGCGGACGGTGTCCTCGGATCGTGCGATGCCGATCGAGTCGGCGTAGCTGTCGAAGTTGAGGATGTCGATGTGGACCACCGAGGTGGGCTTGCCGCTCTTGAGCGCCCCCTCGATCTCCTCGTCGATCGCGCGCGAGCCGGGGAGGTTCGTGGTCGGGTTGCGGTTGCGCTCGCGGCGAGCCGACCGGATCAGCGCCTTGACGCGCGCGCCGAACTCCCGGAGGTCGAACGGCTTGGACATGTAGGCATCGGCGCCGGCCTCGAGGCCTTGCACCTGATCGTCCACTCCGGCGAGCGCCGTCAGCATGAGGATCGGGGTGCGCGACCACATCACGTCGGCCTTGAGCCGGCGCGCGACCTCGAGCCCGTCGACCCGCGGCATCATCACGTCGAGGACGAGCAGGTCGGGATCGTGCGCCTTGACCAAGCGGAGCGCCTCGTCGCCATCGCGGGCGCGCAGGCAAAGGAAGCCCGCATCACCGAGCGCCATGTTGACCATGTGCGCGATGGCGTCGTCGTCCTCGGCGATCACGATCTTCTTGAGAAGCATCGAAACACACGTGTGATACCGCCGATCTACCGACGGCGTCAATGAATCGAGGGTCGCACGTGGTAAGCCTCACGCGTGATCGACCCCCACGTGGAAACCACCGTGCTCGACAACGGGCTGGCGGTCACCACGGTAGCCCTTCCCCACCTCCACACGGCGGTCTGTGCGCTGTTCGTCAAGGTCGGGGCGCGGTTCGAGAGCCCCGAGGACAACGGGCTGTCCCACTTCACCGAGCACATGCTCTACCGTGGGACCGAGAAGTACCCGTCGTCGCTGGCGCTCAACACCGCCGTCGAGAAGCTCGGCTCCACGCTGCACGCCGAGACCGGCCGGGACTACACGCTGTTCTCGCTCGCCCTCGAGGTCGAGCACGTCCCGGCGGCGATCGCGCTCCTCGGCGAGCTGATCGGCCGGCCGAAGTTCTCCGACATCGAGCTCGAACGGGCGCTGATCCTCGAGGAGATCAACGAGGACTACGACGCCGACGACAACGAGATCAACACCGACGATATCGCCCGCGGCCTGGTGTTCGGCGACCACCCGCTGGGCCAGCGCATCATCGGACCGCGCGCGAACGTGCGCCGGTTCTCCGCGAAGGACGTGCGACGCCACTTCGCCGCGTTCTACGGCGCGCGCAATGCCCGTCTGTGCATCGCGGGACCGATCGAGCACGCGCGCGTCGTCGATGCGGCGCAGAAGGCGCTCGCGAAGATCCCCGCCGGTGTGCGGGTCGAAGCCCCCGCCGCTCCCGCACCGCGCCCGGGCCCGAACCTGCGCCACGTCGCCGATGCCGGCTCGCAGACCTCGCTCGCGGTGCTGTTCCGCGGCGTCCCCGAGCTGGACCCCCGGTACATCCCGCTGGTCACGTTGCTGCGCATTCTCGACGACGGCATGTCGACGCGCCTGCACTACACGCTCGCCGACCAGAAGGGCCTCGCGTACTCGATCAACGCCTCGATCGAGCCGCTCGCCGATACCTCGCTGTTCGAGATCTCGGGCGCCACCGCGAACGCGAAGGTTCCCGAGCTGATCAAGGAGCTGCTGCGCATCCTCGATGGGCTGCGCGCCGGCAAGATCACGAAGGACGAGGTGGCGCGCGCGCGCGTACGCTACCGGTTCGAGACCCTCGCCTCGCTCGACGACGCTTCGGCGATGGCCGGCTGGTTCGGCGGCACGGCGCTGTACTTCGAGCCGCCCAAGCTCTCGGAGCGCCTCGCGCAGATGACCGCCGTGACGATCGACAAGCTGGTCGATGCCGCGCGCACCGTGCTCGCACCCGCACAGCTCTCGATGGCCTCGGTCGGGACGCTGTCGCGCGGCAGGCTCAAGGAGCTCCGCGGGACCATCCAGGCCTGGCGGTAGTTGCACCAGATATTGTCGGTGTTACACTAAGCCGATGGACCTGGGCGGCTACCGCAACATCGTCGTGCTCACCGGAGCGGGCATCTCGCACAGCGCGGGGCTGCCGACCTACCGGGGGCCCGGCGGGCTGTGGAGCGATCCGAAGCTCGCCGAGCTGACGGACACCAGCGCGCTGGTCACCCACCGCGTCGAGGCGACCGACATGTTCTGGTCGTTCCGCATGGCGCTCGAGGGGATCCGGCCGACCACCGCCCATCGCGCGCTCGCCTCGTTCGAGGAGCGCCTCCCGCCCGGCGCGAAGCTGACGGTGATCACGCAGAACATCGACGGCCTCCACACTGTCGCGGGCTCGAAGACGGTGTGCGAGTACCACGGCAGCCTCGCGCGCTGGCGGTGCGAGCGCTGCGGCCACGTGGAGGCCCCGCCCGCGGGCGTCGCGCCCGAGCACTGCGGCGAACGCATGCGGCCGTGCGCGGTGCTGTTCGGCGAGCAGATCCCCGTCGGCGCCGAGCGGACCGCCAAGCACGCGCTGCGCGACTGCGATCTGTTCGTCGCGATCGGCACGTCGGGCACGGTGGCGCCGGCCTCGAGCTTCGTGTCGTGGGCGCACCTCAACGGTGCGCGGCGGATCCTGCTGAACCTCGAGATCTTCGACGGTGCGCGCGAGCTGTTCGACGAGTGCCACGCGGGCCCCGCCGACGAGCTCGTGCCGACGTTGTTCGTCTAGCGCCGACCGCCGCCGCCGCCGCCGCGCCGACCGCCGCGAGCTCCGCCGCTGCGACCACCACCACCACCGCCGCCCGGGCGACCGCGACCACCGCCGCTCGACGAACGAGGCGCGCTGCGGGTGATGTTGTGATCGTCACGCGCGCTCCAGCCCTCGGGAGCCGGCGTGCGCGACTCGTACGGATGACCCTCGACGACGGGGATCGCCTGGCGCGTCAGCTTCTCGATGTTGCGCAGGTCGGGGCGCTCTTCGAGCTCGCAGAACGTGATCGCCATGCCCGACGCGCCGGCGCGCGCAGTGCGGCCGATGCGGTGAACGTAGGTCTCGGGGACCTCGGGAACGTCGAAGTTGACGACGTGCGAGACGGCGTCGACGTCGATGCCGCGCGCCGCGATATCCGTCGCGACCATGACGCGGACGCGACCGCTCTTGAAGCCGGCGAGCGCGCGCTCGCGAGCGTTCTGGCTCTTGTTGCCGTGGATCGCCTCGGCGTTGATCTTCGCCTTGAGCAGATGCTCCGCGATCTTGTTCGCGCCATGCTTGGTGCGCGAGAACACGAGCACGCGGCTCATCGACTGGTCCGCGAGCACCTCGACGAGGAGGGAGCGCTTGTCGGCCTTCTCGACGAAGAACACCTCCTGGTCGACCTTCTCCGCGGTGGTCGACGGCGGCGTGACGGCCACGGTCTCCGGGTTCTTGAGGAGCTGATCGGCGAGCTGCTGCGCCTCGCGCGGCATGGTCGCGGAGAAGAACAGCGTCTGCCGCACCTGCGGGAGGCGCGCGATCACCTTCTTCACGTCGTGGATGAAGCCCATGTCGAGCATGCGGTCGGCTTCGTCGAGCACGAACACCTCGAGCGGCCGAAGATCCACCAGGCCCTGCCCGATCAGATCGAGCAGCCGGCCGGGCGTGGCAACGAGGATGTCCATCCCCGAGCGGAGGGCCTGCTTCTGCGCGTCCATACCGACGCCGCCGAAGATCACCGTGTTGCGGAGCGGCAGGTTCTTGCCGTAGGTGGAGAACGATTCGCCGATCTGCGAGGCCAGCTCGCGCGTGGGCGTGAGGACGAGGCAGCGGATCGGCCGCCGCGCGGTGATCTGACCTTCCTTCGCGAGGAGCTGCAGGATCGGCAGCGCGAACGCGGCGGTCTTGCCGGTGCCGGTCTGCGCGAGGCCCAGCAGGTCACGACCTGCGAGCACGTGGGGAATGGCGCGCTCCTGGATGGGCGTGGGGGTCGAATAGCCCTCCGCGGCCACCGCCTGCGCGAGCGGTGGGATCAGGCCCAGTTCCGAAAACAACATCGCGGCGACATACCACGATGCCGCCGCGACGAAAGGTACCGAATCGGGCTTACTTGAGCTGCTTCTCGAGCGTCGCCTTCACCTTGCCGTCGAAGCCGTCCCCGCCCGTCTTGGGCGCCTTGTTGAGGAACTCCTGTCGCTCCTTCGCCACCTTGGCGAGCTCGGCCTGAGCCGTCTTCCGCTGCGCGACGCGACCGTCGAGCTCCTTCTTGAGCTGATCCTTGTCCATGCCGCGAAGCTCGGTGGGCAGCGAGCCATGGTCCATCGACTCGACGTCGAGCGATCCGCTGCCGTAGGCGCCGACCACGTCCTCCGCGGCGCGCGCCTCACCACCCTTGTAGTACATGGCGCGGTCGGCCTTCGCCGGCGTGGGCGCCGCAGCTGCGGCCGCCATCTTCACCTCGTAGTTGCGGCGCACGCCCTCGTCACCCGCGATCACCGCGGTCGAGTCGATCGTGGCCGAGAGCTCGGCGAGCTTGTCGTCGTACGGCGTCGCCACCTGCTGCACGCCGCCGTCCTGCTGGATCGAGCTGAACTCGCCCTTGCCGAGCATCGCGATGCGCTGGAACGACGCCATCGTGTCGCTGTCGTGGCCGGCGCGGATCGTGTTGATGATGATCTGCTTCTCACCCGCCTCGCGCGCGAGCACGTCGAACGTGGGCACGTCGCCGCGGCTCGCCGGAGGCGCGTCACCGACGAGGAACACCAGCTTCTTCGCATCGTCGCGCCACTGCATCTTGTGGAGCGTCACGTCGAGCGCCGCGTCCACGTCCTCCGGGGTGTCGCCACCGCCGGCCGCGCGATACGCCGAGAGCTCGGCGAACACGGCATCGAGGTCGCTGGTCAGCGCGAACTCCTTCGTCACGTAGTCATCGCCGACATCGCGGTACGCCACGAGGCCGATGCGCAGCTCGGCGTTCGGATCCGTGTTGCGGATCGAGTTCGCGATCGACCACACGGTGCGCTTCGCGCCATCGATCAACCCGCCCATCGAGCCGGTCGTGTCGACCGCGAACACGACATCGATCTGGTGCTTCTCCGAGGCAACGGGCGTCGGCTTGTCGGTGTCGACGACGCCCTTGGACTGCGAGCGCGTGAGCATCGCGGCGAGGACGATCGTGGCGGCGGCGGCGGCGGGGATCCCGTACGAGACGATGCGCTGACGAGTGATCATGGAGGTGTTTCACGCACGAACCGGCACTTCGATCTCTGCCGATTCGCGGGTAACTACTTGATACTTCGACCCAAAGGTTGTCCCAGGTGCGGTGTCACCCAAGATTCGTGAGGGTTCGCGCGCACCTGGACGGCCGACCGGCTCAGCGCGCGTCGACGCCGGCATCGACGCCGGGCGCGACCGACGCTGCGACCGAGACCACGGCGGTCCGCTTCACGTCGATCGGCTTGCACGATGTTCCGCCGCACAGCCAGAACCGGATCCGCAGCTTGACGGTGTGCTCGCCCTCGGAGTCGCCGCGGACGGGCACCGCGAAGCGCGGCGCATCGGCCTCGGGATCCACGGCGTCGGTGCGGCCAAGGCGGCGCTTGCGGAACGTCAGCCCGGGCTCGGGTGAGAGATCGAGGATGACCTGCGCATCGCGCGAGACCGTGAGCCCGCGATCGACCGCGATCGAGACGGGGATCGTGCCCGACGCGCCGGGCGCGAGCACGACCTTGTCCCCGATGCGGACCTCCCACCCCGGCTGCCGCTGCGCCTCCGCGCCGGTGGCGAGGAGCAGTGCGAGAATCGCGAGGCGCTTCACCTCTCCAGACTACAGGATCTGGGTCGCCAGCTCGGCGAGCGGCGAGCGCTCGCCCTTGGTCAGGATCACGTGGCCGGCGATCATCTCGTTCTTGAACCGCTCGGCGACGGTGGTGAGACCGTTGTTCGAGGAGTCGAGGTAGGGATGGTCGATCTGGTACGGGTCACCGGTCAGGATGATCTTCGTGCCTTCACCGGCGCGCGTCACGATCGTCTTGACCTCGTGCGGCGTCAGGTTCTGCGCCTCGTCGACGATCATGTAGACGTTCGGCAGCGAGCGACCACGGATGTACGTGAGCGGCTCGATTTCGACGAAGCCGAGGTCGACGAGCTCGGCGTAGCTGCGGCCTTCCTTCTTGTCGGACTTGTTGAGGCCGAGGAGCAACTCGTGGTTGTCGTAGATCGGCTGCATCCACGGGTTCAGCTTCTCCTCGATGGTGCCGGGGAGGTAGCCGATGTCGCGGCCGAGCGGGAAGATCGGGCGCGAGACCAGGAGCTTCGAGAACACCTGCTCCTCGGTGACCTTCTGCAGGCCCGCGGCGATCGCGAGCAGCGTCTTGCCGGTGCCGGCCTTGCCGACGAGGGTGACCAGCTTGATGTCGTCGTTGAGCAGGAGGTCGAGCGCGAAGTGCTGCTCCTTGTTGCGCGGCTTGATGCCCCACACGCCCTCGCGCAGCTTCTTGACCGGGACCGCCTTCGCGGCGGTGGTGTCCCAGCGGGTAAGCGCGGACTTGCCGGCGTCATCCTTGAGCGTCAGGTACTCGTTCGCGTGGAGTGCCGGCGCGTCGACCACGACGCTGCCATCCGCGTAGAACTTGTCGATCGTGCCCGACGGAACGAGTAGCTCGCGGTTGCCCGGGTAGAGCTCGTCGATCGCGATCCGCTCGGGCTCGAAGTCGACCGAGGCGAGACCCAGCGCGTCGCCGCGGACGCGCATGTTCACGTCCTTCGTGACGAGGACGGTCGGCGTCTTCGGATCCGCATCGCGGATCTCGATCGCCATGTCGATGATGCGCTGATCCATCGAGCGCGAATCGCTGCTCGGGTTCTTCGGCGGGTTCTTCGAGAGCGCCACGCGCACGGTGCCGTTGTTCGGCAGCTTCTGCGGGTTGGACAGGCCACCGTCGCTGCGGAACGCGTCGAGCTCGCGCGCGATCTGGCGGGCGTTGCGACCGAGCTCCGACTGGTCCTTCTTGAACGTGTCGACCTCTTCGAGCACGTAGATCGGAATGATCACGTTGTTGTCTGCAAACGCGAAGATCGCCCGCGCGTCGTGCAGCAGCACGTTCGTATCCAGCACGTAGTTCTTGGCAGCCACGACGGGACAATCCGACCCGCCGTCGTCGGTGTCAAACCGTGGGGACCTAAAACGCTCGCGCGATCCCGAACGTGGGCGTGCCGCGGTCGGTCATCTCGAACAGCGGTCGGAGCTCGCGCGGTGCGGTCACGAACAGGACGACCGCCGTGGCAGCGAGCACACCGCCGCCGATCGCGAACACGGTCGCGACATTGGCGCGCGTTCCGGCGGAGTTGACCTGATCGGCGCCGTCCTGGTTGCACGTCAGCTTCCCGCCGGGCCTCGTGCACTTCATCGAGTCGATGGCATCGTTGTACGAAGCGCGCGCGGACAGCGCGAGAATGCTGCTGGTGACGAGCAGCACGCCGCTGCCGACGCCGAGCCCGATCGAGAGCTTCACCCGGCCCCGATCGCGGCGAAAGACTTCGTCGGGCGGTGGCGGTGGATGCGACCCATCGGGCACGACGACCACCGTCGAGTCCGTCCCGATCGCGAGCACCGGGACCTCGACGATCACGTTCGCTCCGGCGGCGGTGCGCGCGGTGATCGAGAACGGCGTGCGACCCGGCGCCGTCGCCGTGACATCGATCGATCCCGGCTCGTAGCGCTCCACCATCTGCGCCTGCGGCGGGATGCTCTCGTTCGCGATCGTGACCACCAGACCGGCGAGCTTCGGCTCGGCGACCTTCACGGTCAGCGTGCCGAGCTTCGGCGCCACCGCGGTCGCGCGCTCGCGAGCGAACTCGCCGCGCGCGTCGCCGACCTTGTCGAACTCGCGCGCCGCGTCGTCGTACATCTGCCACGCCTTGCGGAGCTGGCCGAGGTGCTCGAGACAATCGCCGTAGTTGAGCGAGGTGCCCGGCGCGCGATCGATCGCGAAGCTCTTCTGGAACGCCTCGCACGCCTCGGCGAACTTCCCGGCCTTCGCGAGCTCGCGCCCTTCCTCGAACAATCGCGTGCCTTCGGGCTTCGGCTGCGCGTTCGCGACCGCAGTGGCACCCAGCAATACCAGCGCCAGCGCGATGCGCCCCATGAATCGAGGATAGCTCAGTGCTGACAGGACATGGGATCGGCCTTGCAGGGATCGACCTTGGGCGTGTCGCGTCCCGGTCGCACGACCTTGGGCCGCGCGTCCGTGCCATCGCGCTTGCACTCGGCCTCGAGCACGCCGCGATCGATCCTCGCCGCGCGCGCGAGCCACTGCTTGGCCTTCGCCGCATCGCCGACCTTGCACGCGAGCCGCGTGCACACGGCACCGAGGTCCGTCGAGATCTCGAGGTCACTGCAGGCGGCGAGCCCCTCGGCGTACCGGCGCTCGGCGAGCGCGGTCTGCAGCTCCGCCAGCGGATCGGCAGATGATCGCGGTGCGGCATCGACGGACGTCGCCGCGGGTGCGGCCGCATCGGTCGGCTCCGCGACCACGGCGGCGTCGGAGATCGCGACGGCCACCCGCGGCGCCGCGTCGGCGGGCACGGCCGCGAGCTCGTCGATCTGCTGCGCGTCGCCGCGATCGCGCACGATCAGATACACGACCAGGCCCACCGCGAAGCACGCCCCCGCGACGGCTGCGATCACCTTGAGGTTCGCGCCGTGCGCCGGACTCGCCGCGGATCCCGTCGGTGCCGATGGCACGATCGGATAGGGGATCATCTGAGAGGCCGTGCCCGGCTGGCTCGCCGAGCCGCCGAACGAGCTTGGAGGCGGCGGCTGCCGATACACCGGCACGGTCGCGAGCATGTCGGGCGTGTGCGGCGGCGGCGGCGGCAGCGGCGCGGCGGCCGGGCGCATGCTCACCGTCGGATACATGTTTCGATCGAGGATCGGCACCGCCTGCGACGTCATGATCTGCGACATCGGCGCGATCGGCGGCGGGATCGATTCGCTCGCCGGATGGCGTTGCGCTGTATACTGCTGGCTGAAGTCGCGGACCTGCCGGAGCTGCTCTTCCATCGGATCGCTGACGCTCGACAGCTCGACCGGGATCGGCTCGCTCGTCACGGTCACGCCCTCGGCGGCCTGCGGCACCTCGAGCTCCACCCACGGCTCGGGGCGCTGACCGAACAGCTCCTTCATGAACCGGCCGAGCGCGCCGCCGGAGAGCACGAGCTGGTTGTTCGCGGCGACGACCTCGATCGCCTCGATCAGCTCCTCCGCGCTCTGGAACCTCTGCTCCGGACGCTTCGAGAGCAGCTTCAACGAGAGCTGATCGAGATCCGGCGGTATGCCCGGGCGCCGCGCGCTCGGCGGCTCCACGGGCTCGGTGACGATCGCGGACATGTTCTCGAAGTCACTGCTGCGTCGATACAGCCGCTCGACGGTCAGCATCTCCCACAGCACGATGCCGAGCGAGAACAGGTCGCTGCGGCGATCGACCGGCGCGCCGCGGCACTGCTCCGGCGACAGATAACTGATCTTCCCCTTCACCGCGCCCGAGCGCGTCTCCTGCGCGCGGTTCTCGGCCTTCGCGACGCCGAAGTCGACGACCTTGACGGAGCCGTCGTAGCTGATCATCAAGTTCGACGGCGAGACGTCGCGATGCACGATGCCGAGCGGTCGCCCGTCGATGCCGATGCGATCGTGCGCGTGATGCAAGCCGGCGGCGGTGCCGGCGATCACGGTCAGCACGAGGCCGAGCGGGATCTCGCGCCGCAACGAGCGGGCGCGCTGGAGCAGCCCGCGCACGGTCTCGCCGTGCACGTACTCCATCGTGAAGAAGTACGAGTCGCCGAGCTTTCCGATGTCGTAGACCTGCGCGATGTTCGCGTGCTGGAGCTGCGCCGCGAGCCGGGCCTCTTCGAGGAACATCTGCACGAAGTGCGTGTCGTTCGCCTTGTCGCGGATGATCCGCTTGAGCACCACGTAGCGCTCGACGCCCGCGGTGCTGACGCCGCGCGCAAGAAAGATCTCCGCCATCCCTCCCATCGCGAGCTTCGCGAGGATTTGATAGTTGTTCGCGGTCGATCCGACCTCGGCGACAACACCAGGCACGACGGGCAGAGCATACCCCTGCGCCGCCCCGTGGACGCGGTTCGCCGACCGCACAGCGCATGGCCTTGGGTGGGGGCGCGTCAACCGCGCGACATGATGGGCCTGTCTTGCGGCCGACGTCCGTCGTCGTCAGCTAGCGCGCGCGGTCTTCGCCGGTGCGTCGACCGATTTGAGCTGCCCCTGGGTCTTGGCCGCCAGCGCCTCCGCCCACGTCACCACGCGGTTACGACCGGTGTGCTTCGCGTGATAGAGCGCGAGGTCGGCGCGTTCGATCAAGGTCGCGCGATCGCGGCCATCGTCGGGGAACGCGGCGACACCGATCGACTCGGTGACGGACAGCGGCCCCTTCTCGGTCTCGACGACGACCTTCGAGATCTCGATGCGAATGCGCTCGGCGACCGCGCGCGCCTGCACGACATCGACGTTGTCGAGCAGCACGGCGAACTCCTCGCCACCGTAGCGCGCGGAGATATCGATCTTGCGCGGCACGTCGGCGAGCACGCGCGCGACGCGGCGGAGCACCTCGTCGCCGACGGGGTGACCGTAGCCGTCGTTGACCTTCTTGAAGAAGTCGACGTCGCACAGCAGTACGGCCAGCTTGTGGTTGTGCCGCTCGGCGCGCTCGAGCATCTCGCCGAACTTCTGCTGGAACGTGCGGTGATTGGTCAGGCCCGTGAGGCCGTCCGTCGTCGCCATCGTCTCCATCTTGCGATAGAGGAAACCGTTCTCGAGCGAGACCGCGACCTGGTTCGCGATCACCGAGAGCATCTCGCGCACGTCCTTGCCGAACCGCTTCTCGGCGCGCGCGACGAGCGTCAGCGTACCGACCGGCTCGTCGGCGCAGAGCAGCGGCAGCACGAGCAGCGACTTCGCATCCTCGATCTTCACCTTGCGCGTGTAGATCGGTCCCGACACCTCGCGCGGCTCGCCGCCCGAGGGCAGGTAGTGGCGGTTCTTGACCACCATCGAGGCGAGGCCGGCGTTGTCCTTGAACTCGAGATCCTTGAGCTGCGCGGGATCGACGAGGCCCTCGCCGCCCGGGCGCACGCGCACCGCGCTGATCTTGTGGCTCTTGCGCTCCTTCTCGTACATCGCGATCGCGCCGGCGTCGAACTCGACGATCGCAGCGCACGCATCGAACGCGGTCTCCATGATCTGCTCGGGCGTCAGGGCGCGGCCGAGCATCGCGGTCGCCTGGTAGAACCGCTCGTGCTCGTACTTCGCGCGCTCGACGGCGCGGAACACCTGCTCGCTCTGCACCACGCGCAGCACCTGCGCGCTCGCATCGGTCAATTGGTCGCGATCGGACTCGGTGAACGGCGCGTCACGATCGGCGGCGAGGATGCCGCGGAGGTGACCACCCTCGATGATGGGTACGGCGACGAGCGCCACACCGGCGCGGCCACCGTCGTAGTACGGGAGCTGGCCGGGCTTGGTCGCGGAGACGATCAGCGGTGCGCGATCGCGGATCACCGCGCCGAGCACGCCCGCGCTGGAGAGTCGCGGCGTCTCGGTGATGTCGTCGGCGTCGGAGGCGACCTCCTTGAGCTTGATGCGCTCGCCGTCGTCGTCGATCCAGAGGAGCGCGACCGTGCGCGCGCCGAGCGAGCGCTTCAGCGTGGCGAGCACCCAGCTCGCGGAGTCGCCGATCATGCCGACGCCGCCGATCGCGAGCAGGCGCTCCTCCTCGTCGCGGACGCGTGGCGCGCGGCTCGCGGGTCCGAGCGCGGCGGCGATCAGGCGGTAGTCCTTCGCTGATTCGCGGAGCGCGAGGAGCTCCTCGTCGAGGCGCGCGGCGCGACGGCGGCGATAGCGCGCGGTCAGGCCGCGCAGCAGGAGAACGTGCGCGGCGGCCGCACCGAACAGGAATGCGCCGTGGAGCCCGGCGGCGAGTGCGGTGTGCTCGCTGATGCCGGTACGGACCATCAGCGTGGCCTCGAGGAGCAGCGCGGCGCCGAGCGTGGCGTACGCGCCGGGCCGTGCGAGCACCGTCATCGCGAACGCGACCAGACCGTAGAGCATCGGATACGCGGGCGATCCGAGGCCACCGGTCACCGAGATCACCACGTGCGCGCCGGCGACCAGCGTCAGGGCGATCTCGAGATCCGCGAGATCAGTCGCCGCAGCGAGCCAGAACGAGACGCGCTGGGCCCGGGCCGAGGGCGCCGTGAACTGCATGCGACGGATGATCGCCATCAGTACGAGCGCGGCGATCGCGACCACCACCATCGTCATCGGCAGGCTCGGCTTCGGGCCGAAGATGGTCGCGCCATCCGCGCCGCCGACGCCGACCACCGCGCACGCGACCGCACCGGCGACCGCGCCGACCGAGACCTTGAGCGCGCGCCGCATCGCGCGGGGGAACCTCATGGCGCGTCCTTGACGCGAAGCACGACTTCGTCGGGATAGACCATGCCGAGGTCGGCGCGGGCGCGATCCTCGATCGCCCCGACGTCGGAGCGGAGCGCCTGGATGTCGCGGATCAGCGCGGCGTTTCGCGTCGTGAGCTCGCGCGCCTCGACGTCGAGCTCGTCGAGCTGGGTATGGAGCTTCGCCGTGCGCGGATCCTTGCGGAGCACCTGACCGGGCAGATAGCCGATCGCGATCGCGACGATCAGCGCGAGCCCGAAGCGCGCGCTCCACCTCCGGATCGCGGGAGGCACATGCATGTCAGCGAGCGGCTTCGGCACCGACCCTCGACACTACGGATCGCGAGCGGCTGGGCAACTTTTGACCCTGGTCACGGTCGATCCGTTTGTGGTGGAGTTTCGGCTGCCTATGTGTACGCTGCCGCCCACATGATGGGGATTCGTCTTGCGTGCGTCACGCTCGTGGTCGCGACCGTCGGTTGTGGCGATGACGGCGGGTCGACAACCATCACCTGCGGCGACGGCACGACCGGGACGCTCACCGTCGGAGGGACCGTCGAGGTCACCTCCGGCAGCGGCAAGGATCTCAAGGGCGCAGCGATCACGGCGGAGGCCCACACCACCGTCCCCAGCACCGAGGTCACCATCGCCTGCGCGGAGGACATCGTGCCGGATGGCTTCGTGGCGCTCGGCCCCGCCGTCAGCTTCGGCACCGAAGGCGCGTGGTCGGACCGTGGCTTCCAGTTGACCCTGCCCTACAAGGCGAAGCGCCTGCCCGAGAACGCCGGTGCCCGCCACGTCATGATCGCCGCACGCCGCGCGGGTCAGGCCACCTCGTTCTTCCCGGCGGTCTCCAACAAGATCCTCGTTTCCGAGGATGGCTACGCGTCGCGCGCCACGTTCCGCGCCGGCGAGCTCACCACCTATCAGGTGGTGGCGAGGGCCGATGCGGGTACGCCCGAGACCCAGCGGTTCACCTGGACCGCGATGATCGGCATCTCGATGGGCGGCTTCGCGTCCTCGTCGATCGGCCTCCACCACCCCGATCGGTTCGACGCGCTCGCGAACATCGGCGGCGATCCGGGTCCGTCGATGGTCTACGTGCTCGGCATGGTCTCGGACTTCCTGTTCGGCGGCTTCTGTACGAAGTCCGACGAGATGGCGGGCCGCGGCAACGTCGGCCAGCTGTGCCCGAAGGTGTCGACCAAGAAGGATCAGTACGAGATCACCGGCGACTTCGAGCACCAGATCACCCAGCCCGGCGACGGCGTGGGCCTGACGCTCAAGCGCAGCCTCTATATGAAGGCGTCGCGCGACCTGGCGCGCTCGCTCTCGAACCCGGCGCTCTACAACATCGAGAACCCGTACACGCCGCCGGGCGTGCCGCTGGCGTTCGTCAGCCAGACCGCGGCCTCGCGCTGCGCCACGCCGCTCGTGCTCACGAACTTCCACGACCGCGAGTACAACCCCGATGGATCCAAGAACGTGATCACGTTCTGCGATGGCAACGACGGCCCGACCCTCGGAAACGCGGTGTTCGATCCGAGCATCGCGGCGACCGATCCTGCCGAGGTGCTGCTCGCGGTGGATCTCAACGGCAACGGCAAGCGCGACGCGGGCGAGCCCGTCGTCACGAACGCGTACGAGCCGTTCTCCGACATCGGCACCGACGGCAAGGCCGACAAGGACGAGCCCGGCTACGACGCGACCACGAACCCCGATCCGGACCACGACGACTGGCACTACCTGCGCAACCCGCTCGGCACGGAGAACAACGGCGACTTCGATCCGGGCGAGCCGTTCGAGGACGTCGGGCTCGACGGCGTGGCCGGCACCTGCCAGCAGGCCGTCGGCGTGCCCAACTGCTACGATTTCGGCGAGGCCAACGGAACGTGGGACCTCTCGCCGAACGTGGCCAACTGGTACAAGTCCGACTTCCTCAGGAACTTCGAAAAGCTGACGCCCGCGCAGCGCTCGCACCTCGCGCTGTGGTTCGACGCCGGCATCCGCGACTTCCTCAACAACTCGCTCGCCGTGAACACCACGATCGGCGGCCTGATGGCGAAGTACAACGCGCCGTTCGGCGTGTACGACGGCTTCGCGACGCTGACCGGTGCAGCGACCGATGCGGTCTACGACTTCACCGAGGTGCCGTGGAACGATCTGCCACGCAACGGCTACCTCCGCTACGGCGATCCGGACGCGTCGCCGTCGAAGATCACGGGCGGCGATGGGCGGCACGTTGGAACCGCGGTGCAGATCGTCGGCCGCGCGACCACCGCGTTTGCGTGGCTCGACAAGCGCTGGCCTGATGGTGATCGGGAGGACACGCTGGATGGTGGCGAGACGATTCCGACCCTGACGTTCGCGTCGCCGACCACCGGTCGCGTCAGCCCGTTCTCGCTGTTCCTCCCGCCGGGATACTCGAAGCCGGAGAACGCGAACAAGCGCTACCCGGTCGTCTACTTCTTTCACGGCTACGGCATGGAGCCGCAGGACCTCGCCAACCTGTCGGCGATCTTCGCGAACTACATGACATCGGAGCAACCGCTGGAATATCGGTTCCAGAAGTTCATCATCGTGTACGTCGACGGTCGCTGCCGGCCGCAGGTCGATGGCGTGCCGGTCGATCCCACGGGCGATGGCTGCGAAGGCGGCACGTTCTACACGGACGCTCCGCTCGGCGGTAAGGCGCGCATGGAGACCAACTTCCTCGAGCTCATGGAGCACGTGAACACGACGTACCGGACCAAGACCCCGGCCGACGCGACGTTCACCCCGTGAAGCGAACGTACGCCGGGCACTGTCACTGCGGTGCCGTGCAGCTCCAGGTCACGAGCGAACCGATCACGAGTGGCTGTAGCTGCAACTGCTCGATCTGCATCCGCAAGGGTGGGATGTGGTCGCGCTACTACACCTCTGACGACGTGGTGGTGTCGAGCGGCCGCGAGGCCCTCACCAGCTATCAGTTCGCAGACCGGGACGTGAACCACCTGTTCTGCGCGACGTGCGGCATCTCGCCGTTCACCACGATCACGGGCCTCCCCGCGGACTACACCGGAGCTGCGCGACTCGGGGACCACCGGATCAACCTCGGCTGCATCGACGATCTCGAGCACGAGACCCTCGCGCTCACGCGGATCGACGGCAAGTCGCTCTAGCTATCGACCCATCGCGCGCGAAGGCTGATGCGGCTGGTCACCGCGCATCTCCGACAGCGCCTCGCCCGGCAATGGGAACCAGCGCAGCTCCTCGAAGTCCGCGTTGCGCGGTGGATCCTGCAGCGCGAGCGAGCGAAACCTGTCGGAGCTCGCGGCGATGAGCCGGCGCGCCTCCTCGAGATAGTTCGGCAGCGCCCACTCGGGCTCGCTGGCGTGGCGTGACCGGTAGGCCAGCTTGCCGGTGCCGTAGGACAGCTCGCCCAGGCGCATCACCGACGCATCGATGGTGCCGCGATGGCGCCACGATCCGGTATCCGGATCGAACGCGTAGTCGGGGAGCAGCCGCCACCCGTCGTTCGCGACCAGGTGGATCGCGTCCAGGAGGAACTGGAACTGCGTCTCCGACAGGAAATAGTTGAAGTTGACGCGCACCCAGCCGGGCTTGATCCCCTCGCAGCCGCGCACGATCTCGCGCTCGAACTCCTTGCTGGTCTCGAGATCGATCCCGAGGAGCCGGTGGCCATACGGCCCTGCGCACCCGCAACCGCCGCGCGACTGGATCCCGAACAGATCGTTGAGCAGCGCCACGACGAAGTTGTGATGGAGGTACGCCTTGCGATGGCGCACGACGAACGAGACGATCGACAGCCGCCACGCGGACTGATTGCCGAGGATGTACAGGTTCGGGTTGGTCGCCCATGACGTGATCGCGCGGTCGATGAAGTCCACCTCGCGCTCGCGGATCGCCTCCACGCCGACGGCCTCCTTGAGCTGGAACACGAGCCCTGCGCGGATCGATTCGATGATCGCCGGAGTACCGCCTTCCTCGCGATGGACGGGATCCGTGACGTAGCGGTGCTCGCTCTGGTTGACGTACGCCACCGTGCCGCCGCCGGGACACGTGGGCACCGTGTTGCGCAGCAGCTGACGCTTGACCACGAGGACGCCCGGCGTCTGCGGCCCGCCGATGAACTTGTGCGGCGAGATGAACACGGCGTCCTTCGCGGCGAGTGGATCGCCCGGGACGTTCATCACGATGTCGATGTACGGGCCGGCCGCGGCGTAGTCCCAGAACGAGTGCGCGCCGTGCTGGTGCAGCAGGCGCGAGATCGCGGACGTATCGGAGGCGATGCCGGTGACGTTCGAGGCGGCCGAGAAGCTGCCGATCTTGAGCATGCGGGCGGCGTGGCGCACCAGCTCCTCTTCGAGGTGCGCGAGGTCGATGTGCCCATCGGCGTCCTCGTGGATCACGATCACGTCGGCGATCGATTCGCGCCACGGCAGCTCGTTGGAGTGGTGTTCGAATGGACCGATGAACACGACCGGGCGATCAGCCTCGGGGATCCGGCTCGCGAGCTGGTAGCGAGCATCGAGATCCGCGGGGATCCGGAGGTTCAGGCAATCGATCAGCTTGTTGATCGCGCCGGTCGCGCCGGAGCCGGTGAAGATCACGACGTCGTCCGCGCCGCCGCCGACCGCGGCGTGAATGACGTGCCGAGCGTCATCGCGGAACTGCGTGGTCTGGCGCCCGGTCCCGGAGGTCTCGGTGTGCGTGTTCGCATAGAGCGGCATCACCTCGTCGCGAATGAACGTCTCGATGAACGAGAGCGACCGGCCAGACGCCGTGTAGTCCGCGTACGTCACGCGCCGCACCCCGTACGGCCCTTCGAGGGCGCAGTCGTCGCCGATGATCGATGAGCGGATCGTCTCGATGAGCCGGGCGCTCGCGGGATGCATGTAGCTCGGATATCACGGGAACGACATTTGGCGTTGCCCGGACCAACTTTACACCGTAAAGTTGGACTTCGATGACCGTGCTCGCAGCGCTCACCAGCGGTGTCCTGACCTGGACCCTGCTCGAGTACCTGATCCATCGCTGGATGGGCCACGACCGGCGGTTTCGCAGGAGTCCGTTCGGCGTCGAGCACATCCGCCATCATGTCGAGGGCAACTACTTCGCGCCGACCTGGAAGAAGCTGATGGCCGCCGCGGTGATCATGGTCGTCGTTGGCGTCCCCGCGATCGCGCTCGCGGGCACCCACGTCGGCCTCGCCTACGTGACCGGGTTGATCTGCTTCTATGGCGTCTACGAGTGGCTGCACCGCCGCGAGCACACCCACGCCGGTATCGGGCCGTACGGGAGGTTCGTGCGCCGCCACCACTTCCACCATCACTTCGTCGATGGCCGCACGAACCACGGCGTCACCACGCCGATCTGGGACCTGGTGTTTCGTACGTACGAGACTCCGACGACCATCAAGGTCCCGCCGAAGCTGTGCATGGCGTGGCTGCTCGATCCCTCGACCGGCGAGGTTCGCGAGCGGCACCGCGCCACGTATCAGCTCGGCAAGGCGCGATGACAAAGCGCAAGACCGAGGCGACCGACCTGTCGCGAGACGCGATCTGTACGGCGGCGCTCGCGCTGATCGATCAGGACGGGCTCGCCGAGTTCAGCGTCCGCAAGCTCGGTCGCGCCCTCGGCTGCGAGGCGATGGCGATCTACTGGTACTACCCGAGCAAGGACGCGTTGCTCGACGCGGTCGTCGATCAGCTGATGGCGCGGGTCACGCACGTCGTCACGACCTGCACCGCCGGCGACTGGATCGGCGCCCTCCGCGAGGTTGCGCACGCCTACCGCGGGCTGGCCCACGATCACCCGCGGGCGTTCCCGCTCCTCGCCACACGCCGGTTCTCGAGCGAAGGCACCTACGCGTTTCTCGAGAAGCTGTTCGAGCTGGCGGAGCGTCAGCACATCGATGATCGCGTCGCCGCGCGGTTCTATCGAGTGGTCAGCTCGTACTGCAACGGCTTCGCGCTCAACGAGCTCGCGACACCACCGCAGGCGCCGGCGACCACCGCGCTGCGACGCCGGTTTCCCCGAACCGCCGCCGTCTCGACGTGGCTCGAGCCGCGCTACCTCGACGAGATCTTCACGTTCGGGCTCGAGCTGCACCTCGCCGCCCTCGCCGCGTCGTGACGCCCAGAGCGGGCCAGGTTGCTCATCGCAAACCATCCCGTCCATCCGGCGCGTGGCGCAGATCGAGGCGTTCCGGACCGCCTCGCGATGAGCGGGCGCGTCAGCGGTGGTTGGCGACCGTGGGCGGGATGACGTCGCCGCGCGCCTGGAGCTCGAGCGCGCCCGGGTTGGCGACGTAGAACGCGCGCACGGCCGCGGCGAGCGCCCGCTTGGTGTCGTCGTCGATGTGGACGACGTCGCCGTCGGGCAGCGCGTCGAGCAGGCGGTCCACGAGCAGCTCGACCGGGGGCGTAACGCGAGCACGCCAGCTCGCCAGCAGCGCGCGGTCGATGTGCGACGGCAGCGAGCCGAGGATGCCGACGTCGTTCTGATCGTGGACGAGCAGGCCCGAGGTGGTGCCGCGATCGAGGGTCAGGACCTGGAACAGGTACAGCGTGTGATATGCGAGCTGGCGCTGCCGGTCCTCGTCGCTCGCAGGTCCAGCCGAGCGCAGCGCATCGCCGACGATCGCGGCGTAGATATCGATGGCGGCCTCGCCCACCCGATTCGCGAGCGCGGCGTCGGCGGCCGGATCGGAGGTCGCATACTGTTCGAGATAGAAGTGAGCAACGCCGCGGTGGCGCCCGAGCGCGGGGATGAAGAAGTAGTTGTCGCCCTGGCGCGCCGCCTCGTCGTAGACCGCGGGTGCGGCGTCGCGTAGCGCGGCGACGAAGCGCGCCGTGGCCGCGGTGTCGCTGATCGCGGGATTGAGGTCCGCCATGATCCGCCAGTACCCGCTGCCATCGCGCATCTCGGTCCAGCTCACGTGGACGTGCACCGAAGGCGCATGCGGATGGCGCGGATGGATGATGGTCGACAGCGCCGTCGCCGAGCTCAACCGCTTGCTCGGGTCGTCGTCGTAGTGGACCTGTGACACGTTGACCGAGGCGCGATCGAACATCGTGGTGTCGCCGATCGAGCGTCGGCTTCCCCCGCCGTGACGGCCGTCGTCGCGAAGCCAGTGAAGTTCGCTGAACCGGTCTGGCTCGCGAGAGACGCCCTCCTGCGCATCGACCATCCGGCGCTGGAGACGCTGGACCAGCTGGTGGGCGGCATGGGCGGCTTCGGAGCGCGCGAGGATCACGCGCGTAGCGTACATCCACTCGATCGGAGGGGCGCTACTTCACGGGGTTCGGTCGGACGATCTGGTGGCACCCCGCGCACGTCGAAAGTAGATCACCATAGAGCTGCGCTCGCGCGTCGCTGTCCTGGAGCTTGACCGCGCGCAGCGCCAGCTCGCGAACATGCGACGCGAGCGCGTTGACATCACCGCGCGTTGCACCGCCGGCGGCCTGGACCGTGTCGAGCTGCGCGGTCGCGAGGACGCCGGCGCCTTCGTTCCACAGCGTATCGGAGGGTCCGACGAGACCGTCCCACAAGCGTGCCGCGGCCCACTGGTGGCGTTTCATCTGCACCTGTAGCGCCGGGCCGTCGTCGGGCGGTAGCTCCCATGCGAACGACACCACCGCATCCCGCGCCTCGTGGCACTTCGAACATGCGCGGACCAGGTGCACGGCGAGGCTGGCGGCGGTCGGCAGATCCTTGGCCCCGGCGACCTCGAGCGCCGCGCCGTGGAGCTGATCCAGATACGGCTGCCAGCCCTCCTGGGGGGCCTCCGCATGGGTCGCGATCCACGTGGCGAGCTCCTTGGCCTCGTCGAGATGGCCGCGGGCGATCGCCCGCTGGAGCGCGGAGATCGCCGTGAAGTGCTTCCACATGTGCTGCTTGAGTGTCTCTCCATCCGGTGCATCCGCTGGAGCGACAGCGGGCGCTGTCACGACCGGTGGTGGTGGCGGCGTCGGTGCGGGGGTGGCCTCTTCGCGACACGCGACGAGGGAGATGGCGACGAGCCATGGTGTGCGGGTCATTGGGGGCTCGCTTTCGGGCCTGCGCCGGGGGCGGAGGTGAGCTGGAACTGGAACGGAATGATGGCCGTGGTGAACCCGCGACGGACCGGGAAGTGCCAGGTCTCGCTCTTCGGGCGCAGGCAGCTGTCGAGGAGTCGCAGTTGCCCACCGATGATCCCTGGAGCCCGGAAGGAGAACCGGTTCACCGTGCCATCGGGGCGGATCACGAGCTCGAGCCGCAGCACACCAGTGGCGGTTCGATCGCGACTGCTCGCGGCGTAGCAGTCCTTCACGCCGGCCACGTAAGGGGCGAAGTACTTCTTCAGATCCTTTGCATCGAGCGATGGCTGATCAGGATCGCCGCCGCCCTGTTGTTGCGCCATCGCGGTGGGTGCGGCAGCGAGTACGAGGAGACCGAGGACAAACACCCGCATGTGGTGCGGTGAAGCACGCGTCACGCCAACCCGAAGTGGTCCGTGTGCGCGTCTGGGGCGCAAGAGCTGCGTTCCTGGCCGCGAGGTGCGCACGATGCGCGCTACATCGGCCATTGCTGATTTCGCGCAAACGGTTCGTGCGACAACCGACCGCGTCGACGATTCGACCATCGGCGTAGAGTCAGAGTGTGCAGGGGCTACGAAAGGTGGGCCAGTGGGGCGCAACGTTTGTTCGCGCCGCCGAGATCTGGGTGGTCGCGCTCGTGTGCGTGCTCGCGTATGCGATGGGATCGCTGCGCAGGCTCGTGATCCGCGATCGCAAGCGACGGCTCGAGCACCGTACGCGCCAGCGCGGTCGGTTGCTGCGCTGGTCGTTCGCGCGCCTCGGCGCCACCTTCGTCAAGATCGGTCAGGTGATGAGCACGCGCGCGGATCTACTCTCACCCGGAGTGATCGACGAGCTGCGCTGGCTCCAGGATCGCGTGCCGCCGTTCGCCTTCGCCGACGTCCAGACCATCGTGCAGCGCGAGCTCGGAGCTCCGATCGAGCAGCGGTTCCACGAATTCACGGCCGTGCCGATCGCCGCCGGAAGCGTCGCGCAGGTCCATCACGCGGTGCTCGCGTCGGGTGAGGAGGTCGCCGTCAAGGTGCTACGGCCCGGCGTGGTCGAGCGGATTCGCCGCGACGGCCGTCTGTTGTTGTGGGCTGCCCACATCGCGCATGCCGTCTCGGTTCGCGCGCGCAAAGCCGACGCCGTCGGCCACGCGCGGAGTCTGATCGCGGGGATCCTCGCGCAGACCGACTTGCGCTCCGAACACGCGAACTACGAGGAGTTCCGCGCCAACTTCGTGGGCTTCGCGGGGCTGCGGTTTCCACGGGTCCACGCGGAGCACTCGACTCGCGAGATCCTGACGATGGAGCTCATCCACGGGAAGCGGCTCGACGAGGTCGCGCTCGATCAGCTTCCGCACGCAGCGAAGGTGCTCCGCGCCGCGTTCTTCGCCATGTGCTTTGATCACGGCTTCCTGCACGCCGATCTTCATCCCGGCAACGTGCTGATCGAAGCCGACGGAAGCGTCGTCGTCATCGACGTGGGGCTGGTCAAGCGACTCCCACCCGGCCTGCTCGAGCAGGTCTGCGATCTGACGCGCTGCATGGCCGTGGGCAGCACGCGGGACCTGATCGATCATCTGCGCCGGTACCACCGCTACCTCGAGGGGACCGATTGGGATGCCGTGGCCGCCGACGCCACCACCCTGCTCGCGACCTTTCGCTCACACGCGATCATCGAGCTCGAGCTCGGCGTCATCGTCGGCAAGTTGTTCGCGCTTGCCCGCAGGCACGGGATCCGGCCGATGCCGGAGATGACGCTCGTGCTGCTCGGCATGATCACCAACGAAGGCATGGCGAAGCTCCTCGATCCCACGACGGACACGCTCGCTGCGCTCGGAAGCTACCTCGCGCTCCGCCACCGCGCGGAGGTCGCCACGAGCCCGCGGGGGCGGTTCGCGCGCGGATCGCGCACGTTCCTGCGACCGCTGCTCGATGCCGCGCCTCCGGCCTCGCGTCCTCGGCTGGTGATCGCCCGCCCTCCCCGGCTCGCGCCACATCCAGCCCGAGCGCACGACAGTCTTCGCGTCCACGCAGCGCGATCGCGGAGCTGGCGGGCTGCCCCCGGCTCCCGCCGACGGTGACGACGGAACAACGGCCAGCGTCATGCACCGCGGAGGAGGCTGCGGACCTCGACCACGAAGGAGCTGCGGTCGCGCTGGTCGAGACGAGCCGCGCATGTCCGCGGACAGGTCTCTTCGCACGTGCTCCGGTCTCCCGTGCACGCGCGGATCAACATCCCAAACGGGCTCGTCTCGTAGTCGATCGTCTCGAGGTGCGCGGTCTCGGGGCAGGTGATCGAGCGGCTCGCCATGCCGCCGAGGGCTGCAGGCGCTGGACCAGCGTGGAGCGGTCGTCCGTGGCGCATGGATTGCGTCGGGTGGGAGGCAGTCGCAAACCTTGCGCGAACCGAGAGCAGATCGGGCCGTGCGGCTCCTCGCCCCGACCCCGATCCGTGGGAACCGAGACCTCGACCTGGAGCCGTCAGTCCCGCCATTCCGCGCTAGGGTGCGCCGCATGACCCGACGGATCCTCGACTCGGCGCACATCCACCCCGCGATCCACGACAAGATCGCGAGCAACCACAGCGACATCCTCGACGAGGTGATCGCCGCGGTGGCCTCGCACTCGGTGGTCGTGGTCGGCATGAAGCAGAACCCGTTTCCCCGCCGCGTGAAGAAGGCGCTGCGGGCCCACGGGACCGCGTTCCACTACCTCGAGTACGGGAGCTACCTCAGCACGTGGCGCCGCCGGACCGCGCTCAAGATGTGGAGCGGCTGGCCCACGTTCCCGATGGTGTTCGTCAACGGCACGCTGGTCGGTGGCGCCGAGGACGTCGAGAAGCTGATCGCGTCGGGCGAGTGGGACAAGCTCGTCGCCGGCTCCGCGAAGGCCAGCTAGCCTGCGCTGGCAACCACGGCGCGCGGTCGCCAGCACTCGTCGAGAAACGCGATCAGCTCCGCGGTCAGCCGCTTGGGCCGGATCCGCCACTCGTAGATCGAGCTCGCCGTGACCAGCCGCGCATTCACCAGCTCGCGCGCGATCCGATCGGCATCGCTGAACGGATGGATCGGATCCGAGGGATGTCCGATCACGAGCGTCGGATGCGTCAGCGAGCGGCGCTCGTCGATCGGCGGCGCGACGCGTCCGAAGATCAGGCCGTCGAGCACGGCCAACGACGCGACCGGATCGCGGCGCACGAAGTCGATCATGATGTCGATCAGGTGGTGCGTTCGCGGGATCTTCCGCGTGACCGCCGCGATGACGCCCATCAGCCGGTGACTGATCCGCAGCGACAGCGCGAGCGGCACGAACGCGGCGGCGGCCGCGGGCAGCGCGTTCTCGAGCACCGGCATCTCGAGCATCAGCGCACGAACGCGGGTGGGAGCGGCGACGGCGACCTCGAGCGCGACGTTCGCGCCGAGGGACGTGCCCCCGACCACGGCCTCGGGGACGTCGAGGTGATCGAGCAGCGCGATCACGTCGCGACCGAACTGCGGCATCGAGTACTCGGTCATCTCGTGCGGCTGCTCGGAGGCACCGTGGCCGAGCATGTCGACCGTGATCACACGATGACCGCGTGCAGCGATCGCGGGTGCGAGCCGGCTGTACATGCGCCCGTCCATGAGCAAGCCGTGGATCAGCACGAACACGCGCGGCCCGGTGCCGTGCTCGCGGAAGGCGATCGTGCGCCCTCGAGACGTGAAGCTCGCGTCGCGCGCGTCAGATGACTCCATGTGTAGACGAGCGTAGCAGCGCCCCGGGCCGCCTCAGCGGCGGAACTCGTCGATCAAGAACCCGATGAACGCACGCACGTTCGGCGAGCGCGTGCGGCTCGAGGTCGCGAGGGCGTGAATACTCGGACCGTCCGTGGCGTGGTCGGCGAGCACCTCGACGAGCTCGCCCGCGCGGACCGCGCCCGGCGCCATGAAGTCGAGGATCTGACACACGCCCATCCCGGTCCGAGCGGCGACGAGCAACTCGGCGCCCTGATCGATCAGGAGGTTGCCGTGGACCTGTACGTGGCCGTCCCGGAACACCCAGTCGCGCGCGCGACCGTCAGGCGCGACGAACCGGAGGCAATTGTGGTCGACGAGCTCCGCGGGCGTCCTGGGAGCCGGCCTCCGCGCGAGGTACGCTGGCGAGGCGACGGTGATCCAGCGAGTGCGTCGCAGGAGCCGCGACACGTTGCTCGAAGCCTCGAGCTCGCCCATCCGGATCGCCACGTCGTAGCTCTCGTCCGCGAGCCGGGCGAGCCGGTCGGTCACGTGCAGCCGGAACGCGAGTCGCGGATGCTGCATTCCGAGGCGCGCGAGCCCGGGCACGACGAACGGCGCGAGGATGAACGGCAAGGTCACGGCGATCTCGCCCTGGGGCTCGCGCCGCGTGCTGATCATCGCGTCGCGCGCGCCCTGAACACCGAGGACGGCGGGACGACACCGATCGAAGAACGCCGTGCCCTCGCGGGTCAGGGCGACCACGCGCGAGCTGCGATCGAGCAGCTTGACGCCGAGCTGGTCCTCGAGCCTGCGGACCGCCTTGCTGACAGCGGCCGTCGAGATGCCCAGGCTCGCCGCCGCGCGGCCGAAACTGCGTTCCTCCGCGGTCCGGACGAAGGGCACCACACCGGCGAACACATCGGAGCGAACCGTCATTGTTAACTTCACGTTAACGATAGGTTGAACCCGATGGCCTGGTCAACCGATTCGCGGAGCCCCATCGTGGATATCGAAAGAAGGAGTACGACCATGAACATCGGAATCCTCGGTACCGGAATCGTCGCGAAGACCATCGCGGGCAAGCTCGACAGCCTCGGCCACACGGTGAAGCTCGGCACCCGCGACGTGACCGCAACACTCGCGCGCAGCGAGCCAGACATGGCAGGCGGACCACCGCTGCGGACCTGGCTGGAGAGTCATCCGCGGGTCACCCTGGTGCCCCACGCGGAGGCGGCCGCACACGGCGAGCTCGCGATCAACGCGCTGTCGGGTCAGGGAGCGCTCGCGGGCCTGCGTGGCCTGGCGAGCGTGCTCGCCGGGAAGGTCCTGATCGACGTCTCGAACCCGCTCGACTTCTCCAAGGGGATGCCGCCCTCGCTCTCGGTCGCGAACTCGGACTCGCTGGGCGAGCAAGTCCAGCGCGAGCTCCCGAACACGAAGGTGGTCAAGGCGCTGAACACGGTGAACGCGTTCCTCATGGTCGATCCGCGGCAGCTCGCCGGTGGCGACCACTCGATGGTGATCTGTGGCAACGACGCCGGCGCGAAGACCCAGGTCACCCGACTTCTCCAGGATGGCTTCGGCTGGAAGGACGTTGTCGATCTCGGGGACATCACGAACGCGCGTGGGTCGGAGATGTTCGTGGCCCTGTGGGTGCGTCTCTACGGAGCGCTGCAGACGCCGATGTTCGGCATCAAGATCGTCCGCTGACGGCCCGCGGTGCTCACCGCCGCACGCCTCGGCTGGTAAGCCGTACCGCCGCGGTGTACGACGCCCCATGGCGCACCTCGATCTCCACCGCCACCTCGAAGGATCCCACAGCGCGACCGCGCTCCTCGAGGTCGCGCGCGCGTTCGACATCCGTGACGCGGTCTTCTATGACGCGGCTGCGAGCCGGTTCCGCACGCCGGAGGAGCTCGGCGGCGCCGTGACGATGCAGGAGCCGTCCAATGACTCGCGCGTGTTCTACGACTGCATCGTCAAGGCTCGCGCTGCCTACGTGAGCGTTCCGGCGATCGCGGCCCTCGCACGCGCCGCGTTCCGCGAGGCGGCCGCAGAGACCGACGGGTGCGAGATGCGCCTCAGCCTGTTCTCGATGGCGCGCACGCTGATCGAGCACCAGAAGCTCGCCTGGCGGTCGATCGAGCCGGTCGCCTTCGCGGATGACTATGCGCGCCCGATCCTCATCGCGGTGATCGCTGCGCGCGACGAGGTCCAGGCGGAGACGGGCACGCCGATGCTGCTGCGGCTCGGGCTGTCGCGCACGTTCGAGAGCGAGTCGCACTACCGGGCGCTCGGTGCGATGGTGATCGAGCACGCACCCGCGCTGACCGGGCTCGACGTGCTCGGCATCCTGCCCCCGCCCGACACCGAGCCGATGCCCGCCGCGCTCGTGGAGATTCTCGGTGAGATGCGCCGCTCCCTGCCCGACCTGACGATCCACGCTGGCGAGTTCTCCGGCCACGCGTCGGTCGACCGCACGCTCGAGCTCTCGCCGCGCGGTATCGGCCACGGCGTTCACGCGCTCGAGAGCCCGGCGACCCTCGAGCGACTCGCGCGCGACGGCATCACGCTCGAAGTCTGCCCGACGAGCAACCGGCTCCTGATCCCCACCCGCCTCGCGGCCCTCGCGCGCGCGCACGGTGGCCAGACCCCGCTGCGCGCGCTCCAGACGGCCGGCGTCCACTGCGTCCTCGGTAGCGACGATCCCACCCCGATGGGCACCTCGTTCCGGGCCGAGCTCGAGGTCGCACGCGCCGCCGGCGTGGATCTCGCGCGGCTCGAGGCCGACGCGGCGCGTCGGTGGGCGGAGATCACGGCCTGATCTGCGGTGAAGCGACGTACAGTCCCGGCATGACGAGACTCGCGTTCGCGTCGATCGCTCTCCTCGCAGCCTGCGGCTCGCGCCCCCCGCCACCTGCCGAGCAGTCGCGGAGCCCGACAGCGCTGGGCGACGTCGGCGCGGTGTGCTTCTGCGCCGAGGGCTCGAAGAAGGACTGTGCTCCGGTCACGTGCAAGGCCGATCTCGTCTGCGCCTATGGCTGCGGCATCCCTGGCTGCGACTCGCACTGCAGTCCGCCGGCACACGAGGGCGACCCGAAGATCCCGTGACGACCTATCGGGCGGACGCGCCGATCACGATCCCGAGCCGCACCACGCTGCGAACGGGGTGCCCCGCCGCCCAGGCCTGGTCGACGAGCTCGTCGACGTGCGCGCCACCGAGCCGTACGACCACGGTCGGACCATCGACGTCGTCGAGCACGAGGATGCTGAGCACGCGCATCGCGAGCTTCGGGGCATGCGCGGCCAGGAACTGAACCACCGCGCTCGTGTCGTGCGTGGTGAAGGTGAGCCGCACCCCAGGACCATCGACCGAGACACTGGAGATCAGCGCCCGCATCACGTCGGACTCCGTCAGCACACCGACCAGTCGGCGCTCGTCCTTCACCACCAGCACCGCTCCGAACTTGCCGTCGACCATGAGGCGCGCCGCGTCCTCGATCGGGGTGGTCGGCGGAACCGTGACGACGCGGCTCGTCATGACGCTCGACACCGCGCCGCGTAACGACGCATCGTCCGTGGCGACGGGAGACATCGGATCGAGGTTCGCGGAGGCCGCGCGCAATAGATCCGACTTCGTGATGACGCCGACGAGCTGATCGCGGTCGACAACCGGGAGGTGCCGGATCCCGTGCACGCCCATCACCTGGCCAGCCTGGGCGATGGTGGTGTCGGGGCTCACCACGATCGGGTCTTTGGTCATCCAGGTCTCGACGATCACGGGTCTCGCTTCGATCGTTCGACCAAAGACCGGGACCGTCTAGCCCACTTCACGCGCGTGCGATCTGGTCGATTCGATCAACATGAGGACCGGCCCGTGGATCGTGCTCGCTGTGTTGACTGCCGCCGGATGTGACGAGGCCAGCGTTCGGCTCGCACTCGACAACCAGACCAGTACGCGGGCTCCTCGTGCGGGCCTGCTCGCCGACGGCACCTCGCTGCGGCTCAAGATGCTCGCCGTGTACCTCGCCGAGGACGTCGATCCCGTGACGCAGGACAACGCCGGGAACGTCGAGATGGTGTGGCTGAACCCGCAGTGCGGCGGAGACGTCTCTCGCTGCAACATCGACGGCTTCGCGGAGCCCGCCGGCCCCCGCGTCACGAGCTACTTCGATCTCGCTCGCCCCACGGCCGAGGTCAACGCGGAGCTGAGCTCGCAGGGAGCCGCCGTGACTCCCGGCAGCTATCAGTACGTGCGCGTGGAGATGTGCAAGGCCTCCGGGCAGACGCAGCCGACCGCCCCCACGATGATGTGGAGCGGACCCGGAATGACCACCGAACAGCCATTCTCCTCGGGTGACTGTGGGCGCACGAGCCTGCGCTTCGATCCGCCCCTCGATCTCGCGGCCGGAGATTCGGTCGAGGTCTCCCTCGGCTATGACCTCGACAAGGCCATCGTCTCCGGCGCCCCGGCGCCCGGTGGGTTCTCGATCGCAGGCATCGATCACACGTTCCGCGCGTGCGTGAATGTCGATGCCGCGTCGCGGGTGTGCATGGACTTCCCGGACTTCGCGCCGAGCGCGATCAGCGTGAAATGAGCGCGGCCGCGAGCAAGCCGACCGCGCCGACCAGCAACAGGAGCGCGATCCAGATCCAGCGACGGAACGCGCGCCGCTGAAGCATCGCCGCTCCCACCGGGGGCATCATCGCCGTGCTCGCACGCCGTCGCTCCATCATCGCCGCCGAGAGGTTCGGCAGCTCGCCGACCACCTCGACCTCGTGGCTCTGGATGATGTCGTGGAGCGCGGACATGCCGCTGTCCTCACGACGTAGCGGCTCCTTCTGCGTGAACGCCCACTCGACCCACGATACGAACTGGTGCTGGCTCAGGCGCCCCGCGGCCACCCTGCCGATCGCGTCGCGCATGTCCGCGGCGCTCTGCCAGCGCTGATTCGGATCGCGCGTGAGCGCCTTCTTCACGATCGCATCGACCTCGCGACCGACCTCGGGGTTCGACTCGGAGGGCGCCGGGATCGGCATCGAGCGCACCCGCTCGAGGATCTCGCTCTGCTCCGGTGCATCGAACAGGCGGCGGCCGGCGAGCAGTTCGTACATCACCACGCCGAGCGCCCACAGATCGACGCGGGCATCGAGCTTGCCCGCGAGATACTCGGGCGCGACGTAGTTGAGCTTGCCCTTGATCACGCCGGCCTGGCTCTGCACGGTCGACTGCTTGGTCTTCGCGAGCCCGAAGTCGATGAGCTTCACCTGGCCGGTGCTCGACACGATGATGTTCGATGGCGTGACATCGCGGTGCACGATGCCCAGCGGGAGACCGAGCTCGTTCTTCAGCTTGTGCGCGTGATCGAGCGCATCGCAGAGCTGGTACGCGATCTCGAGCACGACCATCACCGGGATCCGGCCGATGTACGTCCTGCACTGCTCGTCGAGCTGTAGCAGCGTGGGGCCGGGGACGAACTCGAACGCGATGAAGTAGGTGCCGCGCAGCTTTCCGAACTCGTAGACCCGCGCGATTCCCGGATGGCGCAGGTGACGTGCGAGGCGAGCCTCGTCGACGAACGAGCCCACCAGCTCGCGGACGTTCGCGATGTGCGGGTACAGCCGCTTGAGCGCGACCGGGCTCTTGACCGCGCGGGTTCGCGCCAGGTGCACCGTGGCGAGGCCGCCGGCACCGAGCTGCTCGTAGATCTCGTACGACCCGAACCGCTCGGCCATCGGCTTCACGACATCAGCATCGCGACCTCCTGTCAAATCGAGGCACCTTGCCCCGTGTCCCATTCCACCCCGTTTAGATCGCCGGGCGAAACCGTGCGTGCAATCAAGGCATGACACCGCGAACCTCGCTGGCTTGGCTCTCTCTTCTCACTGCGGCGCTTGGCTGTGGCGCCCCGAAGCACGCCAACGAGGTGCGCAATGCTGCACCTCTCGTCGCCGTCGCACCTGCCGTCGATCCGAGGCTGATCGGCATGACCGCCGAGGCGACGATGTCCTTGCTCGCGGCGAACGCGACGACCGAGCTCGGCGTGCGGTTGCTGGTCACCGCGCGGGACCTGCCGGATGCCCAGCGGCCGCCGCTCAACCTGGGCCTCGTGCTCGACACCTCGGGCTCGATGGATGGCGACGCGATCGGGTCGCTGCGGACCAGCGCGAAGGCGCTCGTCGACAAGCTCCGCGTGGGCGACCGGATCTCGATCGTGACCTTTCACTCGCACGCGGACCTCCTCGTGCCGAGCACGGTGATCGACCGCACGAACCGGGTGGCGATGGATCATGCGATCGACGGCATCGTCGCGAGCGGAACGACCGATCTCCAGGGCGGATTGACCGCCGGACTCGGGCAGGTCATGCAGCACCAGCTGCCGCTCGGGATCAACCGGATCGTTCTGCTGTCGGATGGGGTGCCCAACGCGAGCAGCCAGTTACCGGCGACGATCGCCAGCATCCACCAGTACGGCATCTCGGTCACCTCGCTCGGCTTCGGCACCGACTACGACACGAGCCTGATGACGCAGATCGCGCGTGACACCGGCGGAACGTTTCACTACCTCGAGAAGCCGGAGGAGGTCGCGGCCGTGTTCGATGACGAGCTGACCCGGATGTCGACCGTGGTCGGTCGCGGCTTGCAGCTCGTCCTCGAGCCGGGCCCGGGCGTCACGATCTTGCCGATGCCGGGGATCCAGCAGTCGAGCAATGGCACCTGGTACACGACCGTGGGCGATCTGGCGGCGGGTGAGACCCGCGACCTCATGGTGCCGATCAAGGTCGCGGCGCGCGCCGAGGGCTCCACCGCGGAGCTCGTTCAAGCCACCCTCACGTTCGACGACGTGATCGGCAAGAGCGGCAGCCAGCAGCGCGCCGCGTTCGTCGGCGTCAAGACCTCGAGCGATGCGGCCGCGATCAAGGCCGGGATCAAGGTCGGCCTCGAAGTGGCGCGAATTCGCGCGAGCGCGGCCGCCGCGATCCTCGTGTCGATGCAGCTCGCTCGCGAGGGGCGCGTCGATCCCGCGCGCCAGCAGCTCGGCCTCGCGATCGCGGCCGTGCGTGCCGCCGCGACGAAGTACAAGGACGCGGGCCTCGACGTGCTGCTGAAGCAACTCGAGGAGGTCGTGAAGCAACTCGCGCAGATCGCGCCGCGGCCGGTCGAGCTCGTCAATCCGGCGAGGCGTCAGTCCATGAACGACCAGCCGACCCCCGCGACGGCACCCGCGAGCGTCGAGCGAGGGATGCGGCGGACCGAGGAGAAGGCCGCGGCGACGGTGCAGGGCCGTGACTGACCACGACTACATGTGCGTCGGTGCACACCGACTTCGATCTTGCTCGCTCGCGACAACGCGTGGGATCATTTTGAGGTGGGGAACTCGCACCGTCGTAACGCCGTCGTGTTCGCGCTGGCCCTCGCGGCCTGCGGACCGAAGGTAGGGAACAACTCCGGGACCGATGCGGACCCGGGCGGCGTGAATCCCGTGTGCACACCCGGTGATTCGCAGGCCTGTTACGAGGGGCCCGCCGGAACCTCGGGCGTCGGACGATGCGTGCCGGGCCATCAGACGTGTGGCGGTGATGGACAGTGGAAGCCGTGCGACGATCAGGTCATGCCGATCGGCGAGGTCTGCGGCAACGCGATGGACGACAACTGCAACGGGATGGTCGACGAGAACGTCGATGCCGATGGCGATGGGTTCACGACGTGCGGCGGCGACTGTTGCGACTCGACCTCGGATGGTTGCGCTACGCCGGCGCTCGTCAACCCCGGGGCGTTCGAAGCCGCGGGCAACATGGTCGACGACGACTGCGACGGCGTGGTCGACAACGCGATCGCCGCGAACTGCGACAGCGGGCTCGCGAGCAACTCGGCCGACCCGCTCGACTTCGCGCGCGCGATGGAGCTGTGTCAGGTCGCGACCGCGACCGACAACAAGTGGGGCGTGATCAGCGCGCGCTTCACGCTTCCTTCGGGGACCGGAACACCCGATGCGAGCCAGCGTGCGATCCGTCCGGTGTTCGGCGGCACGACCGTGCAAGGTGGCAGCTCGTTCGTGTTGCTGTCGACGGGGCACGCCGCCGCCGTCGGACAGACGAACCCGAGCTACGCCGCGTTCCAGGGTGGGCTCGCGATCGGCACCACGAGCGCGATGCCCGCGGACTGGCTGGCGGCGAATGCGAACAACCTCCCGAACGCCCCGGGCTGTCCGGATGCGACCGGCGGGCTCACGGCACGCGATCCGGTGATGCTCGAGCTCACGGTTCGCGTTCCGACGAACGCGAAGTCGTTCAAGCTGTCGACGAACTTCCTCAGCTCCGAGTACCCGGAGTGGACGTGCAGTCCGTTCAACGACTTCTTCGTGGTGTTGCTCGACTCGACGTGGGCCGGGCAACCGGCGAACCCGGCCGACAAGAACCTCGCGACGTACACCTCGGCGGCGATGCAGAAGTACCCGGTCGGCGTGAACCTCGCCTACGGCAACACGGGCCTGTTCACCGTCTGCCAGAACGGGGCGACCGGTTGCGCGACCTCGTCGGGCGCGGTCGCGGGCTCGATCACCACGTGCGTGTCGCCGGCGGCGCTCGCGGGCACCGGCATGGACGTCACCAACCCGGCGCCGCAGTTCGCGAACGATCCGGGCTACTGCGGCACGAACAATCAGGCCGGCGGTGGCACCGGTTGGCTCATCACGCAGGGCAACGTCGTCGGCGGTGAGACGATCAAGCTGCGCATCGCGCTGTGGGACACGAGCGACGGCTACTACGACTCGGTCTCGATCATCGATAACTTCCAGTGGTCGGTCGACGTGTCGGAGCCGGGCACCGTCATCTTTTGATCGCGCTCAGCCTCGACGACGCAGGCGCTACTGGATCGTGATGTCGTCGAACCAGACGGTGCCCGAGAACGCGAGGCCGTAGGTCCCGACCTGGAACGTGATGTCCGTCGCCGTCGCGCTCTGCGACGCCATGTTGAAGGGCCACGTGAGCGTCTGGTACGCCGGGCCACCGGCGGGGTCCTGGCCGATGAAGCCGCCGCTTGGCGAGGGCACCGAGGCTTGCACGTAGAAGTTGCCGGCGGTGGTTCCTGCGCCGTCGAACCAGACGCGCGCGCTGAGTGTCTTCGGCGAGACGTTGACGCTGCCGCTGAGGCACACCGGGATCCGGAACGCGACCTCGGTGAGGTTCGTGACGTCGACGGCGAGCGCCGGGCTACCGCCCACGCTGCGAATGGAGAGCGCGAGGTTCGTCGGCGTGCGCGCTTCGACGCCATCGAGCATGCCGGCATCGAAGCTCCACAGCGTGCGCGAGCACGAATTGTCGGAGCACGTCGGGGCGTTGCGCACGCACGCGGTCCCGCACGTCTGACCGTTGCACGTGGCGACCTGACGATCACCGGTGGTGCTGCACGTGGCGCAGGTGGGTCCGCAGCTGGTGACACTCGACATGTCCACGCACAGCGCCGGGACATCTGGCTGCACCACGGGCGCGTCGACGGCCTTGGTCTCGACGTTGCCGCAGGCCGCGAGGGTGAGAACGGCGACGCTAACCAGGCGCATGCACCGGATCGTACACCACGGCTCGCTACGGTGACGGCGCGTCGGCGGGCGTCAGCTTGACCCACGGCACGAGCGCACCGCTCGGCTCCGAACCCGGCGTGACCGGAGCAGGCTCGCTGGGTTTCCGCGGGGGCTGCGCGAGAGTCGGGTGCACGATGTGGTCCTCGTCGAACGTCGTGGCCCCACCGATGGTGACGTTCTGCGTCGTCGAGAACGCGCTGCCGAGGATCGCGGCGGCGGTCGCGGCAGCGGTCTCGGCCGTCTTTTCCTTCTTCGTCTGGCCCTTGCGCATCTCGGGCGTCGGCGTCTGCCCGGACTGGTCGAGGATCGCGTCTCGCTTCTCCGAATCGCCGGGGAGCTCGGAGAGCATCGGCATCACGCCCGGTCGCGAGCTACCGCCACCGGTCGCGCTCGACAGGCACCCGCTGGTCAGCGCGAGAATGGCGAGGACACGCATCGGATCGACCCTAGCGCAGCTCGGTCGCCCGACGACCGTGTAATTTTTGCCACGGCGCGGGTCACTGCGCGAGCCAGCCACCGTCGATGTTCCACGCCGCACCACGCACCTGGCCCGCGGCCTCGGTGCACAGGAACACGAGGGTGGCCGCGAGTTGCTCTGCCGTCACGAAGTCGCCCGAGGGCTGCTTCTCGAACAGCAGCGCCTGCCGCGCGGATTCATCGTCGACCCGATCGCGTGCCGCGCGATCATCGACCTGGCGTTGAACCAGCGGCGTCAGCACCCATCCCGGGCACAGCGCGTTGCACGTGATCCCCGTGCGTGCGGTCTCGAGCGCCGTCACCTTGGTCAGCCCGATCAGGCCGTGCTTGGCGGCCACGTACGCCGACTTGTGAGCCGACGCGACGAGGCCATGGACCGACGCGATGTTGATGATCCGCCCCCAGTTGCGCGCGCGCATCGCGGGCAGCGCGAGCCGCGTCGTGTGGAACGCCGCGGTGAGGTTGATGGCGAGGATCGCGTCCCACTTGTCGACCGGGAACTCCTCGACGCTCGCCGTGTGCTGGATGCCCGCGTTGTTGACGAGGACCTCGGCCCCACCGAACTCGCGCGTCGCGTACTCGAAGAGCGCGGTGATGTCGGATGGCTTGCTGAGGTCGGCGCCGTGAAAGCCAACGCGCCCACCACAGCGGCCGACGAGATCGCGCGCGGCCTCGACCTCGCCAAACCCGTTCAAGATCACCGACGCGCCCTGCTGGGCCAGAGCGACCGCGATGCCGAGCCCGATCCCGCTCGTCGAACCGGTGACCAGGGCGGTCTTGCCATGCAGCGTCGAGAACGCGGCCGTCACAACACGGCCTTCTCGCGCACGAAGTCGCGGACGGTTGGATAGATCGCCTCGCGCCAGCGATGTCCCGAGAACAGACCGTAGTGGCCGCAGTCGGCCGCGACGAGGTGACGCTTGCGCTCCTCGGGAATCCCTGTGCAGAGCGCGTGTGCCGCCGAGGTCTGACCGGGTCCGGAGATGTCGTCGAGGGCTCCCTCGATGGTGTACAGCGCCGTCGTCGTGATCGACGCCGGACGGACCCTCTCGCCGCCGACGTCCCACGTGCCGCGCGCGAGCGAGAACTCCTGGAACACCGTCCGGACGGTGTCGAGGTAGTACGCGGCGTCCATGTCGAGCACCGCGTTGTACTCGTCGTAGAACCTTTCGTGAGCGCGGCCGGTCTCACCTCCCTTCATCTGATCGAACCAGTAGTTCCGGTACGCATCGAGGTGGCGGGCCGGATTCATCATCACGAACGCGGTGAGCTGGATGAACCCTGGGTAGACGGCACGGCCCGCACCAGGATGATTCGCGGGCACGCGATGGATCATGTTCTGCTCGAACCACGAGTACGGCTTCTCGGTCGCGAGCGTGTTGACCGCGGTCGGGTTGATACGCGCATCGACGGGCCCGCCCATCAGGATCAGCGTGCGCGGCGTCGGTTCTCCGCGCGCGGCCATCAGCGAGACCGCGGCAAGGACCGGGACCGTCGGCTGACACACCGCGAGGACGTTGAGATCGGTCGCGCCGAGATGGCGGATGAAGCCCTCGATGTACGCGACGTACCCGTCGAGTGGGAACGGGCCCGCGGCCATGGGCACCTCGCGCGCATCGGTCCAGTCGGTGAGGTAGACGTCGTGGTCGACCAGCAGCGTGGCGATCGTGTCACGCAGCAACGTCGGGTGATGACCCGAGAGCGGCGCGCACACGAGGATGCGCGGGTCGCGTGCGAGGGCGGCGGCCGCGCTCGGATCGCTCCCGTGACGCGCGAACCGAACGAGCCGACAGAACGGCCGCGTGACGAGCGTCTCCTCGGTCACGGCAACGGCATGCCCGCGCGCGGTGACCTCCGAGATTCCGAACGGCGTCCGCTCGTACGGGCGTGCGAGACGGTTGAACAGCGCGAGGTTCGCGCGCAGCACCGGCAGCGGCCACAGCGTTTGATGGGTCAGCGCCTCCGCCGTGAGCTCGGCGAGGGCGGCGAACGGTGCGAGGAGACTGCGCTGGAGACCATGCAACGAATACAACATTGGTTGGCGCAGCGAACATGCCTCGTCGCGATAATTTGTGCAATGCAGCAATTGTATGCTGCTTGATCTTATCAATATTTTACCTATCTCACCTTGCATGCGCTGCGTCGCAACGTACTCGGCGCGCTGGCGCGGTACCACCCGGCGTGCTCGCGTGATGTGGACACGCGCTTGCAGCGACATTGCATATGTCGAAGGTCCTCGGTGCGTGGGTCTGTGCGGTGCTCCTTGCCGGCGCGAGTTGCGGAAAGAAAGACAACTCGTCGGATACCGACGAGGCCGCCGAAGATCTGAAGAAGGCGCAGGCCGCGGCTGCCGAACGACGGCAGGGCCTCGTCGGGAACGAGGCGGAGATCGAGCGCGAGAAGCGCGAGGTTGCGAGCGCACAGCAGGCGCTTGCCGACAAGCAGGCGCTCCTCTCGCAGCAGCGCCAGGCGCTCGGATCTGCCCAGGCGAGCCTCGAGGAGGCCCGGAACGCGTACGGCGCAGCGGTTGCGGAGCGCTTCGCGAAGCTCGATGCCTCCCTGGCGACCCTCGCCAAGCGCACCGATGCTGCATCCATCGATGCCCGCGCCGGCCTCCAGGCGCGCCGTGACCTGCTCGCCACGAAGCTCTCCTCGCTGCGGACGACCACCGATCCGAGCTGGGCGGAGTACACGAAGGACGTCGACACCACCTTCGACGCGATCGAGCACGACCTCCAGGCGGCCAATCGCTGATCGGGCGCCGTCTGCCCGGCGAGCGCTCGGGCACGAGCAGGAGAGTGAGTACCAGACCGCGTACCGACGCGGCTTCACCTCCACGATCACGTTAGTGGACGTCATCCACTCCGGTGCGACCCTACCGTTGCCGCTGGTGTAGCGTTCGCACCTCATGCGAACCATGTTTCGAGTTGCAGGCCTAGCCCCGATCGCGTTGCTGGCGGCGGCGTGTGGTGATCCATCTCCCCGGGCCGCGAGCCCCGCTCCACCAATCACGAGTCGGCAAGCGGTGCCGCCCGATGCATCGCCCGCCGGCGCCGCGATCGCGCTCGGTGTCACGCCGATGGCGCTCGACACGCACGGCGTGCCGCAGCTGCTCCGAGCCGCCGCGACGCCGCTTGCACCCGCCCCGACCGCGACGGCGTCGGCGCTGATCCATGTCCACCGCCTCGCGGCGGCCTGGGGCGTGCGCACGCCGGTGACGCTCGAGGGGATCGGCGAGGTCGCGGTCGACGGCGGCACGATCGTGCGCCTGCGCCAGAGCATCGACGGCTTGCCGATCGATGGCGCCGAGCTCCGCATCTTCGTGCGCGCCGATGGCGGGCTGGTCGCCTTGAGTGGCCAGCTCCTCGGCACCGAGATCGCTCGGTCTTCGGCGCGGTTCGTCGATGACGACACCATGGCGGTGTCGCGCGCCGTTCAGAACAACTACCGCGTCGCGTTCGATCGCGGCGTGCTCACCACCCAGCGGCGGCGCCCGGATGGCTCGCGCGTCGTCACCGGTCGCTCCGGCGCGATCGAGGTCCAGCTCGCGAGTGCCCGCAAGATCTGGCACCGCGATGGCGATCGGCTGACCGCGGCGTGGCTCACCGAGGCGTACGCGAGCCACACCGGCACCACCAACGGCGACGCGTTCAGCACCGTGACCGCCGCCGATGACGGCCGCGTGATCGCGCACCACAACCTCGTCGCCGATGCGGCGTTCGCGTATCGCGTGTTCGCCGAGACCACCGGCGAGCTCCACCCGTTCGACGGGCCGATCCTCGATTCGACGCCGCACCCGACGGGCGTACCGACCGGACTGTTCCCGGCCTACGTCACGCCAAACCTCGTGTCGGTCACCGGCCTCAACCATCCATCGGGCTCGGCCACGCCCGATCCGTGGCTCCCCAACGGCGCCACGGAGACCCTCGGCAACAACGTCGAGGCCTATACGGATCTCAACGCACCGACCGGGCTCTCGTTCGGCGACTTTCGCGCGACCGTGACGTCGGCCGGCACGTTCGACCGCACGTTCGACACCGCCGTCGTTCCGCTCGCCTCGCAAGCGCAGCAGATGGCCGGCATCACGGCGCTGTTCTATACGATGAACTGGCTGCACGACTTCTGGTACGACGTCGGCTTCACCGAGGCCGCCGGCAATGGCCAGAACTCGAACTTCGGTCGCGGCGGCGAGGATCGCGACGCGCTGCTCGCCGAGGCGCAGGACAACGCGCTCGGCGGCTCGCGCAACAACGCGAACATGTCCACGCCGGCGGATGGCCTGCCGCCGCGCATGCAGGTGTTCGTGTGGAGCGGCAAGCAGGAGCTGAAGCTCACCACGCAGCCCACCGATCGCGCGGCGGCGACCGCCTCCGCCGCGTTCGGTCCGCAGAGCTTCGATGTCACCGCGGACGTCGTCCTCGCCGATGACGGGACCGCACCGGGCTCCGATGCGTGCACCCCGCTCGCCAACAACGTCGCCGGCAAGATCGTCCTGATCGATCGCGGCACGTGCGGCTTCAAGAGCAAGGTGCTCCGTGCGCAGCAGGCCGGTGCGGTCGGCGTGATCGTCGCGAACAACCAGGGCACCACGGCCGCCGCCATGGGCGACGACGCCACGATCACGACGCCGATCACGATCGGCGCCATCGCGGTGCCGCTCGCCGAAGGCACCGCGCTCAAGGCCGACCTCCTCGCCGGCCCGATCACCGCCACGCTCCACCGTCTGACCGCCGGCGATCTCGACGGCACGCTCGACGCGAGCGTCATCGCGCACGAGTTCGGTCACTACATCCATCACCGTCTGAGCGTGTGCGACACGACGCTGTGTGGAGCGATGAGCGAGGGCTGGGGCGACTTCTCGGCGCTGATGATGACCACGCGCGATGGCGACAACCTGACCGGCGCGTTCCCGCTCGCGATCTACTCGACGCAGAGCTTCAGCGGCGACCCGGCGTACTTCGGTATTCGCCGCGCGCCGTACAGCGTCACGCAGACCGTCAACTCGTTGGCGTTCCATCACATGTCCAACGGCGCCGCGCTGCCGACGACGTATCCGTTCCTGCCGTTCGGCACGAACGCCGAGGTGCACAACGCCGGTGAGGTGTGGGCCTCGATGCTGTGGGAGGGCTATGTCGCGCTCCAGCAGGCGCACCCGGGCGACTTCGATGCCACGCGCACCAAGATGGGCAAGTACATGGTCGCCGGCCTCTTGCTCGCGCCGCCGCAAGCCACGCCGACCGAGACCCGCGACGCGCTGCTCATGGCGGCTCACGCCGTCAGCGTCACCGACCACGACGTCCTCGCCGCTGCGTTCGCGCGCCGCGGCTTCGGCAGCTGCGCGGTCTCTCCGGATCGCGACAGCACGACCTTCGCCGGGATCGTCGACAGCAGCGAGACCAAGGGCAACACGGTCGTCGGCGCGATCACGGCGACCGCGCTCACGAGCTGCGACACCGATGACGTCGTCGATGGCGGCGAGACCGGTCAGGTCCTGGTGCCCGTGGCGAACACGGGCCCGGTCGATCTGACGAACGTCACCGTCACGGTCACGTCGACCACGCCGGGACTCACGATCACCGGGGGCCCGCAGCAGATCGCGAGCTTGCCCGCGTATGGCACCGGCAGCGTCATGGTCGGCTTCAGCCTCGACCAGAGCCCGACCACGCCGCTGGCCGGCGAGCTCTCGATCGAGATCGCGGCGGCCAATTCGTGCACGGCGACCCTCACCGTGCCGCTCTCGATGCGCCTCAACGTCGACGATGTCGCCAGTAGCTCGGCGACCGACGCGTTCGACACCGCCGTCAGCGTGTGGACCGCGGCGACCGACTCGCAGCCCGCGTGGCGACAGATCCGCGAGAGCGCACTCGACGGCGCGTGGCATGCCGATGACCTCGGCTCGACCTCGAACACCACGCTGACCTCGCCGATGCTCACGGCCAGCGCGACCACGCCGGTGACGGTGACGTTCCAGCACCGCTACTCCTTCGAGGGCGATGCGACCACGGCGTACGATGGTGGCGTCATCGAGATCTCGACCGATGGCATCACGTTCGTCGACGTCGCGACGTTCACGGGCGTCACCCCCGGCTACAACGCGACGCTGACCGCGACGGGCGGCACCTCGAATCCGCTCGCCGGTCGCCCCGCGTACTCGCTGAAGAACCCGGCGAACCCCGCGACCGATACCGTGACGCTCGACTTCGGGACGCAGCTCGCGGGCCAGACGTTCCGCCTGCGCTTCCGAGCCGGCTCCGATCAGGGAACGGGCGCGGCGGGCTGGGACATCGACGACGTGGCGTTCACCGGGATCACCGGCACGCCCTTCCCGACGCAGGTCGCGGATGCCGGTGACTGCACCGTCGCGCCGATGCCCGACGCCGGCGTCACGGTCGGCCCCGACGCCGGCGACGAGCCGATGAAGCCCGATGGTGACGGCGGCTGCTGCGATGCAGGTCCGCTGCGCGCCACCAACCTCGGCGTCGGACTTGGAGTCCTCGCGCTCGTGCTGCGCCGCCGCAGGAGCCGCACGAGCTCCACGATTCAGGGCGTCGACTGAGCGAGCGCTACGGGGCGAGCTGCGGGACGTTCGCAGTCAGCCCCGGAATCTTCGATCGCTGGATCTGACTCGCTCGATCGATGACGAGCTGAGCCTGTCGCTTGTGGGTGTGCTGGTTCTCGTATTCGCTGACCACTCCGGTCGCGACGATGTATTCGCCCTTCCAGGTGTCGAGACTCGACGCGATCAGGATGTCGTTGTCGAAGAAGATCAGGGGTGCATTTCGCAATCCGATCCCCACGCGTGCTGGTCCCTTCGCCGCGCGGCGGATGTCGTCGACCACGCCGAGGACGTGAACCTCCTTGCCGACGAGCTCCTGTAGCCTCTTCTCGGCGTCCCAGTGGGTGACGTCGATGTAGTTGGACTTGCCCTCGGCTTCGGTACGGAACGCCAGCACGAACTCCGCGCGCGCATTCCACCATTCCTCGCGCTCGGGATAGTCGGGGGCGGCCATCGCACCTGGAGCCCAGATCCCGCGATGGGCCGCCTTCGCCTCGGCGAGCGCCGCGACAAACTCTGCGTGGTAGCGCCGCGAGTAGCCGTACTTCGTGAAGTACGGTGCCATGCCTGCTCGAACGCATTCGACGTTGTAGTTGAGCCATACGCCGTTCTTCTGCGCGAGCACATACGCGAGGTAGCGGTTGTAGCGGTCGCGGATCTCGGCGGGATCGTCGCGCTCGACGCGCACCCGACCGACTCCGGCGAACCACTTCTTCGCGAACTCCATCGCCTCCTCCCCGAGGGGCGTCTCGAGCTTGACCGGACGCTGGTGCCCAGCGCGCTGGTCCTTGAGGTACTGCTGCCAGTCCGATTCGGCCGCGCGTCGATTCTCGGGGTGGTGATAGATCTCCTCGGTGTCGATGCCGAGGAGCCGGAGCGAGCTCTCGAGGCCGTCCACCCGAATCGTGTCTCCGTCGGAGACCTTCGTGACGTTGAACTCGCCGAGGACGACGCCGCCAGACTCCGGACTCTTGGCAAGTGATGCTGTGGCCTGCGCGCGTGTGTAGCGAGCGCTCTTGCCGCCGCCGCATGACGCGATCGCGAGGACGAGCACGAGCACGCGTCCCAGCACTCCGACGACCCGAGATCCAGGCATCTCCTCGACGCTAGCACGTCAGTCGCCCGTGCTGATCGCGCAGCGCTCGAGGCGGCGGAGTCAGCGTCCGAAGCTTCATGTCCTACTGACGCACGAACCGCGTCGCCGGAACCAGAAACGGCCGCCCGCCGCCGGCAGGCAAGTGCGCGTGGCGACGACGAGCAACAGGAGACCCGTACGATGGTTTCATCGGTCGCCCGGTCGCGGCGAAGCGCAGGCTCAGCCTGGCGTGAGACGGATCGCTACCCGGCCTCGATGGTGCCAGACTGCATCGATGCGCTGGTTGGTCCTGGCTGTCCTCTGCGTTGGCTGTGGCGAGCATGGCTCCAGCACACGGTGTCACGACCTCGATCTCGCGGACTGCCGGCTGACGGAGGGCTGCAAGCCGGACCTGTGCGACGGTTGCATCTGTCGCGTTTCCTATCGCGGTTGCCTCACCGTGGTCGAGGTCCCTCGAGACTGCCCACTGCTCGGATGCCCGAGCGGCGAATGCTGCGTGACGCAGGCGCAGTGTGCGGCGATCGGGAGTTGTGTGCCGCCGGGGACCGCGCCGAGTGGGTGTGGCGCCTGCAACCCCGCCCCTGGTGATTGTACGTCCGACACGGGTTGCAGCGGCACGATGATCTGCGAGCCGCTCGCCTGTAGCTGCAACGGCGTGGCGACGTGCACGCCGGGGTGCACGAGCGACGCGGGCTGCACCGCCGGCGGCACCGTCTGTGACGTGTCGACGAATCGGTGCGTGGCGATCGCGTGCAGCGACGACCCGGAGTGCCCCGACGATTTTCGCTGCGACGCCGGCACATGTACGCGGAAGGCCTGCAGCGATGAACTCGACTGTGACGGCTTTTGCGTCCTTGGCAGCTGCTACCCGGAAGCGCGGGGTGAGTGCCGGCCGCCATCCTCGTGAACGACGGATTCAGCGACGCCGTCGTCGATGCCCCCCAAAGCCGGAGCGTACTCGGGCGCGCCGTCCGGCAGCTCAGCGCTGTTCGATCCAGAACAGCGATCCCGCCGACGAGTAGTAGATGCGCTCGCAGGTGGCGGTCATGAACGCGTCGAAGGTCGAGGTCGCCGGGATGCCGTCGAGGGGCAGTACGGTGCGGAATGGATCCGAGAGGCTCGCCCGGTCCATATACACGACGCGGCCGACGCCCTCGTACTGCGCGAGGAAGATCGCGCGAAGCCCATCGGGTGAGAGGTTGGGAACCTGATAGATGCTCTCCACGCCGAGCTGGGCCTCGCTGTAGCTACCCACCACGGTACCTGCGCCCGCTGCATCGAGCTCGATCTCGGCGAGCACGATGCTCGGATCGCGAAAGAACATCCGGCGGGCTGGTGCGTTCGACGGGGTCCCGAACCGCACGAAGGTGTCGAACGTGCGGCCCGCGATCGTGACGTCGAATGCAGGCGTGAACGTGGACCCGGAGAGCTGGTAGGCGCGGATCTGCGCAACCAGCGTCGACTCGTCCCAGGTCCGGACGAACAAGTGGTCTCCTTCGGGCGCGAGCCGGGGGACATCGATGTGCCCGGTTCCACTGCCGAGGAGATCGGGCACCGGGGTGAACGGGCCATCCAGCGGACCCTCGGCGATCGCAGCGCCACACAGCGCCGCGGCCCGGGTCCGGACCTCTCCGGTGGTGAATTCGCTGCACCCGACGGCGACCTGATGCGCGACTGGCACGAACGCGGGCGCGTGGCCCACTGGCGGGCACGTCACGGCTCCGGCCGCAGCGTCGATCGGCGCCGCGGCCTCGTGACGCTGCAATCCGAACACCTGGTCGCACGCAGACAGCGCCAGCAGCGCGACCACCCAACGCATGGTTCATCATAACCGAGCTGCGACTCTGCGGTTCGACCTGCGTCCGGACCTGCATGGTCCGCCTGCTCGCGCTTGCCGTCCTTGTCGCGGGCTGCGGCCACTCGACCGGTGGCAAGCCCGACGCGAGCGGCGCCGGAGGCGACGCGACGGTGATCGACGCGTCCGGCGACGCGATGGCCGATGCCAGCGCGATCGCCGATGCGGCACGCTTCGGTCCCGACCAGGTCTGGTTCGGCGGCGAGCAGACGCCGATCCTCCACTACGACGGCACGAGCGTCACGACGACGACGAGCTCGGTGAACGCGTACTACGGCATGTGGGGCACGTCGCCGACCAACCTCTACGCGCTGACCTGGAACGGCGAGGTGGATCACTTCGACGGCGCGACCTGGACCCTGGTGCGCACCGCGACCGGCACGCAGATCATCTTCTACGAGATGACCGGGTTTGGCCCCGACGACATCTGGGCGCTCGGCGGGCAGGGCACGGTCCTGCGCTACAACGGCACGACATGGACGGCCACGGTCAACGGCACGATCACGAACTGGGCGGCGGCCCTGTGGGGCACGAGCAGCAGCAACATGTGGGCGATGGGCTACTCGCCGACCAGCCATCACTGGGACGGTGCGCACTGGCAGGACGTGCCGTACGTGCCCGGCATGTACATGTTCGCGACCTGGGGCAGCGCAGCGAACGACATCTGGGCGGTCGGCCAGACGCTCAACCAGGGGGGCACACCCGACACGAGCACGATCGGTCACTACGACGGATCAACGTGGGCTCGCTATCCCGTGCCCGCCGATCTGAACCAACCCATGCAGGTGTTCAATGCCGTGTGGGGCGCAGCGGCCGATGACGTGTGGGCGGTCGGTAATGCCGGGCTCGTCGCGCACTGGAACGGGGCCGCCTGGTCCAAGGTGGACATCGGCACGACGGCTGATCTACTGGCGGTGTCGGGCAGCTGGGCGGGGAGCGTGTGGGTCGCCGGACGTCGGGGCACGATCCGCCATCGCGATGCGGCCGGGACCTGGCAAGAGATCGCGAGCAACTCGATCTATTCGCTGTACACGCTCTGGGTCGCGCCGGCCGCCGTCATCGAGTAGCTGCGCGTTCTCGCGCGTGGCGACCGTCGATTTCGATGCGACTTCTGGCAACTCGCGGCACCTGGGGGGATGCGAATCACCATTGCGTGGATGCTGGCCCTCGCCGCGGGCTGCGACAGATCCGACAGCCTGGCTACCACCGCACAGGCCATCGATGGCCTGGATGCGGTGAGCCTCGAGAGGTTCGCCGCGAAACCCTGGCTCGCGCGCAGCGAGGAGAGCCCCATGGTCGAGGCCTCCCTGATCGAGGCGCTGGCGGCGGGCTACGCGGCCGACCCCGCCCGGGCCGACGGGCATGCGGCGATCGTCCGGACCGCCCTCGTCGAGTGGGCCGGGCGGGTTCGCCACGACCTCGGAGACAGCCTTCGCACGGCGGTGCCGAATTTCACCGAGGACCCCGAGTGCGCGGGTTCGCTGATCGGAGATCTCGACCTGATCGACTACGTGGCCGCGGTCACGGCGCGCGAGTCCAGCCAGCGCGAGGTCGTGATCGTGCTCGAGCGGATGTCTCGTCATCTCGCCTGTCTCGGTGAGCTCCAGAATATGCGCCTCGCAACCGCGATGACCTCAGCGTTCACTGACGTGCGGTTCGGTCTCGAACGCAATCAGCTCGCCGAGGTTCTCCCCTACGTGGTCCAGGCGACATCGGTGCCCATGCTGCTCGTGCACGACATCGAGCGGCATCGGGGCGAAGAAGCGCCGCTGTCACGCTGGTTCGCCGAGTACGCCGACCTCTTGCGTGAAGGCGCGGTGCTGCGTCGTCACCCGAGCTCGTGGCACGGACTCTGGCTCTACGATCGGATCACGGGGCGCCTGCAGGGCTTCAAGGTCAGCGACACTGCGGACGACGACAACACCGTCAACCTCGCCGCGTTCTTCGAGATCGTGGCACACCCGAGGCCATACGACGTTCGCTGCAGCTTCGCGGAGATGGTCCGCCGCGGGACGAGCGATGGAAACTACCTGTGCCTCGCGGCCGCCTGCGCCCGTGGCGAGGTCGATGCCGCGACCTGCGAGAACACCGCCGATGGTGGGGGTGGTGGTGATTCCGACCATGGAGGTTTTTCGATTCCGGGGATGGCCACCGGCGACGCGCTCGCGTGCCTCACGACGCAGTCGATCTCGCCCAACGAGAAGCAACTCCGCTGCGTGAGCGAGGCCACGGGGTCTGCCTCGCAGCCACCGTTCGCGTCGACGAAGGAGCTGCAGCAGGTCGGCATGGCGGGGGCCAAGATCGGCGGCCAGTGCGATCTGACGCAGGACGCGGCGCGTGACTACGCACGCCACGTGAGACGAGCGGAGGAGAACTACAGGAATGAAGTCAACGCGTTGAAGGAGAGGGTTCAGATCGAGCTCACGTTGGGAAATGCAGAGACGATCGCGAAGGCAGTGAAGGACCTCGTGAGCGGGACAAAGGCGGCATCGGACAAGCGCGACCAACACCAGGCGGACGCCCTCAAGGACCTTCAGAAGGCCAACGCTGCAGCGGCAGCCGCTGCGGGGGCGGGGTCGGGGTCGGGCTCGGGCTCGGGTGCCGGTTCGGGCTCGGGGGCCGGTTCGGGTTCGGGCGCCGGCTCGGGCTCGGGTGCCGGCTCGGGCTCGGCCGCACCTGCTGACGGCGGCGAGCGATGCGTCGAGGGCTCGGCTTGTGGCAATGGATGCAGCGCGATCACCGCGCAGATCCAGGCCGTGCTCGACTGCGCGATGGAGGACGTCAAGCCCGAGTCACGCGATCCGCTGCGTGGGTGTGGCCTCGCCTGTGATCCGATCGAGCCCACCAATCCCGACACCGGCAGGCTCTGCATGGAGACGCTCTCGCAGAATCCGACCTCCACGGTCTCCGCCGCCTGCTGGTCGGTGCGGTGCGGACCGACGAGCGCGAGCGGTGACACGGGCGGATGCTGCGGCGGGGACGGCCAGACCGAGCTCGGCGAGCCGAGGATCCCGAACCTTTGCCATCAGGCGCACTGCGACAACGGCGGTGCGGCGTCGTTCGTCGGTGGGAGCTGCTCGTGCGGTGGCGGAACCGGCGGAGGCGTGCCGGGTGGGCCGACGGTCGTGCCGATGCATCCGTGATCCGCCGGAGCCCGAAACAAGACCGGCCTCGCTCTAGACACGATTTCTCCGCGACGGATCGCAACTGGTGTCTCCTACAGGAATGCGCCTGTTCTTCCTCGCTAGCCTTGTCGTCGCTGGTTGCGGTGACACCACCGCGGTCGGCCAGCTCCCCGATGCGCCGCCAACCCCACCGGATGCTGCGACGATCGATGCGCCCTCGAGGCCCGTGATCGTGGTCAGCGAGAATTTCGAGGGTGTGCTGCCGCCTTCGATCGATGTCGGCGACTGCGCGCCCTCGCCATCGCAGGGCTACGCGCCGCTCGGTCCCACCCTCAACCAGTTCGGTCCGACGTTCCTGCGCTGCGCGACCGGCAACACGATCGTGATCGCCGTGACCGGATTGCCGGTCCACACCAAGCTGACGATCGGTTTTCTGTTCGCCGCCATCGATTCGCTCGATGGCACCGGCACGTTCCCCGCCGGTGACTTCATGAAGGTAACCCTCGACGGCACGCAGATCTTCCGGGAGTCGTTCGCGAACGCGGAACCGGGCCAGATCCAGAGCTATGTCGCGCCCACAGGAGGCGAGCTCGCGCGGCGCGTCGACCTCGGGTTCGGCGGTCCCGGCGGGTACTTCACCGACAGCGCGTACGACATGACCGTGGATCCGGCATTCCACGATCTGCCGCATTCCGGATCGACCGCAACGTTCGCGTTCACGCTCGAGGGCGAGGGCGTGCAGTCGCTCGACGACGAGTCGTGGGCGATCGACAACCTCCGGATCACCGCGACGCCATGACGCGAGACGATTGCGATGGTCGGCGGACGAGCTAGCGGATCTCGACGGTGCCGATGCTCGGCGCGGGCGTGAACGTACCGGCGCACTGGCACCCGCTCGAGGTGTTGACGCGGATCCGACCGCCGCCACCACCACCGCCGCCGGCGCCGACGAGGATCGTGCCGCCGAGACAGCCCGACACCGAATCCGAGCTCGCGCCGTTGCCTCCGTTCGCGAGCTCGCCGCCGCGGCCGCCGTCGCCGCCGACCGTGTATCCCTGGAGCGCGCAGCCGTGGTTGTCGTTGCCGGAGCCGCCCAAGCCACCGGTCCGTGCGCCGTTGCCCGCGACCCCGCCGCTGCCGAAGTCGTTGGAGCCACCGCCACCGCCGCCACCGCCGCTCGCTGCGACCGTGCCCGTGACCGTGACGACCGGGGCCTCGAGGAGGATCGCGCCGCCGGAGCCGCCGCCCGGCCCACCGACGCAGGTGCCGCCGCTGCCGCCGCCGTTGCCGCCACCACCGCCGGCGAGGATCGTGCCGCTGACGGTGATCGCGCCGCCCGCGGTGATCTGGAGCGCACCACCGCCACCGCCGCCGCGCGTGGAGTTGCACGCGTCCTGGCCGCGCATTCCGCCCAGCAACGGCACGAGCGCGGGATCCCCGAACGCCATCGCCGCGGAACCACCACCGCTGGTCCCATAGCTGCCGCCGGCACCGCCGGTGAGCGAGGTAGCGGTGGTCGCGTAGTCGCGGCTCGCGCCGGGACCGTTCGTGGTTCGGTCACCACCCACGTCGAGCGTGCCGCCGACGATGACCTCGTCGAAGGCGAGCAGCACCAGGGCGCGTGTGCCGGTGACGCGCAGCGTGCCGATCGTGAATCGATCCGCACGACACGCGCACAGCTCCGAGCCGTCGCTCTGGTCGACGACCTCGCACGCACCGAGGACCGATGGCGTCACGCAGTCGGTGGTGGTCGAGAACGCGCCATTCGGCGGTGCGATCGCGAGGCCGGTGGACTGGAGGGGCCCGCCGTTCGACGGCACGACCTGCGGCGGGGCGGTATCGATCGAGATCGCCGCATCAAGCCGCTCCCGGCCAGCATCGGGTTCGAGCACGACATCGTGGGAGCCGCCGCACGCAACGACAAGACAGACGAGGAGGGATCGATTCACGCTCCTAGACGGACGAGGTGGGCAGCTGTCGCATAAAAAACTCCATCGAGCGAATTCACGAGCGATCGCCAGCAGATCGCGATAGTGATGGCGGCGTGGACTGTCCGGCGACCGAAGCGATCGCGGCCTACGTCGCCGGGTCCGGTTCACCCGAGCTCGATCGTCACGTCGATGGATGCGAGGCGTGCCGGCAGACGATCGCGGCTGCGATCCGCGTGGGCCGAACCGGCGAAGTCGAGCACGGCGACATCGCGATCGGCACCGCGATCGATCGCTACGTCGTCCAGCGGATCCGCGGCACCGGCGCGATGGGCCACGTCTACGAGGCCATGGATCCCGAGCTCGATCGCACGATCGCGCTCAAGGTTGTCCGGGCACCGGACGATGCCGGCGATGCGCGAGCACTGCGCGAAGGTCGCGCACTCGCGAAGCTCGCACATCCCAACGTGGTCGCGGTGCACGATGTCGGCACGTTCGCGGGTGGCGTGTGGATCGCGATGGAGCTCGTCCACGGCGAGACCGTGCAGGCGTGGGCACTCGCGATGCGACCGTCGGTGCGCCGCGTGGTCGAGGTGTTTGCTGCGGCGGCACGCGGGCTCGCAGCAGCACACGCAGCCGGGCTCGTGCACCGCGACGTCAAGCCCGACAACCTCGTCGTCGGCGACGATGGCCGCGTGCGGGTGATCGATTTCGGGCTCGCACTCGTGGCGGGCGGCGATGGCCTCGCTGCGGGCACGCCGGCGTACATGGCGCCGGAGCTCGCCGGGCAGCCCGCGGATCCGCGCTCGGATCAATACGCATTCGCGCTCTCGCTCCGCGAGGTCACGCCGACCGTGCCGGGCTGGCTCGCGGCGATCCTCGATCGCGCCCACGCCGATGATCCGGCACGCCGCTATCCGGGGCTGGCCGCGGTGGCCACGGCGCTCGAGCGCGGGCTCGGTCGGCGCCGACGATTCGCGGTCGCCGGCGCGCTCGTCGTCGTCGCCGCGAGCGCGGCCTCGATCGGCATGGTGGCTGCGGGCGGGCCGCAGCGGTCGGAGTGCGAGCTCGCCGCGGCGCGCGTGCATGGGGCCTGGAACGCGGAAGCGCGTGCCCGCATCGAGCGGCGCTTCGCCGGTGCGACCGGACCGATCGGGTTTGCAGATGTCGCGACCGTGCTCGACACGTACGCGAGCGCGTGGGCGAACGCATACCAGTCGGCATGCGGTGCCGACGAGCCGCATCCCACCACCGCTGGGCGCCAGCGCTTGGTCTGCCTCGACGGCCATCTCCGCAAGCTCGAGATCGTGCTCGCTCTCGACCAGCCGGCGGAGCTCGCTGCCGCCGTGTTCGGGTTGCCCCCGCCCGATTGCATCGATGCGGTCGCCGCGGTCTTGCCGGCCGATGTCGGCGCCTCGACACGCGCTGCCGTCGAAGCGATCCGCGATCGCGTGGCCGCCGCGAGCACCCTCGACGATGTCGGCCGCGGAGACGACGCGCTCGCGAAGCTGCGCGATGCGGCGGCCGCCGCGCAGCGCCTTGCGATCCCGGCATTCGAGGTCGAGGTTCGGCTCGCACTCGGCCGACTCGAGGTCGGCGACGGATTGGCGCCGGCCGGCGAGGCCACGCTGCGCGCGGTCGCTGAACAGGCCCACGCGATCGGTGATCGCGCAGGGGAAGCCGAAGCGACGGGCTGGCTCGCCGGCGCGCTGATCACACGCGGCAAGCTCGCCGAGGCGGCGCGCGTGCTCGGTGCCGCGGATCGTCTCGTGGAGGCCGCCGGCAATGGCGTGCGATTGCGCCAGCTCTTGCTGTCGACGCGGATCCAGCTCGCCGGTAGCCAGGGCGACGGTGTGAAGGTTCGCACGCTCGCCGAGCAACAGCTCGCGCTCGCGGTGGCCACGTACGGGCAGGTCGACCGCCGGGTCATCGATGCGACCATCTCGCTCGCCGCGGCGTCGGTCGGCGCAGATGCCGCGACGAGCCGCGCGCACCTCGCCAAGGCGCGCGCGCTGGCGAACCAGCTCGTCGGCCGCACGCATCCCTTGCTCGCCGAGCTCGATCGCGCGCAGTGCCTCGCGGAGCGCGCCGATCCGAAGGTCGCGCGGCAGTACTGCGAGTCCGCGATCGCGTACTTCAAGAACGGTGGCGCGGCGTATCGCATGCCGCTGGCGAAGACGCAGCTCTCGCTCTCGGCGTTCGGGGGCGACGGTGCGTTCGAGCTCGCCACCGCCGCGCGCTCCAGCTTCGAGCCCGGAAGCGTGTATCGCGCACTCGCCGATGCCGAGATCGCGGCGATCGAGCGCCGCCGCATGAATCACGTGGGCGCAGCGGCGGCAGCGACCGAGGCGGTTGCCGGGCTCGAGGCGGTGCTCGAGCACGACTCGGCGCCGGTGATCCGCGAGCTCGGCTTCCTCGGCAGAGATCTGATGATGACCGGGCGCAACGCCGAGGCGACGGTCGTGCTCGCACGCGTGGCCGCGGGGCAAGAGCACCTCGGTACGGCGGTCGCGACGCGCGTCGACACGCTGCTCCAGCTCGCGGCGGCGCACTACTACCAGGGCAAACCCGCCGAGGCGCGGGCCACGGTCCAGCGCGCGATCGCCCTCGCCGGCTCGTCGGACGTTGCGGTCGCAGAGGCGCAGTTCTCGTCGGCGGCGCTGTTCCTCGAGCTCGAGGATCTGGCGGCGGCCGAGGCGGCGGTCGGCGAGGCCGAGCGGCTCGCGAAGTCGCCGTCGCTGCGCGCGCGGATCGAGCTTGCGCGGAGCGAGATCGCGGCGATGCGCGGCCGGCTCGGGCCGGCGCGGCAGGCCCAACGCAAGGGTGCGGCGCTCGCGGCGACCAGCGGTGAGCCGTTCGTCGTGTTCATGGCCCAGCTCGCAGATTGCGATCTGCTCGTCCGCGAGCGTGCGTTCGCGCGGGCGATCACCACGTGCACGAAGCTCGTCGCGATCAGCGAAGCCGGCTTCGGTCACGACCACGTGGCGCTGCTCTCGATCCTGACGCCACTCGCCGAGGCGCAGCTCGCGGTCCGCGCGCCGGACGCGATGGCCTCGATCGATCGCGCGATCGCGATCGCGCTGCGCGAGCACGATGTTCGCCGGCTCGCCGCGGCCCGACACGTCAAGGCCACGATCCTCGACGCAGCGGGCGATCGCACCGCCGCGCGTGCACTCGAGGAGACCACGCTCGAGACGGCGTCACCGAGCACCGCGCGGCAAATTCGCGCGTGGCTGGCGGCGCGCCGGTGATCCTCGACGAGTTCCTCGCGCGCCTCCCGGCGGAGCTGCGCGCCAGCGCGGGCGACGATGTCGCCGTCGAGCTCGCCGAGGTCATCACGCGTGCGCGGGCCGAGGTGCCCGAGGTCGCGCTCGATCCGTCGGCGTTCGCGGGCTATCTCGCCGAGCGCGTCACGTTCGACAGCCGCGGCCGCCCGGTGTTGCGGTCGCTGCACGCCGGCGACCTGTGGATCGCGTTTGGCTGCGTATCGGGGCACCCCGGTGCACTCGCCGTCTTCGAGGTCCGATTCGTGCGGGAGATCCGCAGCGCGCTGCGCCGGTCGTTCGAGCCCGGGCTCGCCGAGGATGCCGAGGCGCAGCTGCTCGAGAAGCTCGTGCTCGTCGCCGACGACGCCTCACCGCGGCTCGCGTCGTACGCCGGTCGCGGTGCGCTGCTGGGTTGGCTGCGCGCGGCCGCGATCCGCTGCGCGATCGATCGGATGCGCGCACGGCGCGAGGTGCCGGTCGATCCGCACGCGGTTGGCGAGCTCGCCGGTGCCGTCGATCCGCTACTCGCGTCGCTCAAGCAGCGCTACCGCGATGAATTTCGCGGCGCATTCGCCGATGCGGCAGAGCAGCTCACCGATCGCGAGCGCACGCTGCTGCGCTACCGATTCCTCGACGACCTCTCGATCGACGAGATCGGGACGCTGTATCGCGTTCACCGCGCCACCGTCGCGCGCTGGATCGCCGCGATCCGCGAAAGCCTGTTCGAGGGCACGCGTGCCCGGCTGGTCGGCCGGCTCGATCTATCCGAGAGCGAGGTCGACAGCGTCCTTCGCCTGATCGACAGCCAGCTCGACGTATCGATCGAGCGCGTCTTCGCGACCTGATCACTACGGAACCCGCCGCCGTGGAGCGCGAGTGCGCGCGCGAACGCCTGAGTACGATTTTGGACCGAATCATGTCACATGGGAGGGGCTGCGCTGCACTACCCCGGCGATGAAGAACCTCTACGCTGCTCTCGCGTGCGCGGTCATCGCGCTGTCCTCGGCCGGCTGCCTCACGGAGAACGCCGGCACTTCGGTCGACGACGACGACGCGCCGCTGGACGACGACACGGTCGTCTACGACACGGTTGCTACCGTCGGGCCCGATGGTGAGGTCGTGATGTCGGAGCCGCGCGCGATCACGGTGCGCGAGCAACGCGACCAGAACCAGGCGCGCCTGAGCGATCAACCAACCGTCATCTACGTTGGCTACACGCCGGTCAGCGCCTCGCCCGAACAGGATTTTGCCTGCGCATACGACTCGCTCTGGCTGTATTCACGCACGGATTTCTCCGGCGATCGGATCTGCTTCAAAGGCACCGGCTCGGCATTCGCGGGAGATTTCTCGCGCTTCGTGGTCATCAATGGCCGCAAGTACTACGCGGGCACATGGGAGATTCCGTCCGGGAGCTTCCTCGTCGGCATCAGAACCGGACGCCTCTCGGCTTCTGGCTACCAGGGGGCGCAGCGAACGTTCGGTTCGAACACGTACGCAGGCACGTTCTCGTTCCCGACGCCGCTGTACTCGATCTGGCTTCAGTGACGCCGCATCGTGATGCTGGAGAAGTTCGTGTCGGCCGCGACGCGCGCGGACGCGACCGAAGCGCGACGCTGGCTCGCGTCAAACTCCGACCTGATCACGAACCTCTCGCCGTCGCAGCTCAAACAGTTGCCGCTACTCGCGATGGCCGGCCGTGACGACGCGGTGAGACTGATGGTCGAGCTCGGCTGGCCCGTCGCCACGCGCGGCGGCGATATCGACGGCTCCGCCCTCAACTGGGCGGTGTTTCGCGGCCGACCCGAGCTCGCCGAATTCCTGCTCGATCATGGCGCGAGCTTTCGCGAGCCCCATGGCCACGGCAGCGATGTCGTGGGCACGCTCTCGTGGGCTTCGCAGAATCAGCCGCGCCACGACGGCGATTGGCCGGGATGTGCCGCGGCGATGTTGAACCACGGTCTGCCCGCGGCAACCCCGTTGCCCGACGGTGGCGCGGCGAAACCCTTTCGCACGGTGCGCATCGACGGGCGGAACCTGACCTTCCCCGAGGACGTCGCGGACGTGCTGCTGGGCGACGAGGCGTGACGCTCGATGTCCCCGGGGGCTGCTGTTCTGCACGCGGAACAGGTCGAGAACCGGGGCACGGGCGGCGCTCTCCCTAACGCGGGCGCGTATGATCGAGCGGATGTCTCTGCGGTTGGAACTCGGTTCGTGCGATTTGAGAGGCCTGCGCGCCGCGCTCGGCTCGCGTC